>WHUD01000023.1 GCA_009377385.1 Actinophytocola sp.
AGGAGTGCGCGTGCCACGGCTCAAGCATAACCACGCTGTCGAGCGTTGCACCCGTCAGGGGAGCCGCAAGCGGGCTGACCGGGCGATTCGGCGGTGTTGCGATAGCGGAGAGTGGCATGACATGTCAAACTCCCGACATGGCCGAGCATGCTGACAAGTCGAGCGCTACGTCGAACGAGGACGAGACCATGGGCGGTAAGCACGGCCCGAGCGTCGACTGGGTCGCGGTCAAGGACAAGACCGTCGGCATCCTCGCCGCGGTAGTGCGCTGGGTGTTCCTGCTGTTCGCGCTGGTACTGGTGCTGCACGTGGTGTTCAGCATCGCCGACGCGAACGAGGACAATAGCATCGTGTCGTTCGTCCGCGACTGGGCCGACCCGCTCGCGCTCGGCTTCAAGGACATGTTCCAGCCCGACGACGCTCAGCTGAAGATCCTGGTCAACTACGGCATTGCGGCGATCTTCTGGCTGATCGTGTCCTCCCTCGGCGCAGCGATCATCCGCCGCATCGGCTCGCTGGGGAAGTAACCCCCGCCGCCCGCGCCGTGTTCCCCGTTCCGGACGTCGTGTTCCCCGTTCCGGACGTCGTGTTCCCCGTTCCGGACGTCGTGTTCGTCGCTCAGAACGCGGGCGCGTCCCACTCCCCGCGGGCGAACTCCGACAGCGGGATGCGGGACCGCTCGCCGCGCTCCCGCTCGACGAGCCGCTGCGCACCGAGCACGTCGGCGTCGGCCTGCACCCCGACTGCGATCGTGACCACCGGCCGGACGTCGTCGGGGAGCGCGAACGCGTGGTGCAGCGCGTCGGCGTCGAACCCGGCCATCTGGTGCGCGCCCAGCCCCTCCGCCACGGCCTGCAGCACCAGGTTCTGCACGGCGAGTGCGACGCCGTACTCCGCGTAGGGGACGTCGCCCTTCTCGTTGTGGGCGACGGCTACCCCGGCGAGCAGCACACCGGCCCGGTGCGCCCAGTCCTGGTTGCGCCCCGTCAGCGTGCCGAGGATGCGGCCGAACACGGCGTCGCCCCTGCGCCCGACTAGGAACCGCGCTGGCTGGGTGTTGCCGAACGACGGCGCCCACCTCGCGGCCTCCAGCAGCGCGCGCAGTTGCTCCTCGGAGACCTTGGCGTCCGGGTCGAACGCGCGCGGGCTCCAGCGCTGCGCGATCAACTCGTGCACGGCGGCGCTGGTCGTCGCAGGCTTGCGCTGCATGGCTCCGTTATATCGCGTACGGCCATGTGACGAGTGCGTGCGCGCCGAACCAGCCGCTGACGACGGTCACTGCGGCCAGCACCACAAGCGCCGTCGCGGGCTTGCGTTTGGCCAGCCCGAGCGCGAAGGGGATGAGCAGCGTGAACGCGGGCAGCAGCAGCCGGGCCTTCGAGTTCATCAAGCCGTTCGAGCCGAGGTCCATGATCAGCACGCCGAGGCCGTAAACCATGAGCGGCCACTCCACCCGCCGAACGAAGCCGACGACGACCAGCGCGATGGCGATGAGCAGCACCATGATCGTGCCGATCTCGTGTACGGACTCCGAGCGCGCGATGGCGTGGCCGGTGAACCGCAACGTGGCTGCGCCGCCGTCGAACGCGGAGTTCCAGCCCCGCTCCTGCAGCTGGCCCCACCCGCCGAGCTGCGCGAGGACGCCCTGCCCCTCCCGGATCTGCGCGCCTGCCCACCACAGGTAGCCCACCAGACCTGCGGGGGCGAGCAAGAGGCCGCCGAGCGGACCAAGCGCAGGACGGAGACCACCCCGGCGGCGGACCTCCACCGCACAGACGAACGCGGCGGCGCACACCGCGAGGACAAGCGCGAGCCCGGTCGGCCGCACCAGTCCGGCCAACGCGCACAGCACACCGGCCGACACCCACTGGCGGCGCAGTACGAACACCAGCGACCACGCGGCGAACGCGCAGAACAGCGCCTCGGAGTACGTCATCGACAGCACGACGCCCATCGGAGACGCGGCGAACAGCGCGACCAGGATCAGGCCAACGCGGCGTGACCCGCCCCGGATCAGCATGCCGATGCGGACGAGCGCGTACGCCGCGGCGATCCCGGCGACGACGCTGACGAGGAATGCGGCGGTGTCCACCGAGAGCCAGGTCAGATCGGCAACCCACCCGGTCACCGTCGGGTAGCCGGGGAAGAACGCCAGCGGCGTCTGCGGGGTGCGGTTGCCGTGCGAGTCGAGCAGCCAGTCCGGTGCCCCCGCGTATCCGCCGGTTGCGATGCCGAGGTACCACTGGCCGTCCCACGCTGTCAGCGAGCGGTGCACCGTGGTGTTGTTCTGACCGGCGAGCAGCATCAGGAGCAGCACGCCGACGTGGCGCACGACGAGGTAGACCAGCGCGGGTGCGAACGCGAGCAGCGCTCGGGATGTGGCGCGGCCGTTGCGCGGCGTACCGGCTGGGGCCGGCGACACGCGCGGAGCTGACTGCGGCTCGATGGCCGTTGCGGTGTCCGTCGGACTCACTGCTGGCTTTCCGGGGGTTGGGCGAACGCTGGTCCGTATAGCCTAGTGCGCGTAGCACAGCGCCGTGACCACGACATCATCGCGAACGCATCACGGCTGGTAGACGCCCCGCCTGCGGGGTAACGGAAAGTGGTCGGCGCCACATCGGTACCGCGAACGGGTCGGGACGGCCGGTACCCTTGGTTCAGCTACAGGGACGGCGCCCGCCCCGATACAAGGACTGGGCCTGGGCGCTCCCGTTGGAGGAGGTTGGCGCGCAGTGGCGCTCGTAGTCCAAAAGTACGGCGGATCGTCGTTGGAGAGCGCGGATCGCATCAGAAGCGTTGCCGAACGCATCGTGGAAACCAAGAAGGCAGGTAACGACGTCGTCGTTGTGTGCTCCGCGATGGGTGACACGACGGACGAACTGCTCGATCTGGCGGATCAAATCAATCCGAACCCGCCGGAGCGCGAGATGGACATGCTGCTCACCGCCGGTGAGCGCATCTCGAACGCGCTCGTGGCGATGGCCATCGCGAAGCTCGACGAAGAAGCATGGTCGTTCACCGGTTCGCAGGCAGGCATTTCCACGACGGCGGCGCACGGTAACGCCCGCATCGTGGAGGTGTCACCGACGCGGGTGACGGAAGCGCTCGACCAGGGGTACATCGCCTTGGTCGCGGGCTTCCAGGGTGTCTCGAAGGACACCAAGGACATCACGACACTCGGCAGGGGCGGCTCCGACATGACCGCGGTCGCCCTCGCGGCGGCGCTCAAGGCCGACGAGTGTGAGATCTACTCCGACGTCGACGGGGTCTACACCGCGGACCCCAGGATCGTGTCGGACGCACGCAAGCTGGACACCGTTCCGTACGAAGAGATGCTCGAACTGGCAGCGACCGGTTCGAAGATCCTGCATCTGCGTTCGGTCGAGTACGCACGGCGCTACGGGGTGCCGCTGCGGGTTCGGTCGTCCTACAGCACCAAACCGGGCACGCTCGTGGCCGGATCGATCGAGGAGATTCCCGTGGAACAGGCGCTGATCACCGGCGTTTCGCACGACAAGTCAGAAGCCAAGATCACCGTGACCGACGTGCCGGACTACAAGGGCGCGGCGGCGCGGATCTTCCGGGCGGTCGCCGACGCCAACATCGACATCGACATGGTGCTGCAGAACGCGTCGCGCACCTCGTCAGGCGTCACCGACATCACCTTCACCCTGTCGATCGACAACGGTCCGAAGGCCGTCGCGGCGCTGGAGCAGATCAAGGACGAGGCCGGGTTCGACGCGGTGCTCTACGACGACCACGTCGGCAAGGTCTCGCTTGTCGGTGCCGGGATGCGCTCGCACCCCGGTGTCACGGCGAAGTTCTGTGAGTCGCTTGCCGAGGCTGGCATCAACATCGAGATGATCAACACCTCGGAGATCCGCATCTCGGTGCTGATCCGCGACACCGACGTCGAGGACGCGGTGGCCGCCATCCACGACGCCTTCGAGCTGGGCGGCGACGAGGAAGCCGTCGTCTACGCGGGGAGTGGTCGCTGATGCGGATCGGTATTGTCGGCGCGACCGGCCAGGTCGGCGCCGTGATGCGCAGGCTCCTTGAGGAACGGAACTTCGCGGTCGACGAGATCCGGTACTTCGCGTCGTCCCGCTCGGCGGGCTCGACATTGCCGTGGCGCGGTTCCGACGTCGTCATCGAGGACCTTGAGACGGCGGACCCGTCCGGGCTGGACGTGGCGCTGTTCTCCGCCGGTGGGTCGACGTCGAAGGCGCACGCCCCCCGGTTCGCGGAGGCGGGCGTGACGGTGATCGACAACTCCTCGGCCTGGCGGCTCGACCCCGACGTCCCGCTTGTCGTCAGTGAGGTCAACCCGCAGGCGGTGAAGGAGGCCCGCAAGGGCATCATCGCCAACCCGAACTGCACCACGATGGCCGCGATGCCGGTGCTCAAGCCGCTGCACGACGAGGCCGGGCTGGTGCGGCTGGTCGCCAGCACCTATCAGGCGGTGTCCGGCAGCGGGCTCGCCGGTGTGGACGAGTTGGCCAGCCAGATCGAGGCGGCGGGTGCTGATGCTTCGCGGCTGACCCACGACGGGTCGGCGGTCTCGCTCGGCGAGCCGTCGAAGTACGCGCGGAACATCGCGTTCAACGTGCTGGCCATGGCGGGCTCGATCGTGGACGACGGCTCGTTCGAGACCGACGAGGAGCAGAAGCTCCGCAACGAGAGCCGCAAGATCCTCGACATCCCTGAGCTGCGGGTGTCCGGGACCTGCGTGCGGGTGCCGGTGTTCACCGGCCACGCGCTGTCGATCAACGCGGAGTTCGCCCGGCCGCTCTCGGTCGAGCGGGCGACGGAGCTGCTCACCGGGGCGACTGGCGTGGAGCTGTCCGACATCCCGACGCCGTTGCAGGCGGCAGGGCAGGACCCGAGCTACGTCGGCCGGATCAGGCAGGACCCCGGCGTCGACGGCGGTTGCGGCCTGGCGCTGTTCGTTGCGGGCGACAACCTCCGCAAGGGCGCCGCGCTGAACACCGTGCAGATCGCGGAGCTCATCGCCCACGCGTAGGGCGTCGCGAGTCGCACCTTCGTGAGCCCGAGTCGCACCTTCGTGAGCCCGAGTCGCACCTTCGCTGAGTGCGGATGACGCCATACGCGCACCGCCGCAACTGGTTTTTATCGAGGTCAGAGCGGGAAAACCCGTTGCGGCGGCGCTGCGTGGCGCGGATCCTGAAGCACCGCACAGCAGCAAGGGAAGTGGCAGTCATGCATACCGCAGTAGGTGGCGCCCGCGTGCCGATCCGCATGTGGACCGATCCGGGCACGGTCGAGGACGCCGCCCTCCGCCAGCTGCACAACATCGCGAACCTGCCGTGGACGCAGGGCCTCGCCGTGATGCCCGACGTCCACCTCGGCAAGGGCGCAACGGTCGGCAGCGTCATCGCGATGCCGTATCGCCAGCAGCCGTCGGCGTGGACATCGGGTGCGGGATGAGCGCGGTGCGGACCTCGCTGTACGCCGAGGATCTCCCGGACGACCTCGGCAGGCTGCGGCGCAGCATCGAAGACGCCGTCCCAGTGGGCTTCGCGGGGCACAAGGCGCCGGTTGATCCCGCGCGGGTGCACGGCGTCGGCGACTGGGACCGGTTCTGGCGCGGCTTCCGCGAGCTGCACAGCGGCGTGCAGAACATGTGGAGCAAGGCGCGGAACCAGATGGGCAGCCTGGGCGGCGGCAACCACTTCATCGAGGTGTGCCTTGAACAGGACGGCGATGACGCCGGGCGGGTGTGGCTGATGTTGCACTCCGGCTCGCGCGGCATCGGCAACCAGCTCGCGCAGCGGCACATGGCGATCGCTACGAAGCAGCCCCACAACACCGACCTGCCCGACCGCGACCTCGCGGTGTTCCTTGCGGGCACGCCCGAGATGGCGGCATACCGCAGGGACCTGTTCTGGGCGCAGGAGTATGCCGCCCGCAACCGGGCGACGATGGTGGCGCTGGTCAAGCGAGCGGTCGCCGACATCGTGCCGTGGGTGCGGTTCGACGACGCGATCAGCTGTCACCACAACTACGTCGCCGAGGAGCGCTACGACGACGTCAAGCTGCTTGTCACGCGGAAGGGCGCGATCCGGGCCGGTGCCGGTGACCTCGGGATCATCCCCGGGTCGATGGGCACCGGGTCGTACATTGTGCGCGGGCTTGGCAACGAGGAGTCGTTCCAGTCGGCCTCGCACGGCGCCGGGCGGGCGATGTCGCGGACGAAGGCGCGCAAGACGTTCACCGAGGCCGATCTCGCGGCGCAGACCGAGGGCGTCGAGTGCCGTAAGGACAGCGGCGTCGTTGACGAGATACCTGCCGCCTACAAGGACATCGAGTCCGTGATCGCGGCCCAGACCGACCTGGTCGAAGTCGTCGCCCTCCTCAAGCAGGTCGTGTGCGTCAAGGGCTGACCGCGCCCGGTGCGCCACTGCCCGCTGGTCCGCCCACGCACCGCAAACACGTGCGCGCCGGAGAGCGGGACGCCCAACCGCAGCAGTGCCGCCACGATCACGTTCGATGTTCGACGAGTCTGCCGGCTGAGCGGTGGGGGCTGCGGTCATGGCTCTCCTTCGAGATCACTGCTCACGTTCATGAACATGTGTTCACCGTTCCAAAGATCGAATAAAGAGCAGTGCTCACAAACAGAAACGACGATCTCAGATGTGGCACACTGACACGCTATGAACGCCATCCGAACGGCGCGGCAGCGCGCACGCGACGAACTCACCCGCGAGATCAAGGCGGAGGCGCGGCGGCAGGTCGTCGCCGAAGGCCCGCAGCGGCTGTCGCTGCGCTCGATCGCGCGGGACCTCGGCATGGCCTCGTCTGCGATCTACCGGTACTTCCCCAGCCGCGACGACCTGCTGACCGCGTTGATCATCGACGCATACGACTCACTCGGTGCTGCGGTCGAGGACGTCGAGAGCCATGTGCCACGCGAGAACATCCGCGCGCGGTGGCAGGCGTTGTGCGCTGGGGCCCGGTCGTGGGCGCGGCAGCACAACCACGAGTACGCGCTGATCTACGGCTCGCCGGTGCCGGGATACCGCGCGCCGGAGGACACCATCGCGCCCGCGAGCCGGGTCGCGGGCGTGCTCGGTCAACTGCTCGCAGATGGCTGGCAGGCGGAGGTGCTGCGTCCGGTGCGGGCGCCGTCGCTGCGACCCGAGCTTGCCGAGCAAGCACGCCACGTCGCGACGGTCATCGCGCCCGGTGTGCCGCCCGAGGTGCTCGCGCAGGCGCTGATCGCATGGACGCAACTCTTCGGCATGGTCAGCTTCGAGCTGTTCGGTCACCTCGTCGGCAGCGCCGACCCCGCCGATGAGTTCTTCGATCACGCGGTGGAGTGCATGGCCGACGTGATGGGTCTGCCCCCGGCGTAGCCGGGCGTGCGCTCACCCAGCCAGCAGGTGGCGGTGCAGGAACTCGATCTGGTCGGTCACCGCGCGCTCGAAGCTGTCGCCGACGTAGATGTCGAAGTGCCCGATCGGGTAGCGCTTCACCTCGCCGCGCGGGGCCTGGGCCGCCCACTTGGCGGTGTTGTCGGCGGGGCAGAGCGTGTCCTCGTCTGTGATGCACCACAGCGCGGGGCACTGGACGTGCTTTGCCTTCGTGCCCGGCCGGTACAGCGGCACGCGCAGTCCGATGCGGGCGGTTACCCGGTTCTCCCACACCGTGTCCTGCGGAACCATGGCCGTCATGCCGGGCATGGCGTCGTGGGTGGTCATCACGCCGCGGCTGCCTGGATCGGCGACGGCGGGTAGGTAGTGCGGCGGCTTGCCGAGCGCGGCATTCACCTGATCGCGCAGCGCGTGCACCGTCAACGACGCCGCGTGCATCGGGCCGACCGCACGCAACGTCGCGAGCCCATCGGAGAACGGACACTGCGCCACCATCGCCGCGATCCGCCTGTCCTCTGCGGCGAGCGTGACGACGTGTCCGCCGGAGTACGACGAGCCGAACAGCGCTACCAGCGCCGGGTCGACCCAGTCGAGGTTGCGGGCCTCCGCGATCGCCGCGCGCCAGTCGTCCAGCTGCTTGCCGATGTCAAGCAGTTGGCGCGGCTCGCCACCGCTCGCGCCGAAGTGCCGGTAGTCGAACAGCAGCACGCCGATGCCCGCCGCGACGAACCGCTCAGCGTAGGCATCGAGGCGCAGTTCGCGCGTGGCGGAGAAGCCATGCGCCATGACGACGATCGGGTGCGGGCCGTCGCCCGTTGGCCGGTACAGCCAGGCGGCGCACTCGATGCCGTGCGAGGTGAAGGTCTGGTCGGTGCGTGCCATGAGGTCATCGTCCCGTGTCAGGCGGAGGGCGTCCATGTTGTGTTCGCGCCACACAGCACCAAGCACGGCAGTTCGCCTGGCACGCGGCCCGCCACAAGCGCTGCGAGTGGTGCGGCGGCTGCTGGCTCCACCGCGAGGCGGAACTCCTCCCACAGCAGGTCGCGCGCGGCAAGGATATCGTCGTCCGTCACAAGGACGGAGGTGAGGTTCGCCGAGCGCAGCACGGAGAACGGGACGTCACCGATCCGGGTGGCACCCAGCGCGGACGCCGCGATGGAGTCGACGTCGGTGTCCACCGGCTCGCCCGCCGCCAGCGCCTGGTGCAGACAACTACAACCGTGCGGCTCGACGGCGACGGTCGTCCCGCCGTCCGAGCCGAGCGCGGTGCCTGCCGCGAGCCCGCCACCGCCGACCGCGACCACGACGGCGTCTACTTCGGGTGCCTCCCGCACGACCTCTCGCGCAACGGTGCCCTGACCAGCGACGACGTCCGGGTCGTTGTACGCCTCGACGTAGCGGGCGCCAGTCCGCGCGACGGCATCGTGCGCGGCGGAGGCACACTCCGCGTAGGACACGCCGTGCCGAACCAGGGTGGCGCCAGCCTCCTCGATGCGGCGAGCCTTCGCCTCTGGCACGGTCTCCGGCACGTACACCGTGGCCGGCAGTCCGAGGCTCTTCGCGGCGGTGGCGACGCCGAGGCCGTGGTTGCCGCCCGACGCGGTGATCACCTGAGTCGGCCGTTCGCCGCTGGCCAGCGCGTTCAGCGCGCCTCGGAGCTTGAAGGAGCCGGTCCGCTGCAGGTGTTCCAGCTTGAGCAGGCACGGCCTGCCGTTGACCTCGGTGCGCAGCAGCGGGGTGTGCCGGACGTGGCCGTGACAGCGGATGGCGGCGGTGTCGACGTCGATCGCGGTGGGAACTCGCACATGGTCCAGTCTGCCGAAGGTGCGACTCGCGATCCCGGAAGGTGCGACTCGCGCGTCGGGAAGGTGCGACTCGCGCGTCGGGAAGGTGCGACTCGCGAGTGTCCGATCTCGACGTCGTGTGGGCCGAGGTTGCCTGTCCAGCATGATCAAGCCTTGTGGGTGATCTTGCTGGGATGAGTAGATCAACATGACCTACTCGGGTGAGACTCCTGCCGCTGTTGGGTGAGGTCCGTGTGAATTCACCGCGAATTGATAGCTCAAGGTAATGGCTCCGCCTCCCGTGTGGGTGCTTGCGGCTCATTCGTTCCGGGGGTGTCCGCCGACGGGTTGTCATCGATTCTCGCGTCGTGCTGTCCACCGGAGTGGTGAGGGCGAGTAGTGATCGGCTCGACCGAGGAGTACGGATGATTCCAGCGCCATATAGAGCCCATTTCAGGGCGGACACGGACGCTGTGAGGAGTACGCAATGAAAGGCAAAATCGCTCGCACGATTGCCATTATCGCGGCCGGAAGCATGCTTTCGGTGACTGGCGCGGGAGTCGCGTCGGCAAGTCCGTCGGATGACGTCATAGGCACCGGCTCCAGTTCAGCCAGCTCTGTCGACATCGCAGGCCAACTCAGCGAGCTTCGCGTCGAACTCGCCGACACCATGGAAAAAACCAACTTCACCGCGATGGGTTCCGCCCTCGACGAGACCAAGTCGCTCGTCACCGGCATCGTCAGCGGGCAACGCAGTTCGATCTCCAGCGAGACCGTCACCTTGGCCAAGCAGGCATCGGTGCAGACTGACGAGGTCAAGGCGGCGTTGGCCAAGGTCAAAAACCGGATCGGTGGCCTGCCCGACCCGCTGACTCTGGTGTCGTCGCTACTCTCGACCCTGCTGGACACCTTGTCGAGCTTGGTCTCGAGCCTCCTCGGCGGCGTGCCGTCTGTGTCTGACGTCGGTGTGCCCGGCGCCGGTGGCGGAGGCGGGGGATTACCGCTGCCGACGCCATAAGCGCTCGCCAGCGAATCTGATGGGGGACAGGAATCCGGCGTCGGTAGCACCGGCGCCGGATTCCGCTATTTCGCGGTCAAATCGAGTCCCGCGCGCAGGACACCCGCGATTTCCAACGTCGCTTCGCGGAAACGGGGACTTATTCCGAGCAGATTGATGAAACCGTGGATAAGATCCCAATGCCGGTGCAGCGTGACCGGAACACCCGCCGTTCTCAGCGCGTCGAAATAGGCTTCGCCGTTATCGCGCAGCGGGTCGAAACCGGCGGTGATCACGGCGGCAGGGGGCAGCCCGCTGAGGTCCTTGGCGAGCAATGGCGACAGCTGGGGATCGGACTTGTCGGTGCCCTCCGGCACGTAGTGGCCCTCGAACCAGTTCATGTCGGAGTCGGTGAGGAAGAAGCCGTCGCCGAGTACTCCCGGGACGCGCGCCGGTTGACGAAGTCGACTTCGGGGTAGATCAGCAACTGGAACGCGGGCAGGTGGCTGCCGTTGTCCTTGGCTTGCTGCGCGACGACGGCCGCGAGGTTGCCGCCCGCGCTGTCCCCGCCCACCGCGATGCGGTTCGGGTCAGCGCCAAGCTCCTCGGCATTGGCGACGACGTAGTCATAGGTGTCGACGGCGTCCTCGACGGCGGCGGGGAACGGGTGCTCCGGCGCGAGCCGGTAGTCGACGCTCAGCGCGCGCACGCCTGCGTGCTGCGCCAGGAACCGCACCGCGTCGTCGTGGGTCTCGACGTTGCCGACCACCCAGCCGCCGCCGTGGTAGAAGACGAGCAGTGGCGCGTTGTTGCCGACGTGGTTCGGGATGTAGAGCCGGGAGTACAGCTCGCCGCTGCGCGCGGGGATGCGCACCGGCCTGCTCTGCATCGGCGGCCTGCTGATGCGCTCGGCGATCTTGGCGGAGGAGTCGAGGCTGGTCCGTGCTGCCTCTGGCGACGCGCCCGCCAGCTTGATGCCCGCGAACTGGTTGATCCGCAGCATCAGCTGGGCGTCGAGGTTGAGCGTCTGCCCGTCGAGTTCGATCGGCCTGCCCGCCAAGAGCCGCCGGACGGGGCGGGGCAACGCCATCGCGGCGCGCATGGTCGCTGTTTGCACCGGGATCGGGATCCGCTCGGCGAGTGTCGGCACTGGTGTCCTCCTCTGCGATGACAGGGTCATCAGCAGTCTGGCACGGTCGCGCGGCGCGGTGGGAGTGCGAGCAAGGCCACGTCGGGTAGACCTCCACCGGGCTCGAAGTCGTACGGTGCATTTCGAGCGAGCACGCGCCGTTGTGAGGAGAATGAGGCATGGCCGGTAACCGGGCGATCACCGTGGTAGGGATCGGCGGGTCCCTCCGGGAGGGATCGCAGTCCGAACACGCGCTGCGCGCCGTGCTCGCCGGGGCGAAAAGCGCAGGTGCGAGCACTGTTGAGATCACGGGCGAGCGTCTGGTGCTGCCGTTCTACGACATCGCGATCGACGAACGCACCGACGCCGCGCGGGAGCTCGTTGCGGCGATTCGAGCCGCGGACGGACTTGTTGTGGTGTCGCCCGGATATCACGGCGGGCCATCAGGTCTGGTGAAAAACGCCCTCGACTACCTCGAAGACCTCCGTCACGACGCGCGCCCCTACCTTCAGGGCAGGGCGGTCGGCACGGTCGCCGTCGCGTACGGCTGGCAGGCGGCGGTGACGACCCTGACCCAGCTTCGCACTACGGTGCACGCGCTGCGCGGCTGGCCGACCCCGCTCGGCGGCGCGGTGAACTCGGTTGAGACCAAGTTCGACGAGAACGGCCAGGCCAGCGACGCCAAGGTCGAGACGACGCTGCGCACCATCGGCGAGCAGGTCGTCGACTTCGCCCGCCGCTGACCGCCCGGAACGCAGAACTCGCGGCACCGGAAGGTGCGACTCGCGCCTTGCGACGGTGCGACTCGCGGCACCGGAAGGTGCGACTCGCGGATTAGGCGAGCGTGCGGAGGGCGAAGTCCACCTCGATGGCGGTCTGCTTGATGGTCTCGGCAACCACGAGGGAGCCGTGGCCCGCGTCGTAGCGGTAGAACTCGTACGGCGTGCCCCGCGCGGCGAGCCGGTCGAGGTAGTTCTCGACCTGCTGGATCGGGCACCGGGGGTCGTTGTCGCCGGCGAGCACCAGCACGGGCGCCATGACGTCGTCGACGTACGTCAGCGGCGAGCACTTCCGGTACACCTCGGGGACGTCGTCCGGTGAGCCGCCGAACAGCGCCCGGTCGAACGAGCGGAGCTGCTCCATCTCGTCGTGGTAGGCGGTGACGTAGTCCGCCACCGGCACCACGGCGATCCCCGCCGCCCAGCGCCGTGGCTGGGTGCCCAGCGCGAGCAGCGAGAGGTACCCGCCCCACGAGGCGCCGTTGACGACGCACTTGGCCGGGTCGGCGACGCCGTTCGCGACGGCCCAGTCGTGCACCGCAGCGACGTCCTCCAGCTCGGTCAGCCCCGGACGCCCCTCGATCGCGTCCCGCCACGCGGACCCGTACCCGGTCGAGCCTCGGAAGTTCACCTCGACCACCGCGAACCCGGCGTCCACCCACACCGCGCGGTAGGCGGAGAACCGGTCCTCTTCGGCGGCGTGCGGGCCGCCGTGCAGCGAGAACACCGTGGGCAGCTGGCCGTCCGGCTCGTCGGCGGGCCGCGAGACGAGCGTGTGGATCGGCCCGCCGGGCCCGTCGACGTAGGTGTCGATGATCGCGACGGATCCCGGCGCCCTCTCGCCCGGCGGGGTGAGCAGCACGGTGTCCTCGCCGGTGACAGCGCGAGTGCGGATCGCGGGCGGCGTCTGCGCACTCGACCAGGCGTACTCGACCGCGCCGTCCGGCCGCACGCCGGCGCCGCCGATCCGGCCGGGCGGGGTGTCGATGCCGGTCAGCTCGCCGGTGGCGAGGTCGTACCTGTGCAGCGTGCTGCGGCCGGAGTGGAAGTGGACGACGAGCAACGCCCTGCCGTCCGGGTACCACGTCGCGGCGACCTCGCCGGGCAGGTCGAGGCTGATCTCGGTCTCTGCGTCCCTGGCGACGTCCCAGATCAGCAGCTCTTCCTTGCCGCGCCGCTCGTGCAGCACCAGCAGCCGTTGGTCGCTGGGAATGGGGGAAAACTCCAGCGCATCAAGGCCCTTGCCTGGCCCGTCCCACTTCTCGGCGACGAGCCCGAAGCCGTCCGTCGCCAGCACGCGCAGCGCGGGGTGGCGGGAGTCGCCGTGCTCGGAGTGGCTGATCGCCAGCAGCGCCTCGTCACGGGACAGCGCGGCGATGCTGGCGTCGTGCTCGCTCTGGTACGCCGTGCGGGTGGCGCCATCGGCGTGGGTGTAGACCGTGGTGCCGTCGTCGGTGGACACCCCGACAGCCGTGACGCCGATGCCGAGTTCCAGGCCTGCCGGGTAGCCGTTCGGGATGTCCGGCAGGCTCGCCGGTGCCGTGTCGTCCGGCGCGAAGGGCTCATGCACCCAGTGACCGAACTCGTCGCCGTCGGTGTCGTTGAACCACCAGATGGCGCGGCCGTCCGGCGCGAGGGTGCCGTGCACGGTGCCGTTTGGCCGGTCGGTGACCTTGCGGTGCTCGTCGGTGACGCGGTCCCAGGCGTAGATCTCGAACACGCCGCCGACGTTGGACACGTAGATGTTGGCCGATGGCGCGTCGCGGGCCCACTCGGGCGAGGACATCCGCGCCGCGGTGAAGCGAGCGCGCCAGCGGGCCTCCGCCACAGGGTCGGCGAACAGGCTGTCCGGCACCGTCGGTTCGGGGTGAGTGGTCACGGGTAGATGGTCCCGTACGTGAAGAAGCGGTTCGAGTCCGGGTTGGACTCGAACCGCTTCTCCGGTTGCGTCGGGGTGGCGGGATTTGAACCCACGACCTCCTCGACCCGAACGAGGCACGCTACCAAGCTGCGCCACACCCCGATGCCGTGTATCTCGGGCCGGGAACGAGTCTAACGGACGCCTATTCCGGCGTTGAACCGGGACTCCCCCGCTTCGTCGGACGACGTCGAGCCGCGCGGCACCAGCGTAAGCAGGCTGGCCTCCGGCGGGCAGGCGAACCGCACGGGCGCGAACGGCGACGTGCCGAGGCCCGCCGAGACGTGCAGCCACATGTCAGCACCCCAGCGCGACGCGCCGCGCGCGCGGGAGCGGTCAAGCTCGCAGTTGGTGACCAGCGCGCCGAAACCGGGCACCCGGAGCTGGCCGCCGTGCGTGTGACCGGCGAGCACCAGGTCGTAGCCGTCCGATGCGAACGGGTCAAGCACCCGTGGTTCCGGCGAGTGGGTGATGCCGAGCCGCAGCGCGGCATCGGCGTCCGGCTTGCCAGCGATCTCGCTGTAGCGGTCGTAGTGCAGGTGCGGGTCGTCGACACCAGCCGCGACGATCCGCTGGCCGGCGACGGTGAGCGTCTCCCTGGCGTGCGTGAGGTCATGCCAGCCGTGCTCCATGAACGCCGCCCGCAGGTCCTGCCACGGCAGCGGCGGGCCGTGGATCAGCTTGCGGTTCTCTTCCCGTTCGAACAGGTACCGCGCCGGGTTCTTCGGCTTCGGCCCGAAATAGTCGTTGCTGCCGAAGATGAACAGCCCGGGAAAGTTCAACAGCGGTCCGAGCGCGCGGAGCACGGCAGGCACCGCCGCCGCGTGGGAGAGGTTGTCGCCGGTGTTGACGACGAGGTCCGGCTCAAGCTCGGCCAGCGAGGCCACCCAGCGCTGCTTGGACGTGTGGCCGGGGAGCATGTGCAGGTCGGAGATGTGCAGCACCCGCAGCGGTCGCGCGTCGCGGGCGAGCACGGGCAGCTCGGCCGCGCGTAGTGTCCAGCGCTTGCGTTCGATGCCCGCGGCGTAGGCGAGCGTGACCCCGCCGACGGCGGCTGTCGCGGCGAAGAGACGGCGCGCGGTGCTGGTCCTCCGGTGACGGGCTGAGTTCACCCAAGTGAGGATACGTGCCGGTGCCGGACTGGGCCGTCGGTGGCGGTCAGTTGTCTCCCTGCATCCGCTCGTACTTCGGACTCGGCTCCGGCATTGGCAGCTTCGGCTTGCCCTCGAGGATCTTGCTCATCGCGCCGAACCATGTGAGCGCTGGTGTCCGCGCACCCTGCATGTTGCCGTTCTCGCAGGCGTACACGTTGCCCGGCCCGACGTAGCAGAGGCCGCCGTCAGGGAAGTCGGGCCTGAACACCATCGCGGCGCCCGCGAGCTGCGGGGTCGCGCCGACGAACGTCGATGCCTTCGCGTCCTGCGCGGTACCCGTCTTGCCGATCATCGGGCGGTCCCAGCCAACCGAAGCGGCCGCGCCGGTCGCGGTGCCCCCGGTGTGGTCCTTGCTCAGCCCGACGGCGAGGGTGTCGGCAAGGGCCTCCGGGATGACCCGTTTGCACGGCTCCTCCGGGACCTTGACCGTTTTGCCGTTGCGGTCGGTGACCTCGGCGATCGGGCTCGGCGGGCACCATACCCCGCCGCTCATGATGGTTGCGGCGACGTTGGACAACTCGAGCCCGCTGATCGCGGCGGGTCCGAGCGTGAACGAGCCGCTGCCCGGCCAGTTGCCGTTCGGCTTGTAGATCTCGGACTGACTGAGCCTGATCGCGGTATTCCGCGATTCGGGGTCGGGTGGCAGCCCCTGGCCGTTGGCCGCGAGCGAGCGACGCATGCCGAGCTTCTCGGCCATGTTCACCACCGGCCCCATGCCGGCTTTCTCCTCCAGGATCACGAACGCGGTGTTGGGCGACACCGCCAGCGCGTCCTGCAGCGTGATGCTGCTGCCATAGGTCGCCCCTGGGTAGTTCACGACGCAGTACTGCGGGTTGCCGGGGCAGGTTTCCTGCTCCTCCGCGATGAACACCGGTGAGATGTGGAAGTTCGGCGCGGCGATCTTGTCGTAGATCCCTGCGACACCTTCCTGCATGGCGGCGGCAGCCGTGAAGATCTTGAACGTCGAGCCGCCGCCACCGAGGTTGACCACGTCGGACGGCAGCGCCCACACGGTCTGACCCTTGCTCTTGTCCGGCCCGTAGTCCTTGTTGGCCGCGAGCGCCACCACCTTGTGTCGCTTCTTGCCTGGCTTGACCAGCGAGAGCGTGTTGGCGACGTTGGGCTCCATCTTGCTCACCTGGCTCTCGGCCGATTCCTTGGCGAGCTTGTTGGCGTCGCGGTCGAGCGTCGTCTTGATGGTGTAGCCGCCGGTGTAGAGGTCGTTCTTGTCCATCCCGGCGCGCAGGAGGTAGTCCTCGACGTACTGGCAGAAGAAGCCATGTTCGGGGCCGGCGCCGACGCAGTTGGCCGCTGGCTTGTCCGGCCCGCCGGGCAGCACCCCGAGCGGCTGCTTCTTGATCCGCTCGGCGTCCTTCTTGCTAAGCTTCTGGTTCTCGACCATCTTGTCCAGCACCAGGTTGCGCCGCTTCTTCGCCGCTTCGGGGTTCTCCCACGGGTCGAGCGCGGTCGGGTTGTTGACCATGCCTGCGAGTAGGGCGGCCTGGGCGGTATCCAGCTGCTTCGCCGAGACGCCGAAGTACGCGCGGGCCGCGGCACCGACGCCGAAGATGCGCTGGGAGAACTCGACGACGTTCAAATACCCGGTGAGGATCGCCCGCTTGGACATCTTGGTTTCGAGCTGGACGGCGATCCGCGCTTCCTTGAGCTTGCGCGCGATGGTCTGTTCCTGGGCCTTCTGCCTGCCGATGATGTGCTTCGGGTTGCTGTCGTTCCAGTAGACGACGTTGATCAGGTAGTTCTTGACGTACTGCTGCGTCAGCGATGAGGCGCCCTGGGTGTCGCCGCCCTGCGAGTTGCTGATCGCGGCACGCATGGTGCCCTTCCAGTCGACGCCGTTGTGCTCGTAGAAGCGCTTGTCCTCGATGGAGACGAGCGCCCACTTCATGGCGTCGGAGATCTGATCGCTCGCGGTGGGGATGCGGTACTGCTGGTACAGCGACGCGATGGGCTTGCCGTCGGCGTCGGTCACGGTCGAGACGAGCGGCGGCGGCACGTTGGCCAGGTGCGTCGACGTGTTGTCGACGGTCGCGCTCGCCTGGTTGGACATGACGCCGAGTCCCCCGACGAATGGGAACATCATGCCCGCGAGCAGCACACCTGCCAGCAGGCAAAGACCGAGGAGCTTGAAGATGCCATCCGTCCTACGCACACCCCTGATGCTACGTGCTCCGCATGGGGCCTCGCCGGGCTGGCGGGTAGTACGAGTGGCTGAGAACGATCAGCCCATGCTGGTTACGTCGGCGTGAATTTGGATTACCCAGGTTGGCGAGGGGAACCAACTGGCTCTACAGTCCGTCAACGTCTCACGTACTGGCGCCGGGGAGCGCTGTTGGGCGGAGAAGTGAGAATGACATACGAGAGGGAGCTGGGGGCATGCACAGCACAGAGCCGGACTGGCGAACGGCAGCGGCCTGCCGCGACACCGATCCGGATGGCCTCTTCGTCAAAGGCGCCGAGCAGAACAGGGCGAAGCTGGTCTGTACGGCATGCCCCGTTCGTACCGAATGTCTGGCCGAGGCGTTGGACAGCCGGATCACCTTCGGCGTATGGGGCGGCATGACCGAGCGGGAGCGACGTGCGTTGCTGCGCCGCAGGCCGGACGTCCAGTCATGGCGTGACCTGCTCGAAGAGGCCAGGCGGGAGCACGTCGAGGCCCGCGCTGGCTGACGGGGCGCGGTGCGCAGCCAACGCACCGAAGGCGTCATTCACCGCGCGGTGCCGTTGCCGGACAGCCGCTCGCCGATCACCCGCAGGCCTGCGATGTCGCTGACGTCGCTTGGCAGCGCGGGGACGCCGACGACGGGGACGCCGGGGTGGGCGCGGGTGAACCGCGCGAGCAGGCGCTGTTCCCGCTGGTCAAGGGCGAGGCGGTCGGCGTGCAGCCGCAGCACGGCCGCCGCGAGCGGGCCGTTGCCGTCCTTGTCGAGCGACTCGGCGGCGGCGAGCGCCTTGGTCGCGGGCAGGTCGGCAAGCACGGGGTGGGTCCGGTTCGCCACGAGGCCCTGCAGCGGCATCGACTCGTCGGAGAGCCGCTCGACGAAGTAGCTCGCCTCCCGCAGCGCGTCCGGCTCCGGCGCGGCGACCACCAGGAACGACGTGCCAGGCGAGCGCAGCAGCTCAGCCGTCTTTGTCGCGCGTTCTTTGAACCCACCAGCAGTGCTGTTGAACGCCTGCATGAACGCCGATGCGTCGGTGAGCAGCTGCCCGCCGATCACCGTGGAGATGGCCTTGGTCGCCATCGCAAGCCCCGCGGTGAACGCCTTGCGGACACCCCAGCCGCTCGCGCGGGCGGGGCTGGTCAGCAGCTTGATCAGCCTGCTGTCCAGCACAGAGGACAGGCGGTTCGGCGCGTCGAGGAAGTCGAGCGCCGACCGGCTGGGCGGCGTGTCGACGATGATCAGGTCCCACTCGCCGTCCGCGACGAGCTGGCCGAGCTTCTCCATCGCCATGTACTCCTGCGTGCCGGAGAACGACGTGGACACCGTCTGGTAGAAGGGGCTGGCCAGCAGCTCGTCGGCGCGGCCTGGCTCGGAGTGCGCGATGATCATGTCGTCGAACGTGCGACGCATGTCGAGCATCATCGCCCACAGCTCGCCTGCCGGTTCGAACCCGGCGATCTCGACCCGCTTCGGCACGTTGCCCAGCTCCTCGAGCCCGAGCGACTGCGCGAGCCTGCGGGCCGGGTCGATGGTGAGCACGACGGTCGTCCTGCCGCGCTCCGCGGCGCGCAACGCGAGCGCCGCCGACGTCGTCGTCTTCCCGACGCCGCCCGAGCCGCAGCAGACGACGACCTTGGTCTTCGGGTTGTCGATCAGGGTGTCGATGTCGAGGTGCTTCGCCTTCGCCATCGTTACCGCACCCCCTTCTCGACCAGCAGGTCGGCGATCTCGTACAGCGATGCGACGTCGACGCCTTCCGTGATGTCGGGGATCTCGATGCGCGGCTGGTTGGCCTCGCCGAGCTGTTCCATCGCGGCGCGCTCCGCCGCGATGCGGATGGCGTGCTCCACCGTCTCGGCGACCAGCCCGTCAAGCACGTCCGGCGCGAGTTCGAGGCCAGCGGCTTCAAGTCCGGAGCGCACTCGGGAGGTGTTGACCCTGCCGTCGGCGGCCGCGCTGACGGAGCGGGATGGCAGCCTGGGCGGACGTACCCGGTTGATCAGTACGGCGCCCGGCCGCAGCTTGGCCTTGGCGAGCTCGTCGATGGCCTCGAGTGTCTCCCTGATCGGCATCTCCTCGAGCAGTGTCACCAGGTGCACCGCCGTCTCCGGCGAGTGCAGCAGCTTCACGACACCCTCTGCCTGCCCCCTGATCGGCCCGCTCTTGGTGATGTCGCTCAGTGCGCGGGTGACGTCGAGGAACTTCACCACCCGCCCCGTCGGCGGGGAGTCGACGACGACGTGGTCGTAGGTGTGGCGGCCGTCGGACTCCCTGCGGCTGACGCACTCCTTGATCTTGCCGGTGAGCAGCACGTCCCGCAGGCCAGGCGCGAGGGTCGTCGCGAACTCGATCGCGCCCATCCTGCGCAGCGTGCGGCCCGCGAAGCCGAGGTTGTAGAACATCTCGAAGTACTCGAGCAGCGCGGCCTCGGCGTCGATGTGCAGCGCACACAGCTCGCCGCCGTCCGGCGCAGAGACGAGGTGCCGCTCGCCGTAGGGCATGGGCTCGGTGTCGAAGAGCTGCGCGATGCCTTGCCTGCCCTCGACCTCGACCAGCAGCACCCGCCGGCCGCCGCTGGCGAGCGCGAGGCCGAGTGACGCTGCGACCGTCGTCTTGCCTGTCCCGCCCTTGCCCGTCACGAAATGCAAGCGCGCTCGCCTGAGTTCTTTGGTCCAGCCGGAGTCGCCGAGCGGTGTCGTCACGGCGGACAGAGTAACCGGTGGTTCAGGAAACCAGCACCATCGCGGTGACGACGACACCGGCGGTGACCACGATCGTCCAGGTCACGGCAGGAGGGAGGACGGTGACCATCAGGACACCGACGATCAGCATGGCGGCGAGGCCGATGGCGCCAGCGGTCGCGGTCTGCCCTGCGGAGCCGGTCCGCTCGCGCACCTTGGCCATCATGAGCAGCACGAGCGTGATCCCGGCGGCGATGAAAAGCGCCGTCGCGATGATCCGCCACGTCTCCATGCCGGACAACCTAACCCGTCCCGGTGACGACGCTGGTGCGGGGCTGGCCAGCGACAGGCGCGCGGGGGACGCGCGCAGGCACGGGCGCGCTCGCTAGGCTGCGGGCACGAGGCAACGAGGCAACGAAACGCGCGACCGGCACCGGTTGCGAAGCGAACAGTGGCACTGAGCGCGGAGCAAGCCGGCCGGCGTGCGAGGCGACGAAAGGACAGGTGCATGAGCGCGACCACATGGGAGTACGCGACGGTTCCGCTGCTGATCCACGCGACCAAGCAGATCCTCGACCAGTGGGGCGCTGACGGCTGGGAACTCGTCACCGTGCTGCCGAACCCCACCGGTGAGCAGCACGTCGCCTACCTCAAGCGGCCGAAGGACTGAGCGCCGATGAGCTGGAGCGCACGGCTCATCGAGCTGGACATCGACCTGCCGACGGTGGTGCCCCCGGTGGCCGCCTACGTGCCTGCCACAAGGAGCGGGTCCATGGTCTACACCTCGGGCCAGCTACCGATCATCGACGGCTCGCTCGCCGCATCCGGCAAGGTCGGCGGCGAGATCAGCGCAGAGGAGGCCAAGGGACACGCCCGCACCTGCGCGCTGAACGCGCTCGCCGCCGTGCACAGCATCGTCGGCGTTGACTCGATCGTGCGGGTGGTCAAGGTCGTCGGCTTCGTGGCGTCCGCTGACGGCTTCACCGGCCAGCCCGGCGTCGTCAACGGCGCGTCCGAGCTGCTCGGCGAGGTCTTCGGCGATGCGGGCGCGCACGCTCGTTCCGCCGTGGGTGTCGCCGAGCTGCCGCTCGGCGCGCCGGTCGAGGTGGAGATGATCGTCGAGGTCGGGGAATCGGCGTGACGAGCTGGCCGAGGTCGGTGCCGCTGCCTGACGACTTCATCCCGCCTGAGATCCCCGATGTGCCCGTCACGCCGAAGGACGCCGCGACGGTGATGCTGGTCCGCGACGCCGCAGGCGGCGGCATCGAGGTGTTCCTGCAGCGCAGGGTGGCTGGCATGGCCTTCGCGGGTGGCATGACCGTGTTCCCCGGCGGCGGGCTCGACCAGCGCGACGTAGACAGCGCCGACAGCGCCGTCGCCTGGTACGGGCCGGACGCCGCAGCGTGGGCGGGGTGGTTCGGCTGCGAGACCTCGCTGGCGCGCGGCCTGGTGTGTGCCGCGGTGCGGGAGACGTTCGAGGAGTCCGGCGTGCTGCTCGCAGGCGACGCCGACGGCGGGATCGTCGCGGATTCGACGCCGTACCACGACGCCCGCGAGGCGCTGATCTCGCGCGAGCTGTCGCTGGCGGGGTTCCTTGACGACGCGGGTCTTGTGCTGCGTGCCGACCTGCTGCGGCCATGGGCGAGCTGGGTGACCCCCGCGCAGGAACCGCGCCGCTACGACGCCCGGTTCTTCCTGGCGGCGCTGCCGGAAGGCCAGCGAGCCGACGACGCGACCACCGAGACCGAGTCCTCGTCGTGGACGCGCCCTGCGGACGCGCTCGCCGACGCCGACGCCGGCGAGCGCCCGATGATGCCTCCGACAAGGGTCACGCTCGCCGAGCTCGCCGAGTACGACTCGGTGGCGGACGCCCTCGCCGCGCATAGGGAGATCCCCAGGATCGAACCGACCATCGTGCGCGACAGTGATGGTGTGCGCGTCGAGTTTTCACCGCCCCGAGGAGAGTGACCCCGCATGCGGCATCCGGCCTACGGCCAGCTGCGGCCCGTCAGCGAGATCGCGTCGGTGCTGCTTGAGAACAACCCGTCGTCGATGACGCTCGAAGGCACCAACAGCTGGGTGGTGCGCGCGCCAGGCGCGGCGGGCAGCGTCGTCGTCGACCCCGGCTACGACGACGCTGAGCACGTCGACCTGCTCGTCGAGGCCGCTGGCGACGTCGAACTGGTGCTGTTGACGCACCACCACCCTGACCACGCCGAGGGTGCGCCAGGGTTCGCTGAGCGCGTCGGCGCCCCGGTGCGGGCTCTTGAGCCAGAGCTGTGCCGTGGCGGCAGTGACATCAAGGCCATCGGGCACGGCGACGTCGTCGAGGCGGCGGGGCTGCGATTCGACGTCATGCACACCCCAGGCCACACCGCCGACTCGGTGTGCCTGACGGTCGGCCACGGCGCCACCACCCACGTGCTGACCGGGGACACCATCCTCGGCTACGGCACAACGGTGCTCTCCCACCTCGGCGACTACCTCGACTCGCTCGATCTGCTCTCCGAGGTGCCCGATGGCGCGGTCGGGCTGCCTGGCCACGGCCCGGAATTGGCCGACCTGCGCAGCACCGTGCGAGACTACCGCAAGCACCGCGAGCAGCGGCTCAACCAGGTGCGCGGCGCGCTGGCCGAGCTAGGGGCGGACGCCAGCCCTCGGCAGATCGTCGAGTTCGTCTATACCGACGTCGACCCCAAGCTCTGGGGACCTGCCGAGGCCAGCGTCCGCGCGCAGCTCGACTACCTCAACCGGCGGGGCTGAGGCCCGCACGGTGTGACGCCGCGCCCAGACAAGCGCGGCGAGCGCGAGCCCGCAGCAGGCCGCCGCGAGGAACGACACCGGCGGCCCGAACCGCTCGACGACGAAACCGCTCGTCGAGTGGCCGATGGACAGGCCGAACGTGGCCGCGGTGATCACCCAGCCGAACGCCTCCGTCGCGGTGCCTTCCGGCGCGACGACGTCGATCGCGGTGGAGTGGCTCGTCGCCTGCGGCGTGATCAGCGCACCAGCGATCACCATGCAGCCCGCGAGCAGCAGCAGCGACGTCGGCGCGAGGGACGTCGGCAGGAACAGCGTCCCGACCAGCACTCCGAAACCGCCGAGCAGCACCGGAAGCCGCACAGGCAACGACCGAGGCCATGGCCGCAGGCTGTAGCCGAGCCCGAACAACACCGAGCTGAGCGACCACACCGACAGCAGTAACCCGCCGATTGTCGGCTCGCCTGCGCGGGTCGCCACCGCGGGGACGGCGACCTCGACGAACCCGATCACGACGCCGAAGCCGAGCACCGCGATCACCAGCGTGCGCATGCCAGCGGTACCCAGCGCGCCCATGACGCTGCCCCCGTGCGCGCCTGCCGGTCGCGCCCGCCATGCCCGCGTCGCGGGGCTGAGCGCGAAGCCGACCGAGCCGAGCGCCATACAGGCCGCGCCCGCCACGACGCCGGAGCCTGGCCACGGCGTCAGCAGCATCAGGCCGGCGAAGCCGGGTCCGAGGATGAAGAACACCTCCATGCTGATGGCCTCGTAGGCGTAGGCGGCGTTGCGTGCGTTGCCAGGCGGCAGCAGCCGCGCCCACAGTGACCGCGCGGCAGGGGACACGCTGGGCTGGGTCATCCCCGAGGACACCGCCAGTGCCAGAAGCAGCGCGGTCGGCGCGACCTGTTCGATGGCGAGGACGAGGCTGATGATGGCCGCGGTGAAGACCACCGTGGCCAGCAGGATCGGCCAGGTCGGGCCGAACCGGTCGATGATCCTGCCCTGCACGACGGAGCCGACCGCGACGCCGATCAGCAGTCCGGCTCCGACGACTCCCGCGATGGCGAACGTGCCGGTGACGTGCTGGGTGTAAAGCAGCACGGAGAAGCCGATCATGGCGACCGGCAGCCGGGCGAGCAGCGAGCACAGCACGGGCAGGCCAGCGCCGGGCGCGGTCAGCGCGGTGCGGTAGTCGGCGAGGGACGCGTTATTGGACACGTGTACCAGTATGGCAAATTATGGTACGGCAGTACCACTCGATTTTTGGCCAGTTCACTCACACCCGGTCGCAAGAAGTTGAGCCGATCGGGAGAAGTAGATCTCGATTGGATAACGTTGGGCTCAATTTGTCCCGACTTATGCAACATAACTGCCCCTCGCACCGTCCTTGAGGGTGAACGGACTTGCACGTCGCGGACGTCGTCGGCGATGGTAGGGACAAGAACAAAGTGAACTCCCTCCGGCAGATTGGGTCGGGGCCTATGTCCGGAGGGCGGGGAGCGCGGAACGTCGGGGGATGGGCCGCGCATACAGAGAAAGGAGCCGGTGCGCCACGTCGGGGGTGGCGCCCGGCTCCTTTCTCTGCTTTCCCCTCATGACGTCGTACGCGGACGTACCGGTGTTAACTGACGGTGGTGTGTGTCACCGGTCAGCCCAACTCGTACGGAACGCCGATGTCCCGTTGACCATGACACCGCCAGCCCTGGTGCGCCGCGATGGCCTTGCTCAGCCCTTGAGTCTCGACCTCCCCCGTGCCGCTCAGGTCATCGAGCCCTGCGGGCCAGACGCTCCGGATCGAGGATGAGCACGCTCTTGCCTTCCAGTCGCAGCCAGCCACGCTGGGCGAAGTCGGCGAGCGCCTTGTTCACGGTCTCACGGGACGCGCCGACGTACTGCGCGATCTCCTCCTGCGTGAGGTCGTGGGTGACTCGCAGCAGACCGGCTTCCTGGCTACCGAAGCGCTGCGCGAGCTGCAGCAGCGCCTTGGCGACGCGGCCGGGCACGTCGGTGAAGATCAGCTCGGCGACCATGTTGTTGGTGCGGCGCAGCCTGCGCGCGACCACCCTGAGCAGTTGCTCCGAGATCTCCGGCCGGGTCGAAATCCACTGGCGCAGGGCAGCCCTGTCCATGATGACGGCGCGCACTTCGGTGACGGTGACCGCGCTGGACGTCCTCGGACCCGGGTCGAAAATGGACAGCTCACCGAACATGTCAGACGGCCCGAAGATGCCGAGCAGGTTCTCCCTGCCGTCGGGGGACTTGCGTCCGATCTTCACCTTGCCTGACTGGATGATGTAGAGCTTGTCGCCTGGCTCGCCTTCGTTGAAGATCACGTGCCCCCTGGGGAACTCCACGCTCTCCAAGGTCTGCACGAGTGCCTCAGCCGCGGCTGGTTCCACGCCCTGGAAGATGCCCGCGCGGGCAAGGACCTCGTCCACCTGTGCCTCCTGTCGCACGCGACCGTGTTGTCCGCAGTCTTTCGCGGGCACGTGTCGCTGGTCACTGTGCCTCAATTTACCGCCCGGGCTACTCTATGTCGGCACAGCCTGTCTTGCCCGGTTATCGTGCTGTTCCGACCCGACAACGGGCCTGGTGAGCCCGCTGCGAGGCCGCCCGCGAGCAACCCAGCCTGCTGGTGCAGTGTAGGGCGTACTCGCGGAATGCCCTGGCAGCAAGCGTCGGCGCGGCCGTGATCGAACCCACACGTGTGAGTAC
Source organism: Actinophytocola sp. (assembly GCA_009377385.1). Lineage (GTDB taxonomy): Bacteria > Actinomycetota > Actinomycetes > Mycobacteriales > Pseudonocardiaceae > Haloechinothrix_A. The sequence continues at coordinate 25,492 of WHUD01000023.1, forward strand.
TTGACCAGCAACCGGGCAGCGACGCGACCCGCCAAGTAGGCGATCTTAGACGTCGGTCACGCGGCGTTGCCACCCGGTCCGATTGCTGAGAGTAGCGCGTTACCGTACGCGTTCGGGCCTGCGCGTACGGAGTTTGTTCGCCGAGCCGCTGACCCTGCGCAGTCGGAACAGCTCGAGCGCGCGGCCGATGCCCTGGCCGTACAGCGCGCCGACCTCGTTGGGCTGGGCCTTCTCCAGGAACTCCTCGACGTCTTCCTCCTGGACGGTCACGTTGCGGAGCCTGCTCTCCACCCGCTCCATGAACAGTGCGAACATCAGCACGACCAAGGGAACAGCGATAACGAACCAGACCGTCATAAGGCCAATCCTCGCTTACGTCTCAGTGCTCGTTCGGTTGCTGGACCCGGATCGGCGTGTTCTTGTGATGGTGCCGTGATGCCGGAGCCTCGCTTCCCAGCACTGCCCACTGACGAGTGAGCGCGCGCTTGGCCGTAGGCTAGCCGTGTGCCTTCCGTAGCCAACAACGGCCCCGCTAACAGTGGTCGGCGTCGCAGGAAGTTCACCGACGAGAGCAGGCTGGCACTCACCCGGCGCGCGCGCCGCATCTACCGCAGGCTCGGCGACGCCTTCCCCCACGCGCACTGCGAGCTCAACTACGACACCCCGCTCGACCTGATCGTCGCGGTGATCCTGTCGGCCCAGTGCACAGACGAGCGGGTGAACAAGGTGACGCCAGCGCTGTTCGCGCGCTACCCGACCGCCGCGGACTACGCGGGCGCCGACAGGGACGAGCTGGAGAGCTACATCCGCTCGACAGGCTTCTACCGGAACAAGGCGACGTCGATCATGGGGCTTGGCGCCGCGATCGTCGAGAAGTTCGGCGGCGAGCTACCTGGCAGGCTCGCCGACCTGGTCACGCTGCCCGGTGTTGGGCGCAAGACCGCCAACGTCGTCCTCGGTGAGGCGTTCGGCGTTCCGGGCATCACGGTGGACACCCACTTCGCGAGGCTGGTGCGGCGCTGGGGGCTGACCGACCTGGACGACCCGGTCAAGATCGAGCACGCGATCGGCGAGCTGGTCGCCCGCAATGACTGGACGCTGCTGTCCCATCGGGTGATCTTTCACGGCAGGCGGGTCTGCCACGCGCGCACGCCTGCCTGCGGGGCGTGCCTGCTCGCGCGGGACTGCCCGTCTTACGGCACCGGTCCTACCGACTTCGACACCGCGGCGAAGCTGGTCAAGGGCCCTGAGCGCGAGCACCTGCTCGACCTCGCCGCAGGACAGGGCCAGGTGAAGCCGTGAGCCGGACCGCGCGGTGGACGCTCGTGCTCGGGGTGCTGGTGCTGGCGGGTATCGTCGCGCTGCTGCCGGTGCTGCGCGGCGGCGAGCCTGCCGCGCCCGGCGCCGACGCCGATGAGCTCGCCGATGCGCGGCAGGCCGCGCGGCTGCCGGACTGCCCACGCGCGACGGGAAGCGACGCTGTCCCCCGGCTGCAGGGTGTCGACGCCCTGTGTCTCGCCGACGGCGAACGGATCGACGTCGGCAAGGCCCTCGCGGGCAGGACGACGCTGGTCAACGTGTGGGCGACCTGGTGCGGGCCGTGCCGCGAGGAACTGCCGGTGCTCGCGGACTACGCCGCATCAGACGGCGCCGCAGACGTGCTCGCGGTCCAGGTGGACAGCGACGAGCGGGAGGGCCTCGAGATGCTGGCCGAGCTTGGCGTCCGGCTGCCTGCCGTGCACGACGGGGATGGCAGGGGGCCGATTCGCTCCGCGCTGCACACACCGCAGGCGCTGCCCGCGTCCTACGTGATCACGCGCGATGGTCAGATCCGCATGATCGAGAACCCCAGGGTGTTCTCGCGCGTTGAGCAGGTACGTAAGGCCGTCGAAGCCTACGGAGGAGCCCCGTGACCAAGACCGCGCCCGGTGCGCTCGTCGAGCCCGCAGCGGTGCCGACGTGGCTGCGCGGCCTCGTCGGCATCGCGGGTGACCTCGACCACCGCACGTTCACGCGGTTCTCGCCGCCGGAGGACGCCGATGTCAGGGACGCCGCGGTCCTGGTGCTGTTCGGGGAGGACGACTCCAACGGCGCAGGGCCGGACCCGGACGTGCTGCTGCTGCGCAGGTCCGACGACATGCCGTCGCACCCCGGGCAGGTGGCTTTCCCCGGCGGCGGCGCCGACGACGGCGACACCGGCCCCGTCGACACCGCGCTGCGGGAAGCCGTCGAGGAGACCGGGCTAGAGCCGGACGGTGTGCGGCCCGTCGCGCTGCTGCCGCAGCTCTACGTCCCGGTGTCCGGGTTCGCCGTGACCCCGGTGCTCGCGCACTGGGAGAAGCCGAGCGCGGTACATGCTGTCGACCCCGCCGAGACCGCGGCGGTCGCCAGGGTCAAGCTCGCCGACCTCGCCGATCCCGCCAACCGGTTCCTCGTCCGCAGGGAGGAAGGCGGCTGGCAGGGGCCTGCCTTCGTCGTCGACGGCCTCTTCGTGTGGGGCTTCACCGCAGGGCTGCTGAGCGTGCTGCTCTCGCTCGGCGGCTGGGAACAGGAGTGGGACACCACAGACGTCCGGCCGCTGCGCCGCGCGCTCGCCGAGCATGGTGAGCGCCTGTGACCACGGAAGACACGCCGTCCGGTGACCCGCGTCGCGACCGCGCGGGCGAGCTACTACGGTTGCCAGGCCGGAAGTCCACGAGGGAGTGATCGTGAACTGGGTCGACGTCATCGTCCTGCTCGTGGCGCTCATGGCTGCCGTTTCCGGCGCGCGGCAAGGCGTCATCGTCGCGCTGCCCGCGTTCCTCGGCGTGCTGTCCGGGGCCGTCATCGGGATCCGGTTCGCCGCGCCCATGGTCGTGGACATGTTCCAGAACCCGGCCGCGAAGGTGGCGCTCGCCTTCGCGACCGTGGTGTTCCTTGTCGCGCTCGGCGAGACGTTCGGCGTCTGGGTGGGCAGAACCCTGAAGGAACGCCTTGGTGCGGACGGCCCCTCCGCGATCGAGAACGGGCTGGGCGCGCTGGTGCAGGGGCTCGCCGCGTTCGCGATCGCGTGGCTCGTCGGGTTCTCGATGACAAGCGTGTCCGGCCTGCCGGGGCTCGCGTCGGCGATCAACAACTCGAAGGTGCTCGCCAAGGTCAACGAGACGATGCCCGCCGAGGCGCACGCCCTGCCGAACGATCTGCGCAAGCTGCTCGACGTCTCGGGGCTGCCTCGGATCTTGCCACCGTTCGCCGAGTCACCGAACCGGCAGGTGCAGCCGCCGGACACCGCGCTGCAGCGGTCCGCGATCGTGCGGCAGGTGCGGCCGAGCGTGCTCAAGATCCGCGGCGAGGCGCCGTCCTGCTCCCGGAGGCTGGAAGGCAGCGGGTTCGTCATCGCGCCGCAGCGGGTGATGACCAACGCTCACGTCGTCGCGGGCACCAACCAGGTGCGGGTGGAGTCCAACGGCTCGTTGCTCGACGCGACGGTCGTGCACTTCGACCCCGACACCGACATCGCCATCCTCGACGTGCCAGCGCTGAACGCCCCCGTGCTCGACTTCCAGCCGGAACCTGCCGAAGGCGGCGACAGCGCGATCGTGCTCGGCTACCCGCTCGACGGTCCGTACACCGCGACATCGGCCAGGGTTCGGCAGCGGATCACGCTGCGCGGTCCGGACATCTACGAGTCGAAGACCGTGCGCAGGGACGTCTACACCGTACGGGGCCAGATCCGCAGCGGGAACTCCGGCGGACCGATGCTCGCCCCTGACGGCGACGTCCTCGGCGTCGTCTTCGGCGCCTCGGTGCAGGATCCGGACACCGGCTTCACCGTGACGGCGGAAGAGGTCGCGCCTGAGGTTCAGCGGGCCCCGAGCATGACGCAAGCCGTAGGAACCGGCCGCTGCACGTCCTAGCCCCGCTGGCGGGATGCGGCCCCAGGTTGCATCGTGTCCCCCGTTGCGGACGTCGTGTGCCCCGTTGCGGACGTCGTGTGCCTCGTTCCGGACGTCGTGTGCTCCGTCAGTGCGCGTCGAGCCAGTCCCGCAGCAGCACCGCCGTGCGGTCGGGTGCCTCAAAGTGCGGGTAGTGCCCGACGTCGGAGAGCACGTCGAACCGCGAGCCGGGACCGGCCCAGCGGGTGCTGGCGCGGGCGGTGTCGGGCAGCACGCAGCCGTCCTCCGCGCCGTGCACCTGCAGTACGGGCACCGGGCAAGGTGGCCGCACCGCGTGGGCGAATCGCCTGCCGTCGCCACGGAACAGCGAGCGGAACGCCCACCGGTAGTACTCCAGCGAGCAGTGCGCCACGCCGGGGATGCGCACCGCGTCGCGTAGGGTCGCGGCCGTCGGGGCGAACTCCGGACTCGCCGCCCAGCGGGAGGCGGACCAGTCGCGCAGGTACCGCTCGACCAGCGCGGCGTTGTCCGCGAGCAACCGGCGTTCGGCCACAATCGGGAGTTGGAACCGGTACACGTGCCCGGTCGCGCGGCGCTGTCGCTGGTTCACCAGGCTGCGCCGCAGCGCCGGACGTAGCGCGAGCGGGTGAGAGGCACCGAAGGCGCTGACCGTGCTGACGACGCGGGGGTGCAACGTCGCGGCCGTCCAGGCGATGGCGCCGCCCCAGCCGTGCCCGACCAGGTGCGCGCGGGGTGCGCCGAGTGCCCTGACCAGGCCGGCGACGTCCCCGGCGAGGGTCCAGGCGTCGTAGCCGCGCGGGGTTTTGTCGGAATCGCCGTAGCCGCGCATGTCGGCGGCGACCACGCGGTAGCCCGCGTCGGCGAGGAACGTCATGTGCTCCCGCCAGACCCACCAGCACTGGGCGAACCCGTGCAGCAACACCACGAGCGGACCGTCGCCTGCCTCCGCGACGTGCAACGCGATGCCGTTGGCGTAGATGTCGCGGTGCGTCCACGGTCCTGGGTACCGGACGCTGGACGGGTCGGGTGCGCGGGACACGCTGCTAGCGGCGGCTCGGGCTACCTTGGTCCGCGCCGGCCTCCTCGTCTGACTTCTTTCTGGAGAACACCGCCGACGTCTTCTTCACGCTGGCGATGGTCTCCTCCGGCGCGTGGATCTTGCGCACCTTGCGCCAGCCGAGCAGTCCACTCACGACCACGACCACCAGCATCAGGCCGAACACGATCAGGAACGCGGCCCAGCGCATCAGCCACACGGAAAATAGCTCGCCGAGGAAGAAAAAGAAGAAGAACGAACTGTAAAGCGCGACGACGAGCGCGATGATGAAGTAAACGCTGCCCTTGACGCCCTTTTTGACCTCACCGACGACCTCGGACTTCGCGAGCTCGATCTCCGCCCTGACCAGAGCGGACATGCGCGTGGAGGTATCGCGCACGAGCGTGCCGATCGACGGTTCTCCCGCGCCGTTGCCCGCTAGGGCTCTGTCGTCGTCGGTCAGCGGTAGGTAGTCCACCGCCCCGCTGGCGTCGTTGAACTGCTCCTCGTGCCGTGTCACGGATGTCATCGTGCCATGGGCCAGGTGACTCGCAAGTGATGAGGTAGGGCGATTCGCGTGCGAGTTCGCGCACGTCGCCGCGTCACACCTGTTGAGCGTTGTACTGCGCGTGCACCTTGCTGCGCTTGCGCAGCAGCGCCGCGGCGAGCAGTGATGCGGTGGCCGACGCGATCAGCACGGCTGCTTTCGCCGGTTCACTGGTCTCGGGTGGCAGCCCGAGGTCGGTGATCAGCAAGCTCACCGTGAAGCCGACGCCACCAAGCATCGCCAGCGCGGTAATGTCACGCCACTGCGTCCCGCTCGGCAGCGCACCGATGCCCGCGCGGACCGCGATCGCGCTCGCCGCCAGGATGCCGATCAGCTTGCCGCCGACAAGGCCGACGATGATCGCGATCGGGATCGGCGAGCTGAACACCGTTGACATCGCGTCCAGGTCGACAGGGACACCAGCCGCGAACAGGGCGAATACCGGCACAGCGACGAGCGCGGAGTACGGCTGCAGCCGGTGCTCCAGACGGATGGCAGGGGCCTCGTCCTCGCCGGGATCCGGGCGGACCCTGGTCAGCAGGCCGAGCAGCACGCCCGCGATCGTGGCGTGAATGCCCGTCGTGTGCACCGCAACCCAGACGACGACGGCGAGTGGCACGTAGAGCCAGGCCGTCCGCACCCGCTTGTGCTGCAGGAACCAGTACGCCGCGAGCGCCGCGACGGCGACGGCGGCGGCCACGACGTCGAAGCCGGACGTGAACAGCACCGCGATCACGGCGATCGCGAACAGGTCGTCAACCACGGCCAGCGAGAGCAGAAACGCGCGTGCGCTGCTCGGCAGCTGGCGAGCGGTCAGGGCGAGTACGCCGAGCGCGAAGGCGATGTCGGTGGCCATCGGGATAGCCCACGCCTTCTCGTACCCCGGCTCTCCCCACGAGAGGGCGAGCGCGATCAGGGCCGGCGCGATGACACCGCCGATCGCGGCAACGATGGGGAGTGCGGCCGCTCGGAGATTGGACAGCTCACCGACCACCGTCTCGCGCTTGAGCTCCAGGCCGATGACGAAGAAGAACAACGCCAGCAGGCCGTCATCCGCCCACTCGCCAACGGTGAGGTTCAGGTGCAGGAATTCCGGGCCGATCGTGGTGTCGTGGAGCGCGTGGTAGCTCGCACTGAGGCCGGAGTTCACCCATATCAACGCGATAGCGGTAGCGATGAGCAGCACGATGCCGCCCGTGGTTTCGGTACGGAGGAACCGGGCGAACTCGGCTTTCGGGGGTGTTCGGCGGGTCAAGCGAACTCCTGGGGCTCGGGAAGACTACTGGCTCGGACGCCGACCAGACTTCCCGGCACACCTTTTCCGGAATCGTAACCGCACCACACGCCGCTGGCTGCTCACTGCGTGATGTATCACGCAAGCACGAAGCAGTGCAGCCACAGGTACCGCGCCACCAGCGCGATGGTGATCACGGTGACGATGCCACCCGTCTCGGTAAACCCTCAGAACGGCATCGTCGACTCACCGGGCCATGTCGGACAAGGTGAGTCGGCGATGGTGCGGTCTACTCGTCTCCCTTACCGCTCGTGAGGCCCGCCGCGATCTGATCCATCACGCTCGTGTCCGCCAGCGTGGTGACATCGCCGACCTCGCGGTTCTCGGCGATGTCGCGCAGCAGCCTTCGCATGATCTTGCCGGAGCGGGTCTTGGGCAGTTCGGGCACGACCATGATCTGCCTCGGCTTGGCGATCGGCCCGATCTCGCTCGCGACGTGGTTACGCAGGTCGGTGATGGCCTTTTCGCCGCTGGCGTCGTCATCGGCGCCGCCGCGCAGGATGACGAACGCGACGATGCCCTGCCCCGTCGTGGGGTCGGACGCGCCGACGACGGCGGCCTCCGCGACGTTGTGGTGCGAGACCAGCGCGGACTCCACCTCGGTGGTGGAGATGCGGTGGCCGGAGACGTTCATGACGTCGTCGACGCGGCCGAGTAGCCAGATGTCGCCGTCGTCGTCGTACTTGGCGCCGTCGCCTGCGAAGTAGAAGCCTTGCTCGGCGAAGCGGGACCAGTAGGTGTCCTTGTAGCGCTCGTCGTCGCCCCAGATGCCGCGCAGCATGCCGGGCCATGGCTTGTCCAGCACCAGGTAGCCGCCACCGCCGTGCGGGACCTCGTTGCCCTTGTCGTCGACGACTTTGGCGGAGATGCCGGGCAGCGGCCGCTGAGCGGAGCCGGGCTTGGTCTTGGTGACGCCGGGCAGCGGCGAGATCATGATCGCGCCGGTCTCGGTCTGCCACCAGGTGTCCACGATGGGGGCGTTGCCGCCGCCGATGTGCTCGCGGTACCACATCCACGCCTCGGGGTTGATCGGTTCACCCACCGAGCCCAGCAGCCGCAGCGAGGAGAGGTCGAACTTGGCGGGGATATCCTCGCCCCACTTCATAAAGGTGCGGATCAGCGTGGGTGCCGTGTAGTACAGGGTGACGCCGTAGCGCTGCACGATCTCCCAGTGACGCCCTTCGTGCGGTGTGTTCGGCGTGCCCTCGTAGACGACCTGGGTAGCACGGTTGGCCAGTGGCCCGTAGACGATGTACGAGTGCCCGGTCACCCAGCCAATGTCGGCGGTGCACCAGTAGATGTCCTCGCCCGGCTTGTGGTCGAAGACGACGTGGTGGGTGTAGGCGGCCTGGGTGAGGTAGCCACCGGAGGTGTGCAGGATGCCCTTCGGCTTACCGGTCGTGCCCGATGTGTAGAGGATGTAGAGCGGGTGCTCGGAGTCGAACGCCTCCGGCTTGTGGGTGTCCGGCTGGGTGTCCATCAGCTCGTGCCACCACACGTCCCTGCCGTCGATCCAGGGCGGGGCGCCGGTCTCGTCCCCGGTGCGCCGCACCACGAGCACCTTCTCCACCGACTCTGCCCCCTCGAGTGCCTCGTCGACGTTGCCCTTGGTCGCGGTGGCCTTGCCGCGCCGGTACTGACCGTCCGAGGTGATGACGACCTTCGCCTCCGCGTCGTCCACCCTGGTGCGCAGCGCGGCAGGGGAGAACCCGCCGAAGACGACGCTGTGCAGCGCGCCGATGCGGGCACACGCCAGCATCGCCACGATCGCCTCAGGCATCATTTGCAGCTGGATCGCGACCCGGTCACCGGAGCCGACGCCGAGCGACGTCAGGCCGTTGGCGGCGCGGCACACCTCCCGCTGCAGCTCGGCATAGGTGATGTCGCGGGTGTCGCCAGGCTCGCCGACCCAGTGGATCGCGATCTGGTCGCCGTGGCCCGCGTCAACGTGGCGGTCGACGCAGTTGTAGGCGACGTTGAGCTTGCCGCCGACGAACCACCTCGCGAATGGCGCGTTCGACCAGTCGACGACCTGGTCCCACGTGGTCTCCCACTCGAGCCGTTCGGCCTGCTTCGCCCAGAATGAGTCACGGTCGGCTTCGGCCTCCGCATAGGTATCAGCGGTGGCGTTCGCGCGCGCCGCGAAATCCTGGCTCGGCGCGAAAGTCCGCTCCTCGGTGAGCAGGTTGTCCAGGGTCGCCGACTGTCCGGATTCGGTCCGCTCTGCCATTGCTGCGAAGCCTCCTGTGCTTTCCAGGCTCGGTACGGGGATGCGATCTGTGACTCCGACGTTAGCGCCCGGGGACTACACTCGCACCAATCTTCCGGCCAGGAGTCCGCGAACGGCCTGGATTGGCCCGCCAGTGGAACCATTCGCGGCCTGACGAGTACTGTCCGCGCTGTGACGGACCCGCTAGCGCCCCTCCTCGACCTACCCGGCGTGACCGAAGCCGTGCGCTCAGCGCGCAATGCGGTTGACGCCGTTCACCGGCACCCGGCCAACCGCACCGGCTGGCCAGCCACGGCCGCGGAGGCCTCGGTGCGTGCCGCGCGTGCGTCAGCGGGCATCGACGGGGCCGACCCCGAGATCCCAGAGGGTGGCGAGGTCGACGAGCCGGTGCTTGCCGGGTCGCTGCGGGTCGCCGAGTCGCTCGGCCCGCTGCTGCCGACGTGGGAGCGGGCGCCGTTGCAGGCGCTGGCACGGTTGCACGTGCTCGCGGCGGCGGACCTGGTGGCCGACCCTGACGAGCTGGGCAGGCCTCGGCCGGGTGACGACGTCGCCAAGCGGCTGGAGCTGCTCGGCCAGCTCGTCACAGGGGCGACCAGCGCGCCGGGGCCCGTGCTCGCCGCCGTCGTGCACGGTGAACTGCTCGCGCTCAAGGCGTTCCCAGCCTCGGACGGCGTGATCGCCCGCGCCGCCGCGCGGCTGACGATGATCTCCACCGGGCTCGACCCCAAGGGGCTCTCGGTGCCGGAGGTCGCCTGCTACCGCAAGCTGAACCGCTACCGGGCTGCCGCCGATGGCTTCGCCAGCGGCGACACCGACGGCGTCAGGGACTGGGTGCTGTTCAGCTGCGAGGCAGTCGAAACGGGCGCGAAGGAAGCCGTTGGCATCGCCGACGCGGCTGCGGGCGAGTGACATGCCGGCGCGCGGCGGGCGGCTGAGCGCGGTCCTGCTCGCGGGCGTTGTCGTGCTGACGGCGTGCATTCCGGATGCGACGAGCGGCGTGCCCACGACGCGGTCCCAGGCGGCCACACCGGAGCGGGATCGGGCACACTCGTTCACCGTCGTCGCGACCGGCGACGTCCTGATCCACCCAGCGCTCACCGCCCAGGCCGACCGCGACGAGGGCACGGTCGGCGACGGCCGTAGGGACTTCCGCGACCTGTTCGCAGGCATGCGGCCGGTGATCAAGGGCGCGGACCTGGCGCTCTGTCACCTCGAGGTGCCGCTCGCCGCGCCGGGAGGACCGTTCAGCGGCTACCCGGCGTTCAACGCGCCGCCCGAGTTGGCTGGCGCGCTGGTCGACACCGGGTACGACGGCTGCTCGACCGCCTCCAACCATGTGCTCGACCAGGGCGAACAGGGCGTGCGGCGCACCCTGCGGGCGATGGACGCTGCAGGACTGCGACACACCGGCTCGGCCCGCACCGCGCGCGAGGCGGCGAAACCCCCTGTCATGGATGTCGATGGCGTCAAGGTCGGGCACGTGTCGTACAGCTACGGCTTCAACGGCATCCCCATCCCGGCGGGCAAGCCCTGGCTGGCCAACCAGTTATCCGCCGAGCGGGTGATCGCAGAGGCGAAGAAGGCCCGTGCCGCCGGTGCCGAGGTCGTCATCGCGAGCCTGCATTGGGGCGAGGAGTACCAGCATCAACCGAGCTCTGAGCAGACCGCGCTCGCGCGGCGGCTGCTCGGCGCGAAGGCGATCGACCTCATCGTGGGACACCACGCGCACGTGGTGCAGCCGATGGAACGCATCAACGGCGAGTGGGTGGCCTACGGGCTCGGCAACAGCGTGGCCAGGCACGAGGAACCCATCGGTGTCAGCGAGGAAGGCATCGCGGCCCGGTTCCGGTTCACCCACACGGGCAAGCGCTGGCGGGTCGACAAGGCGGAGTACATCCCCACCCTGGTCGACCTCGGGCCACCCATCCGGCTGCGTAACCTCACCGCGCCCGGCACAGCGCCCGCGCCGGAGTCACTGCGCCGCACCGACCGGATCGTGCTCAGTAGAAGCGGCGGCAAGGACGGCCTCAGCAGGCCGGGCCGCTGACCATCGCGGTCAGGACCGCCACTCGTGTGGCTTGCGCCTGCCGTCCGGCCGGACTCCGAGCCGATGCGACATCGTCACGTCGCGTTCCGGGTCGAGGGCCATCCGAGCACTAGGCCCTAGCCGCTGCGCGACGCCGACGAACAGGCAGTCCGTCACGGTCAGCGCGGTGATCCGGCTTGCGGTCCAGCCAGTGCGGAACGTCGTCTCGTGCGCGGCCGTCGTCAGCGTGTAGTCCGAGGCGGTTGTGATGGGTGAGCGCGGGAAGTTGGTGATCGCGATGGTGGTCGCGCCGCGCTGCTTCGCGGTGCGGAGCGCCTCGATCGTGTCCGATGTGGACCCACTATACGAGATGCCGATCGCGACATCGCGTTCGCCGAGCACGGACGCGGAGTTCAGCATCACGTGAGTGTCCGACCACGCGAAGCTGACTTTGGCGATGCGGTGCAGCTTCTGCTGCAGGTCGGACGCGACGAACGCGCTCGCGCCGACGCCGTAGACGTCGATCCTCGGCGCGACGGCCACTGCGGTCACGACTTCGGCGAGCACGTCGATGTCGAGTTGGGACGCGGTGTCCTCCACGGCGCGGGCCTCGGCGAAGCTGATCTTGCTGACGATCGTGTCGAGGTCGTCGTCAACGGCGATCTCGTTGCCGAGCACCTTGCTGCCGCGCGCCTTGGTGCGTGCGGTGTCTGCGGCGAGCGCGATCCGCAGCTGCGGGTACCCGCCGACGCCGACCGCCTTGCAGAAGCGCGTCACCGTCGTCTCGCTGGTGTGCGCGGCGAGGGCGACCTCGGTGATGCTGCGGTTCGCGACGGCGGACGGGTCGTCCAGCACGACCTTGGCGACGCGCTGTTCCGCGCGCGCGAGACCTGGCAGCAGCGAGCGGATGCGTACCAGGGGACCAGGGCCATCGTCCGCCGCGAATTCGATGACCGGCGTGATGCCGTTGGGCTCGCTCCCGTCAGCGGCGGAAACGTCACCCACAGAGGTTGGAATCGACAACTACGCCCACGCCCTTCCGTCACATCGCTCCACGGGTGGTTGCCCTGGGAAGACACACGCTCATGGAACGGGCGAGAGGCGCGAACATGCCGATCCGCCCAAACCGTGAATGTTGGTCTGTGGAAGAAGTCGCTCGCAACCGCGATGCCGTTAACGGGTGTGGTTAACAAGTTGAGAACAGAACGCGAGCCAAATTCACGTTGAGTTGTGGCCTGCTGAGAAAGGGGTGCGCACGCACTGGCGGCGGCCCGTCGACAAGAATGTCGGCGGGCCGCCGCCTGCTCGCGCGGGCAATCGGGTTACCAAGCGTGCAACTCGTGTCGTACTTTGTGGACTAGGCGTCCGGCGTCCCGGTACGCAATCCCGTTGACGACAAGCCTCCCGCGGCGTGCTGCGCGTGGGTGCCCGGTGTCCGCGCACGGAGACCTCTCGGGGTGGACCAGCCTTATCTCCGACTGCTCCCTGGCCGATCAGGTGTCCGCACCTCTCTTTCTACCCAGTGACCATGGTCACTTCAAGGCCGCGATTGGGTGCACCGGTCAAGAGGTCGTTCGGTAGTGACTTCAGCGCGACAGCGGACTAGGATCTCTGTTCGGCGCGCGGCGAAATCGCTGTTCAATGCTCCTTTGGTCACTTACTCACCAGCGGTCGCCAGGACCCGTGTCAATGCTCGTTGCGACGCCGGTTCTTCACCCCGTACCAGGTCACTCCCGCCATCGCGAGCGCGCCGACGCCAACGCCGAGCGCGACAGCGGTCGCCGTCGGATGCGGGATCTTGGTGCGCAGTGACACCGGCCGGGAGAAGGTCAGCACCGGCCAGCCTCGGTCCTGTGCGATCTTGCGCAGTTGCTTGTCTGGGTTGACCGCGCAGGGCCGCCCGACGGCCTCAAGCAGCGGCAGGTCGGTGCTGGAATCCGAGTAGGCGGCACACCGGCTGAGGTCGTAGCCGCGCTCGGCGGCGAGCTGCCACGCCGCCCGCGCCTTCTCCTCTCCGAAGCAGTAGAACTCCACCTCGCCGGAGTAGCGGCCGTCTACGACCTCCATCCTGGTTGAGACGCTCAGGTCGGCGCCTAGCATCTCCGCGACCGGCCTGACCACCTCTTCGCCGGTCGCCGACAGCACGATCACGTCGTCGCCCTCGGCCTTGTGCGCCGCGATCAGCTCGGCGGCCTCGGCGTAGATGAGTGGATCGACGACGTCGTGCAGTGTCTCGTTGACGATGGCGCTGACCTGCGCGACGTCCCAGCCGACACAGAGCGCCGAGATCTGCGAGCGGAGCCGTTCCGTCTGCTGCGCGTCCGCGCCTGCGATGGAGAACATCAGTTGTGCGTAGGCGCTCTTCAGCGCGGCTTTGCGGTTGATGAGACCCTGCCTGAGCAGCGGCTTGCTGAAGGCGAGCGCGCTGGAGGACGCGATGATCGTCTTGTCGAGATCGAAGAACGCGGCGACCCCCGACCTGCTGCCGGGTTCACCCTGCTGCTCACCTGCGGGCGCGTCGAACATGGCGCAAGCATAGAAGTTCGGCCGGTGCCGTGGCGGTCGTCTCGTGCGTACAAGACGCCCTTCACCAGACGTCCATCCGCCGTTCACCTGGGTTATCCACAGGCCGCCCCCGTTATCCACAGCTCACCGAATCGGACATTTTGTCGTTCGGTCCCGCACGAGTCAGAGTGATCGCACAGCCGCGCCGCATCTCACGTCGGCAGCAGGCCCGGTGTCGCGATTCAGCTCAGTCCACGGTCAGCCTCAACGCAACTGGGGGAAGTATGTCCAATTCCCGTCCACTCGTCGCCGTCAGCGGGGAAAGCGTGCTCGACGAGATCCTGCGCATCGCCGCCGCGGCGGGATGCGAACTCGACTGCGTTCCCGACCTGGTCGCCGCGCGAGCGGGCTGGGCGCGGGCGCCGCTCGTGCTCGTCGACACCGCCATGCTCAGCGACGGCGACATGGCACAACTACCCCGGCGGGGCGGCGTCGTGCTTGTCACCGATCAGCAACTGGACCTTCCGGGATGGGAGGCGGCGTATGCCGCGGGCGTCGAGCGCGTGATCACCTTGCCTGACGCCGAGTCCGCGCTGGTCGACCTGCTCGCCGACGTCGCAGAGGCACCGGCGTCCGGCAAGGGCATGGTGCTCGGCGTGATCGGCGGCAGGGGTGGCGCCGGCGCGTCGGTGTTCGCGGCGAGTGTGGCCATCGCGCACGCCGATGACGGCGGGGACGCCTTGCTTGTCGACTGCGACGGCCTGTCAGGCGGCATCGACCTCGTGCTCGGCGCCGAACTGGCGGCCGGGTTGCGCTGGCCGGACGTCACCGTGCGCGCGGGAAGGGTGTCGATGTCGGCACTGCGGGACGCCCTGCCCGATGTGGGCGGTGATGGCGGCCGGCTGGTCGTGCTCTCCTGCGGTAGATCGGGCGACGGACCAACGCCGGAAGCCGCTGCCGCCGTGATCGAGGCGGGCGTGCGGTCCGGCTACACGGTGATCTGCGACCTGCCAAGGGAGCTGGACTCCGCAGGGTGGCAGGTCGTTGATCTCGCCGACCTGATCGCGGTCATCGTGCCTGCGGAAGTACGCGCCGCCGCGTCGGCGCATCGGCTTGTCGAACGGCTCCGGCATCGCGCGCGTCACGTCGGCCTCGTCGTCCGTGGTCCCTCGCCCGACGCGCTCCCCGCCGATGCCGTCGCGGACGCGGTCGGCAGCGAGCCGCTCACGGTCATGCGCGCCGAGCCACGTCTCGCGAGCGCGCTCGAACGCGGCGAGTTCCGGCCTCGGCGCGGCGGTCCGCTCGCCAGTGGCGCCGCCGACGTGCTCGCCGCACTGCGTGACGACGCGAAGGCCGCGGCCTGATGCGTGCCGAACTGGTCGACCGGGTGCGCAGACGGCTCGCCGATGATGGTTCCGACGTCAGCTCGGCGACGGTGGCAGCGGCTGTGCGCGCCGAGTTCGGCGTCGCGGGGCACGAGGACGTGCTGTCCGCGTTGCGTCAGCTTCGCCATGAGCTGGTTGGCCTCGGTCCGCTCGCGGAGCTCGTCAGCGACGACGACGTCACGGACGTGCTGGTGAGCGCCCCGGACCACGTCTGGACCGACGGAGCCGGTGGGTTGCGGCGCAGCCCTGTCACCTTTCCCGATGAGGCGTCCGTGCGGCAGCTGGCGCAGCGGCTCGCTCACGCGGCGGGCAGGCGGCTCGACGACGCACAGCCCTTCGTTGACGGGTGGCTCCCAGCGGCAGCGGCAGCGGCCTCGGCACGAGTCCGGCTGCACGCCGTGCTGCCGCCGATCGCCACTGCGGGCACCTGCTTGTCCCTGCGGGTCTTGCGGCCGGCGGCGCATGACCTCGCCGCGCTCACCGAGCTCGGCACGGTGGACGCGGCGGGCGCGGCCATGCTGCGAGCGATCATGGCGGCGCGGCTGACGCTGCTGATTTCCGGTGGTACGGGTGCTGGCAAGAGCACGCTGCTTGGCGCGCTGCTGGGTGCGGTCGCCCCGACCGAGCGCATCGTGAGTGTCGAAGACGCTGGCGAACTTGAGCCGGGCCACCCGCAATTCGTGCGGCTTGTCTCCCGGCCGCCGAACGTCGAAGGCGCTGGTGAGGTCACGCTGCGGGAACTGGTGCGGCAGGCGTTGCGGATGCGTCCCGACCGGCTCGTCGTCGGCGAAGTGCGGGGCGCCGAGGTCTGCGAGTTGCTCGCCGCGCTCAATACCGGTCATGAGGGCGGCGCTGGCACTTTGCACGCCAACTCCCCTGCCGAAGTACCTGCCAGGCTCGAAGCGCTCGCCGCTCTCGGTGGACTGTCGCGCGCGGGGCTGCACAGCCAGGTCGCCGCGGCGGTGCGGGTCGTGTTGCACATGCGGCGACACGGCGACCGCAGGGTGCTGGCCGAGATCGGCGTGCCGCACCGGCGTGGTGATGAGGTCGAGGTCCTGCCCGCCTGGCGTGACGGCGAGTGGACCGAACACGGCCCTCTCCTATCACGCCTGCTCGCCGGGCCGAAGGCGGAGCCGTGCTGACCGCCGCGACGGTCACCTGCGCCCTGGGGTTGCTGTGTTGGCCCACCCACCGCGCCACACCGCGACTTCGGGCGCTGTCACGAACAGCCATCGGGACGACGGCATGGCGCATCCGGCGTGGCACCCGCCCGGCGAGCTTCCGTGCGGTTGCAACTGCGCCGGTCGCGCTGGCCACGCTGACCGGTGTGGTCACCCTCGGCGTTGTGACCACCGGGGTGCTGCTCGCTGTTGCCCTGACCGTGGCATGGCGCTGGCGCGAGCGGTCGTGTGCCCAGGCGCGCCTCGCGGCGATGTCTGCTGTGGCCGACGCGCTTGGCGGGATCGTCGCCGAGTTGCGAGCGGGCGTTCGGCCGGCCGCCGCCGTGGACTCCGCCGCAGCCGACCTCGACGCCAGGCACGTCACGGCCGCTGCGGAGCTGCGCGCTCTCGGCGCCGCCGCACGCCTCGGCTGCGATGTCACCGGTCAGCTCCGCACGCGAGACCACAACGATCCGGTGCTGCTGGCCGTCGCACGGATCGCTCGTGGCTGGGCGCTGGCGCACCGCCACGGGTTGCCGCTCGCCGATGTGCTCGACGCGGTGCGGCGTGATGTCGAGTCCGGCGCCAGGTTCGTGGCGCGGTTGCGCGCCACGATGGCGGGGCCACGAGCGAGCGCGGCCGTGCTCGCCGCGCTGCCCGCGCTGGGCATCGCGCTCGGCGAAGCCATGGGTGCGCGACCGATCGCCGTTCTGACCGCGTCTGGCGGCGGGCAGTTGCTGCTTGTTTTCGGTGTAGCCCTCGTGCTCGCTGGCACCGCCTGGTGCGGGTGGTTGACTCGGCAGGAGGTGCTGTCGTGATCGCGCTCGCCCTTGGTGTCCTTGCCGTGGCCGTCCTGGTGCTGCCGGCTCCGCGTGCGTCGGCGCTGCGTACCCAAGCCCTGCTTTCAGCGAGGCGAGCGCCGGACGGACCTCGTTCTGACAGCGGAGGCAGGCCTGGAGCATCCCCCCGCATCCGGCGTGCCCGGCGTGACGATTCGTGTGGCCTCGCGGCGCACTGGGATCTGCTCGCCGCCTGTTTGCGTGCCGGGATGCCGGTGGCCGATGCGCTCGGTGCGCTAGCCGACTCCATGCCGACATCGGCGACACCCGGGTCTTCGCGGACCTCGGCGGCGGCTGCGCTGCGCCGCACCGGCGAACTCATCGCGCTGGGCGCCGCGCCGGAGGACGCATGGCGGCCAGCGCTCGACTGTGCCGCGACGGCGCCCTTGGCGCGAGCCGCGCGCAGGACAGCGAGATCGGGTAGCGCACTCGCCGGAGCGGCAGCAGACCTCGCCGCCAGGACGCGCGCAGAGGCCGCCGAGCTGGCGCAGGAACGCGCACAGCGGGCAGGAGTGCTCATCACGCTTCCGCTCGGGCTGTGTTTCCTGCCCGCCTTTCTCCTGCTCGGGGTCGTTCCGGTGGTGATCGGCCTCGCCAGCACGTTGACCATCGCGTCATGAACTCAAGGAGCGTCCACAGTGGATGCTCGCGGGAGACACACCAATGACATCCAGGAGGTTATCGACCATGCCCTTGTTCCCTCTGCCGCCACAGCCGGTACCGGTCAAACCACGGCTGCCGAAGCAACTGCCGCTGATGTCGCTGGTCCCTCGTCGGGGTGGCCCGGCCGGAACGCCGACCATGACACCCCTCCCGCTACCCGCGATGCTCCCCCACACATTGTTGGCCCGGTTGCGGGCGTTGGGCTCGGCCGACCAGGGGATGGCCACGGCGGAGTACGCGATCGGGACCCTCGCGGCCGCCGCCTTCGCCGCAGTGCTCTACGGAGTCGTCAGTGGTGACTCCGTGGTCAGCGCGCTCACCGACCTCGTCGAACGCGCGCTCTCGGTGGACTTCTGATGGCGATGCGTCCGCGCTGCCGGGACGACACCGGGGCGGTGACCGTCGAAGCCGCGATCTCGCTCGGCGCGCTGGTCGCGGTACTTGCGCTCGTACTCGGGGGGATCGCGGCGGTCACCGATCAGCTCCGATGCACCGATGCCGCGCGGGAAGCCGTCCGTCTTGCGGCACGGGGCGACACGGACGCGGCACGACGAGCTGTCGCCGTGATCGCGCCCACCGGCGCCAGCCTGGAGCTGGTCCGCGACGCCGACGGCCTCACTGCCGTCGTGCGGTCGGCGCCCGTCAGCGGGCTATTGCCGGTGGTGCGCATCGAGGGCACCGCGTTCGCGGTCACCGAGCCTGGAGTCGAGCCAGCAGCCCCGATACCGGCGGGTCCGAGCCCGTGACGCGGACAGCCGACAGGCACACCGAGCCAGCGGACGACGGCGGGTTCGCCACGGTGTGGACGGCCGGTGCCGCCCTGGCGTTGTTGGCGGTGTTCGCCATGCTGATGTACCTCGGTGCAGCCGCGCACGCCCGGCATCGGGCCGCCGCCGCGGCCGACCTGGCAGCACTCGGCGCGGCGGCGCGACTCACCCACGGCACGCAGCACGCCTGCGAGACGGCGGTCCTCGTCGCCCGGCGCATGCACGCCGACCTGCGTTCCTGCCAGGTGCGCGGCTGGGATGTCCTCGTCACCGTCCATGTCCCGGCGGGACTGCCGCTCGGCGACATCGGCGGGACGGGAGCGGCGACCGCCCGAGCGCGTGCGGGACCCGTGTCGACCGTGCGATGAGCGGCGCCACCGCACAGGACGGGCACCAGTGCGAGGCCGGGTGGACGGTCACGGCGGCGCGATGAGCGGTATCACACGCTGGTCAGAACCCGGTCTCACGCCGTGTCCAACCGCTGGACACGTTCGGTGGAACCGTTAAGCACTCGTCGTTCATCGCGCCGTGACCACCGGTTATCGACTCACCACTACCCGCGATCTGCAACTTGCCGTTTAGTGAGTTGTGCGAGGTCGGCAGACCGGCCCCGCAAGCGAAGGCCCAACGAAGGGCAGGAGGCAGGAACAGCGAGATGAACAATCCGACGATCGGCATCGACAGCGTCTCGTGGCGCGATGCGTTCCGCATCGAACTGCGTGCGGAAGCCATCGGCCTCGCGACGAGGGGCTGGCCCGTCGTGCCGGGCACCTCCCCGGCAGGCGAAGGCTGGTCCGGTCCGGTGCCCGTGCACGACGACTGGCAGGAACGCGCCGTCGCTGACGATCGGAACATCGTCGAGTGGTGGGGCGGCGAGGCGTACAGCGTTCTCGTCGCCACCGGAAGCTACGTCGATGCCGTCGAGGTGGACGCCGAACTCGGTCACCGCGCGGCGAGCCTGCTCCGAGAGACCGGCAGGCCAGCGCCGATCCTGGCGATGCCGACCGGCAAGTGGGTGTTCCTCACCGAGACCGGCGACGAGCTGCCAGCCGAACTCGCGGCGCGACCCGGCGTCGTCTGGCACGGCGAGGGCAGCTGGGTTCCGGTGCCACCGACCCCGTTCGAGCACGGTGTCGTGCACTGGCGGGTCAAGCCGGAAGTGTGGGAGTGGAAGCTGCCCCGCGCTGGCGCGCTGCACGGCGTGCTCGCCAGGGCGCTCGCCACACTCCACGACCACCGCGGCAGCGAACTCCACGCCCACGCCGCATAACTGAAGACCACCAAGGTGGTTGTGCTCACCGTGATACCCGCGCTGCGCTTCCCGCCCACCGGCATAGGGGACATCTCCCGCCCCCACGTCCCCTACGCCGGTAGACCAGCGCGGACCGCCCCGAGCACGGTATCGAGCACTGCCACCGCGCCCGCCTTGTCCAGCGGTTCGTTGCCGTTCCCGCACTTCGGCGACTGGACGCAGGACGGGCACCCTGCCGGACACTCGCAGGAGACGATCGCCTCCCGCGTAGCTGCCAGCCATGGGACCAAAGCGGCATGGCCGCGATCGGCGAATCCCGCGCCCCCGGGATGGCCATCATGCACGAACACCGTCGCCTCCCCGGTGTCAGCGTGCAAGGCGGTGGAGACCCCGCCGATGTCCCATCGGTCACAGGTAGCGAACAGCGGTAGCAGTCCGATCGCCGCGTGTTCGGCGGCATGCAGGGAGCCGGGGATGCGCGCTGAGGTCAACCCAGCGCCCCCCGGCTCCCTGCCACTCAACAGCTCGTCGCTGATCGTGTACCAGACCGCGCGGGTGCGAAGTGTGCGCTCCGGCAGATCCAGCGGCACCTGGTCGATCACCTCGCCGGACGGCAACCGTCGCAGGTAGCCAACGACCTGCGAGGTCACCGCGACCTGGCCGAGGCAGACCGTCACGTCGCCGAAGACCTCCCGCGACGTCGTCTCAAGCACCTCGATGTCGGTCACGTCGCGCGCCGACGTGTTCCACTCCGGGTTCTCCGCGTGAACCAGTGCGATGCCGGCGTCCAGGTCCAGTTCGTCGACGACGAACGAAGCGCCCTGGTGCAGGTACACCGCGCCCGAATGCACCGTGGCACAGGCCGCCGCGCTGTCAACCGTGCCCAGCACCCGGGAGGTCTCCGCCTCCACGATCATCACCTGGTCGTTGCCCGACCCACGGATGCCGACCTGCCCGTGCGGACGCTGCCGCGACGTCCAGTACCACCCGCTCGCGCGCCGCCGCAGCAGCTTGTCGTCCACCAGCGTCGCCAGGACCTCCCGCGCCGCGTCCCCA
>WHUD01000240.1 GCA_009377385.1 Actinophytocola sp.
GCCTTGTCGGCGTTCTTCCCGCCCCAACTTATGCCTTGTTCAGTGCGCTCCTAGCGGCAGCCGCGCTAACCCGTGTGGGGCAGTGTGACGGTGGCGTGATCGGGGCTCAGTCGCCGATCTCCGCCGGGGTGCCGCCGGTGAGGCGCACGAGTTCGTCGAACGTCGTCGGAAACATCGCGCTGGATTCGCCCGCGCCGCACCACACTTCCGGGTGCTGCCGGAGCCAGACATCGACCAGCGTGCGCAGCCGCGTGGGGTGCCCTACCGGAGCCACGCCGCCGACCCGTTGTCCGGTGGCGTCCCGGACGAACTCCGGCTTCGCCCTGCGCAGCGATGACACGCCGAGCAGCGTCGCGCAGCGTGTCGTGTCGACCCGGTGCGCCCCGCTCGCCAGGATCAGCACCGCCTCGCCGTCGGCGTCGAAGATCAGGCTGTTGGCGATCGCGCCGACCTCGATGCCGAGCTGCTCGGCCGCCGCCGCAGCCGTAGGCAATGGCTCGGTGAAGACGTGCGGACGGCCGGTTGCGCCGTGCTCCGCGAGCACGTCGGCTACGTGCGCGACGTTCGGATGCAGCGTGGTGTCCATGGCTCGCGGAGCCTACCGGCCAGGGACGCGGGACACGGCGTCGGGAACGGGGGACACGGCGTCGGGAACGGGGGACACGGCGTCGGGAACGGGGGACACGGCGTCGGGAACGGGGGACACGGCGTCGTGTCCCCTGTTCAGGGCGCCGAGTTCTGCGTTCGTGGCGGCTGTCAGGCGCGTTCGATCATGTGGCCGATGACGTCCGGGCCGGGGTGGGCGTGGCCCGCGCCGTCGCGGCGCGGATCCGGATCGGGCAGCTCCACGGGCTCGCCCTTGTCCGTCGCGCCTGCCGGGCGTGGTCCGACCCAGGCCAGCACCAGGGCGTTCTCCCCGGCGCGGAACCGGTGGGCCCGCACGCCGCCGGTCGCGCGTCCCTTGGCCGGGTACTCCTCGAACGGCGTCATCTTCACGCTCTGGCCGGTCGCTGTGATCACCTGCGGGTCACCGTGCTCCGGATCGTCGGTGCGGACCGCGCCGAAGAACCGCGCGTGCGCGTCCTTCGGCAGCTTCATGCCAGCCATGCCGCCGCCCTTGAGGCCCTGCGGGCGCACCAGCGAGGCCTCGAACCGCAGCAGCGCCGCCTGGCTGGACACGAACACCAGCGTTTCCTCGCCGTCGGTGAGCCAGCTCGCGCCGACGACCTCGTCGCCGTCCTTGAGTGAGATGACCTCGAACTCGTCCGCGCGCACCGGCCAGTCCGGGGCGCAGACCTTGACCACGCCGCTGCGGGTGCCGAGCGCGAGCCCAGGGGCCCCCTCGGCTTGCTCCCCGAGCGGGGCGATGCCGACGATGCGCTCGCCGTCGTCGATCGGCACCAGCTCGGTGGCTGGCATTCCACCGCGCAGCGACACCGTGCCGGTCTGCTCCGGCAGCACCGGCAGTGGCAGCACATCGGTCTTGAACGCCCTGCCCCTGCTGGTCACCAGCAGGAACTGGCCCCGAGCCGTGGTGTGAACGACGGCGGCGACCGCGTCGTGCTTGGTGCGTCCGCTGCGCCGTCGCTTCTCGGAGACCTCCTCCGACTCGGCCGCGGTGCGCGCCACCAGCCCGGTGGCGGACAGGATCACCTGGCACGGGTCGTCGGCCACCTCAAGCGGGCCAGCAGGCTGCGACGCCGCGAGCACCTCCTTGAGGTCGCCGTCGATCAGCGCGGTACGGCGCGGGGTGGGGAAGTCCTCGGCGATCTTGGCCAGCTCGTCGGAGACGACCTGTTTGAGCATCGACTCGTCGTCCAGGATCTTCGACAGCTCGGCGATCTCCTCGCGCAGCCGCTCGTGCTCGGCGTCCAGTTCGAGCTTGTCGTACTTGGTGAGCCTGCGCAGCGGCGTGTCCAGGATGTAGTTCGCCTGGATCTCGGACAGCGTGAACCGCTTCATCAGGCCGGCGCGCGCGGCCTTGGCGTCCTCGCTGCCGCGGATCAGCTTGATCACCTTGTCGATGTCAAGCAGCGCCTTGAGTAGGCCTTCGACCAGGTGCAGCCGCTCCTCACGCTTGCGACGGCGGTAGCGGGTGCGGCGGGTGACGACCTCGTAGCGGTGCCGCAGAAAGACGTCGAGTAGTTCCTTGAGGCCCAGCGTGTGCGGGGTGCCGTCGACGAGCACCAGGTTGTTGATGCCGAACGACTGCTCCATCGGTGTGAGCCGGTACAGATCGGCCAGCAGCGCCTGCGGGTTGACGCCGACCTTGCACTCGATGACCAGCCGGGTGCCGTTCTCCCTGTCGGTGAGGTCCTTGACGTCGGCGATGCCGGTGAGCCGCTTGGACTTGTTCACCTCGTCGGTGATCTTCTCGATGATCTTCTCAGGGCCGACGGCGTAGGGCAGCTCGGTCACCGTGATCGCCTGGCGGCCCCTGCTACCCGGCAGCGGCCCGGTCTCGGCCTTGGCGCGCATCCGGACGACGCCGCGTCCGGTCTCGTACGCCTTGCGCACCTGGTCCAGCCCGAGCAGCGTGCCGCCGGTCGGCAGGTCGGGGCCTGGCACGAACTCCATGAGCGTGTCGAGCGAGGCATCCGGGTGCTCGATCAGATGTCGGGCGGCGTTGATGACCTCGTCGATCGGGCCGGACAGGTCCTCGTGCAGTTCCTTGGCCGCCCGGGACACCGCCGCGGCCGGGACCGACAGCTCCCGCGCGACCCAT
>WHUD01000241.1 GCA_009377385.1 Actinophytocola sp.
ATCGAGCGCGCCCGCCGGGACGGCGACCGTCGCGGCTACTTCGCGGTGCTCTATCCCGAAGTTGCTGTTGCTCTCCGTAGAAGATGTGGCTCTGACCTGGTGCTACGTCCTGCCGTGAGCGGATGGTGTAGCCAAAATTGTCGGCGTGTCGCATCGTTGCTGAGCCTGTACTACCAGTACTATTCGGTGTATGGGTCGGCAGGTGCGTGCGATGCATGTGGCCAGGATTCGTGGTCGGTATGTGGACAAGAACGGGCGGCGCCGCGAATACGAGTCGCGCTATTTGCGGCGCACCTACCGCGATGGCAGCAAGGTCAGACACGAGACGCTGGCGAACCTGTCCGGGCTGGCCGATGACGTGGTCGACGCGATCGAGGCGACGCTGAAGGGGCAGGTGCTGGTGCCCGCCGCCGAGGCGGTCACGATCACCCGGTCGCTGCCGCACGGACACGTGGCCGCGGTCGCGGCGATGGCGCACCAGCTCGGGTTTCCGGCGCTGCTGGGGCCGGCGTGCCGGCAGCGGGATCTGGCGTTGGCGTTGATCCTGTCGCGGGTGGTGCGGCCGGCCTCGAAACTGTCCACCCTGAGCTGGTGGTCCGACGTCACGCTCGGGACCGATCTTGGGGTCGCCGACGCCAGCACGGATGAGATCTATGCCGCGATGGACTGGCTGGCCGACCAGCAAGACCACATCGAGGGTCGGCTGGCCCGCACGCACCTGTCGGCGGAGGTGAACCCGTCGCGGATGGCGCTGTTCGACCTCACCTCCGCATGGGTGGAAGGCAGCCATTGTCCGCTGGCCGGACGGGGCTACTCCCGCGACGGCAAGAAGGGCAAGGCCCAGATCGAGTACGGGTTCCTCACCGACCCCGAGGGGCGCCCGGTGGCGGTGCGGGTCTTCGACGGAGCCACCGGCGACCCGAGGGCGTTCACCGACATCGTGCAGGTCATCTCGGAGAAGTTCGGGCTCACCGACCTGGTGCTGGTTGGCGACCGCGGCATGATCACCAAAGCCCGCGTCGACGCGTTGAAGGAGCTGGGCGACGACGGCGATACCGATGCCAGTTTCGGGTGGATCACCGCGCTGCGCGCCCCCACTATCACCAAGCTCGTGCGTGACGGGGCGGTGCAACTGTCGCTGTTCGACGCCCAAGACCTGGCCGAGATCAGTCACCCCGACTACCCCGACGAACGGCTGATCGCGTGCCGCAACCCGCTACTGGCGGCCGAGCGTGCCCGCAAACGCGACGACCTCCTCGCCGCGACCGAGAAGCAGCTGCGTGTCATCGCCGACCGGGTCGCCCGCGGCACCCTCGTCGGCGCCGACAAGATCGGGGTGGAGGTCGGCAAGGTGATCAACCACTACAAGGTCGGCAAGCACTTCACCCTCGCCATCACCGACACCAGCCTCACCTGGCAACGTGACCAGGCCAAGATCGACGCCGAAGCGCAGTTGGACGGCTTCTACGTACTGCGCACCAGCATCACGGCTGACACCCTGGACGCCGCCGGGGTGGTGTTCGGCTACAAGAACCTCGCCCACGTCGAACGCGACTTCCGCATCGTCAAAGTCGACGACCTCGACCTGCGCCCGATCTACCACCGGCTCGAAGAACGCGTCCGCGCACACGTGCTGATCTGCATGCTGGCCTGCTACCTCGTCTGGCACCTCCGCCGCACCTGGGCACCGCTGACCTTCACCGACGAACACCCACCCGACCGGGACAACCCCGTCGCCCCCGCCCGCCGTTCCGGCCACGCCGAGCGCAAGGCCCACTACCAGTACGACACATTCGGCCACCCCTACCGCAGTTTCGGCAACCTGCTCGACCACATCGCCACCCTCACCCGAAACCAAGTTCGCTTCCCCGGCACCGACACCGAGGTCTCCGTCCTCACCGAGCCCACCGGCGACCAGCGCCTGGCCTTCGACCTACTCAACACCCCCATCCCGCTGACCTGCACGTAGCCAGAACCCACACAACCAAAAACGACGATCCCCCAGCTCAGCTGGGGGATCGCCTGCTATACGCCACGCAACTTCGGCCTAGACGTATCTGGGTCGGCCTGCGAGGAAGCCGAAGACGACCTGCCCGAGCACCACGCACAGCAGCAGGACGAACGGCGTGGTCCAGCCGCCGGTGCTGTCATGCAGGATCCCGAATAGGAATGGTCCCGCGGCGGCGAGCAGGTAGCCGAAGCCCTGCGCCATGCCCGACAGCGTCGCCGCGTCCTGGCTTGTGCGAGCCCGCAACGTGATCGTGGTGATCGCGAGTGAGAACACGCTCATGCCGATACCAACCAAGATCGACCACAGCAGCGGCGACGCCGACGGCGCGACCATCATGCCGGTGATCCCGGCGACGCCGAACGCACCGAGTCCTACGATCCACCAGCTCTGCCCGCTACGCTGGCGTGCTGCGATCGGCGGAACGGCCAGGCTCACCGGCAGACCGATCAGCGAGATCAGCCCGAGCAGCAGCCCAGCGACCGATCGGCTCACCCCGGCGTCCATGAGCACTTGCGGCCACCATCCCATCACGGTGTAGGCCAAGCACGCTTGGAAGCCGAAGAACACGGTCACGATCCAC
>WHUD01000242.1 GCA_009377385.1 Actinophytocola sp.
ACCCGAAGCTCAGCTACATCCATACGTAGAGGAAGAAACAACCAAACTATACAGACACTTTCGTTTCTCTTAGTAGGTGTGGTGCGGCCGAGGGTGGCCTCGGTCGATATGACCGACCGAACGCCACTCTCGGCCAGGGTCCGCCCCGGCTACGACGCCTCGCCTGCCGTGCCGAGCACGGCGAGCACCCGGCCGAACAGGTCGTCAGGGACGGCGCCGGGGTCGAGGCTGTCCTCCACCGCGAAGCCGTTGGACAGCGCCAGCACCACCATGGCCGCCTCGTCAGGTGGGAACGGCAGCGTGAGCCCGTGCCGTTCGGCGACCCGCTCGATCATGCCGGCCACCGAGGCGCGCAGCCGTTGCCGCCGCACCCGGAGCGCGTCAGCCAGCTCGGGGTCGCGCTGTCCGCTGACGGCGTAGGCGATCAGCAGTCGCTGCCACCGTGCCCCGCTGTGGATGGCGTCGACCAGGTGTTTCCCCACGTCACGAAGGGCGTGTCCGGCGTCGGCCGCGCTGTCGAACAGGGCGGCGGCCTCCCGCTGGCGCTCGGCGACGTACTCGTCCATCAGGGTGAGCACGAGGTCGTTCTTGCTGCGGAAGTTCGAGTACACCGCGCCCTTGGTCAGCCCGGCAGTGGTGGCGACGTCGGTCACCGACGCCGCCTCGATCCCGCGCGTCGTGAAGACGTCGTGGGCCGCGGCGAGCACCCGCCGCCGGGTCTCCTCCCTGGTGGGACGACGTCGTGTCACGGTGCGGTTGCGCAGGTGTCGGGCGCCTGCTGTCCGGTGAACCGTCCGCCGAGGTAGTCGACGGCGAGCGGTGCGCCGGTCACCGCGCCGACGACGTGGTCACCGACGACGGCTGGCTGCAACTGCACCGTGCCCCCGCCAGCGCACCAGGCGCGGTTGAGCGTGATCGCCTGGTCGAAGGTGACCAGCTCGTCGGTCGGCGAGTGGTAGATCATCGCGGGGGTCTGCGGTGTGGTGCCGCCGAGCCGGATGTCGTCAAGCACCCGCTGCCACTCCGGTAGCGCCATCGGGTCGTCGACCGTGGTGTAGCTGGCCAGGCTGCGGAAGGCGTAGCGGGAGGAGAACTCCTCGACGCACTGCGTGCTGATCTCGGCGGCCATCTGTTTGCCCTCGTCGGTGAGGATCTCATCGAACGGCGCGTCCGGGTACGCCCTTGCGAGGCCGACCGCAGCGGCGAGCACGAGCCCGCTTGCCGGGCCGCCGTCGTGCAGGTTGGCCATGGTCTCCATGTCGGCGGGGGCTGCGCCGACCGCCGACCCGGCCACGTTCAGTTCTGGCGCGTAGTCCGCCGCACGCTGGGCCGCCCAGCCGGTCGCGAAGCCGCCCTCGGAGTAGCCCCACAAGCCGATCGGCGCGGCGTCGTTGAGCCCGGCGTCCGGCAGCCGCGCGGCCGCGCGGGCGGCGTCCAGCATCGCGTGGCCGAGCGAGCGCCCGGCGACGTAGGTGTGCGGGCCGGGCGTGCCGAGGCCCTCGTAGTCGGTGACGGCCACCGCCCAGCCCCGGTTCAGGGCCTGGCTGAACAGCGAGAACTCCTGCTCGGAGCCGGTGGCGAGCTTGTACGACGGCGCGCACGTCGGCCCGAGGCCGTGGGTGCCGACGGCGTAGGACACCACCGGGCGCTCGCCCTCGCCGCTCCACTCCTGCTCCGGCACGATCACGGTGCCGGAGACGGCGTTCGGGTCGAAGGTGGCCGACGTCGAGCGGTACAGCACCTGCCATGCGTTGACCGGCACGCTGAAGCCATTGCTCGAGACGTCGATCTGGCGGGAGCGCAGCACCGTGCCCGGTGCGACGTCTGGCAGCGGGTCCGGTGGGGTGTAGAACGGGTCGTCCTGCGGCGGTGGGGTCTGCTGCATGGCGGCGGGCTGGGGCGCCGGGGTGGCGCTCGCCGGGGTGGCGGCCGTACCGATGAGCAGTGCCGCCGCGCCGATCGTGACGAGCACCCCGGTCGATCGTCGTCCGATTCGGCGTCGGCGGATGCCCTGGCTACTGCTACGACGTCTCGACGCAGGTTTGCCGTCGCTCGCTCCGGCTGTCCTGGTGTCCTCCACTGCCGCCATGTCGCTGACCACCTTCGATACTCGCCGGTATTGAATACCGAACGGTATCCAGTGGCGTGGGTCACGTCAAGAGCCAGTTCCGTCGCCGGAACTTGACTTCGAGATAACTCGAAGTTCTAGCGTGGGATTCATGCACGCGATCCGGCAGTACGAGTTCGGCCCCGCTGCCACCCTGCGCTACGAGACGGTCGACGATCCCGTTCCTGACGCCGGTCAGGTGCGCATCGCCGTGGCGGCGTCCGGCGTCCATCT
Organism: Actinophytocola sp.; assembly: GCA_009377385.1. Taxonomy (GTDB): domain Bacteria; phylum Actinomycetota; class Actinomycetes; order Mycobacteriales; family Pseudonocardiaceae; genus Haloechinothrix_A. Next base: position 2,342 of record WHUD01000242.1, read on the forward strand.
GATCGACACCACGATCAGGGAAGGCGAGCAGATGGGGCCGTGCCCGTTGCCGGAGCTGCCGATGACGCCCGGCCGGGAGGTCGCGGGCGTGGTCGATCAGATCGGGCCAGACGTCTACGAGGCGTGGCTCGGCACGCGGGTCGTCGCGCACCTCGGTCCCGCCTGCGGCGGGTACGCCGAGGTGGCGGTCCGCGCCGAGCCGAACGGGGCGTTCGGTGCACATTGCGGGCCGAACGCCCCGTTC
>WHUD01000243.1 GCA_009377385.1 Actinophytocola sp.
ATTTCAAGCCGTTCGCGCGCTCCACTTCTTCAGACTACGTTTTGCATAAGCCTCAAGGTCTCGGCCGAACTCGCGAGCATCCGATTCGGCGCACTCCTGGAACGCATCGGATTCGAACAATGGCACGAGGTGCATTTCGTCGATCTGCAACACCCCCAACTTCTCGACGCCCGGATGGAAATGTTCGAACAATGCGATGACAGTTACCGGATTTGACCCACCACTTCGTGTCCCCCGTTCCCGACGCCGTGTCCCCCACTCTCGACGCCGTGTTCTCCATTCCCGTCGCCGAGTTCACCGCTCCCGTTTCATTCCCGCTTCGCCAACAGCACAGTCACCGCGCGTAACAATCGTCGGGGCCAGGCACGCGCTTGTCGAAGTCCCGCCCGCTGTCACGCCGGATGCGGCTCCCGGGGCGCCTGTTGGGCGGACAGCCACTGCCGGACGGTGACCGCCGTTGGCAGGATCCGCAGGGTCTCGCTCGTGTCGATCGGCACCGACCCGGTGCGCAGCCAGCGCCACATCGCGATGAGGTCGTCGCCGACGATGCGCTCGAACAGCCAGACAGGCATCGGGATCCGCCTCGGCGCCTTTCCGGTGACACCGCGCCAGATGGCGCGGCAGTCCTCGATGGAATGGACGTCGGCGGCGAGGGTGAGATCCGCACCGACGAACCGGGACGGCTCGGCGAACGCGAGCGCCGCGATCGCGCCCAGGTCGTCGACGGAGAGCCACACCACCGGCCGGTCGGCGCCCATCAGCTTGGGCATGACGTGCCAGGTCGACGCGGGCGGGAAGTAGCCGCGATCGGTCATCAGCTCCATGAACGCCATCGGTCGCAGCACGGTGAGCGGCAGGCCAAGTTGCCGCATGTGGGCCTCGATCACCAGCTTGGACTCCCACGAGCCGACGCCGGTGTCGGATGCGCCGGTGCCAGCGGAGCCGTAGACGACGTGGCTCACGCCCGCGTCACGTGCCGCGTCGGCGACGGCGATCCCCTGGCGTATCTCGCCGTCGATGCCGCTGATCATCGGGTTCTGCACGCTGTAGACGCCGTGGGCGTCGTGGAACGCCGCGCGCAGCGTGTCCGGCTCGTCGAAGTCGGCCCTGACGACGTCGGCGCCGAGGCCTTTGAGCGCCTGCGCTCGCTTGCTGTCCGGGGTCCTGGTGAGTGCCCGCACCCGCCAGCCGTTGCGGAGCAAGTGCCTGGTGACCGCGTTGCCCTGCCTGCCCGTCGCGCCGGTCACGGCGACGAGGCGGTCGTCCGCCGACATGGTGATCACCTTCCGTTCGCCCTGGCGCTTAGCTAGTCGCTGGGCGGGTCGCGGGAGTTACCGGCAGGCCGGGCCGACTCACCCGATCCCAGCGTGAGCACGCATAGGAAAGACTCCGTCCACGGCCGGTGGACGGGAGTCAACGGAGGGTGGGGTCAAGGGAGGCTGACGGTGACGCCGCCGGAGAACATCGAGTCGGTGAGGACGAGCTCGACAGGCTCCACGTTCTTGGGAATGTCGAAGACGACGATGCCCTTGACCGAGTTCCCAGGGTTGACTGCTCCAGCAGGGGGTTGGCCTTCAGCGCCGTCCAGGCGGTGTCGTCGGCCACGTACTCCCGCTCAGCCGCGTCGTAGAGGTGCTGGTCGGTGGCACTGAGCCACTTGGTGACGGTGAACTCGAACTTGCCATCGCCTGCTGGGTCGCCGATTCCAGCAGTAGCGTCGCCGCTGCCGCTGGGGAGGTCTGCTCGCCGCCGCCGACCTGGGTCGCGATGACGATGACCGCCAGCAGGACGAGGAAGCCGGTCATGAACTTTGTGGCGCATGAACCAGTTCTTCTTCGGGGCCGCCGGAGCGGGCTGGGTGGGAACCTGCGGCATGGAGGGGGTGGTGTCCGGTGGGTGTTCCTGTCGGCTCGTCGCGGCTGAGATCCGAGCCCAGCTTGCCCGGCAGCGCGTCACTCAGACCGTGCTCGCAGAGCAGCTCGGCGTTTCGCGTGCCTGGCTATCGCGACGGCTGTCCGGAGACACGCCGCTGTCAGTGGGAAATGTCGCGACCATCGCCGACGCGCCCGGGGTGCCGGTGTCAACGTTCACCGCTGTCGCAGACGAGGCCGGTCGTTCTGGCGCGGGCTGAGAAACCCTCCGAATCCACCCAGGCACACAGCTCGTCCCAGCCGTCCTCACAGAGTGGACTACGGGCTCCGGCTACATCGTGCGGTTAGTGCGTGTCTGATCCCGCGCATCGAGCACCCGGACATCGGCGGGCTGTAGCTGCGACCGGCGTTACCCTCAACGTCTCCCAGCTGCCTGCAAGCCATTGTCACGTATTTGACGCATACGGCCGCTACGGCTGCACCCGGCTGTAGAACGACAAACGCCCCGCTGACCGTGTTCTTGCTGGTCAGCGGGGCGTTTGT
>WHUD01000244.1 GCA_009377385.1 Actinophytocola sp.
GATCAGGGAAGGCCGCGAGGCGTGGCGCGGTGAGCACTGCTGTTGAGTGGGGGACACGACGTCGTAGGCGGGGAACACGACGTCGGGAGCGGGGGACACGGTCGTGGGAACTGAACTACACGAATGTGCGACTATCTTGACATGATCAAGACCGATATGACCCGAAACAGGCGCGTGGGCACGATGCTCGCGGCGCTGTCGGCCACCGCGCTGGCGCTTGCCGCGTGTGGCGAGACCGAGGAACCCGTCAAGAATGCCGTCGGCACGGCGGACCCGACGTCCACCATGGCGAGCGACCCGAACGCAACGCCCGCGAACGAGATCAAGGGCGCTGAGCTCGCGAAGGGCACGTTCGCGGCGCTGAAGTCGGCGCCGGCAGGCACGAAGTCGGTGACCGGTGTGGCGTACCTGGCCCAGCACGACAAGGGCACCACGGTCACCATCGACGTCAAGGGCCTGCAGCCCGACACCGCCTACATGTCGCACCTGCACGAGCAGCCGTGCGCCAAGGACGAGGGTGGCGACCACTTCCAGTTCGACGCGAAGGGTCCGGAAGCGCCGCCCAACGAGATCCACATCGCCTTCACCGCTGACGCCGATGGGGCGGCGACCACCACCGTCAGCAACGACAACCCGAAGACCAAGGGTGCGAAGTCGATCGTGCTGCACCTTGAGGACAAGGACGGCACGAAGTTCGCCTGCGCCGACTTCTGATACCGCGAAGCGCCGTCTCACCCACGACGCGGGCGGGGCCGGGATCTCGGCCCCGCCCGCCCGAATCGCTCTGGCGAACCGCTACGCGGTGTGAACAGAATTCGGGAATGGCTCGCCCAGTCGGGGCGTTATCGTCACAAAGGGCCTAAATCCTCTCGGCCTACCGTCCAGGAAAGGGGATCCTGGTCATCGTGACGGTGGTCCACGAACTCAGCAGGGCACGCGCCTCTACAGCCTGGACGCCCTGCGCGCGCTGCTCGTTGCCTGGATCATCGGCGGACACGCCTTGCTCGGCTACTCCGCTGTCGGGGGATGGGCCTACGACGAGGTCAACGAAGTCACCTTTACGACGTCGGCGGAACTGGTGCTCGCGGCGATCTTCGGGCCGTCGGCGCTGTTTTTCATGGGAACGTTCTTCCTGATCGCGGGCATGTTGACGCCGCGGTCGCTGCGGCACAAGGGGCCGAGCCAGTTCGTCTCAGAACGGGTGCTGCGGCTCGGCATTCCGTTCATGGTCAGCGCGGCGATCGTGTGGCCGTTGGTGATGTGGCTGGCGTACCTGTCGGCCGGCAAGACGGTGTCGTACTCCTTCCTGCTCACCGGCAGGGACCGGGTGTTCGACTCCGGCGCGTTGTGGTTCGCCGAGGTGCTGCTGATCTTCTCGCTGGTGTACGCGGGGTGGCACTTGATCACCAGGCGCGACATCGAGCGGCAACGGGTGCTGCACTCCGCCAGCCAGCTCTGGACGCTCGCGGTCGTTATCGCGCTGACGACGTTCCTGCTACGGGTCGTGATCCCGGCGCGGGCCAGTGCCTTCGGCGACGTCCACGTGTGGCAGTGGCCGCAGCTCGGCGCGATGTTCGGCTTCGGGGTGGTGTTCGCAAGCAGCGGGCTGGCTGAGCGGGTGCCGTCCCGGCTGCGGCGCGCGAGTGGCATGGTCACGCTGGCGACGTTGATCACCGTGCCGGTGCTGGCGCTGGCCATCGGGGTCGACAACCTCGCCGCCGATATGGCGCCGTTCCTCGGCGGCTGGAGCTGGCAATCAGCGCTGCTGGCGACCATCGAGTCGGTGCTTGTGGTGTTCGGCTCGATCTGGTTGCTCGGCGTGGCGCAGCAGCGGCTCGTCGGAGGAGGCAAGGTACGCGACAGCGCGATCCGCAGCTCCTTCGCCGCGTTTGTGCTACAAGGGCCGGTGCTGATCATGCTGGCGATCGCGCTGCGGCCGATGCCTGGTCCTGCCGAGCTGAAGGCCCCGCTCGTCGGTGCGATCGGCATCGTGGCCTGTTTCGGCCTCGGCTGGATTCTGATCTCGCGGACCAAGCTGGGACGACTGCTGTAGGGGCCGGTCACCGCCAGCGACACCCTCGCCCTCGTCGAGGTCACCGCCGCCGCGCAGCGTACCGAGCCATGGCGGTGTGCGTCATCGGCATCTGTAACGAAACGGATAAATAGCACTAAAGCGATTATATGACGTGCGTGGCTGGCATAGTCTCACCTGACTAGGGCGTGTCTCACGGATCTTGGAGGTGGGGGCCGGTAGAACCGGGACATGCT
>WHUD01000245.1 GCA_009377385.1 Actinophytocola sp.
GGTCGGTCATCATCGTCGGTCCGCAGCTCAAGCTGCACCAGTGCGGTCTGCCGAAGCAGATGGCGCTCGAGCTGTTCAAGCCGTTCGTGATGAAGCGGCTTGTCGACCTCAACCACGCGCAGAACATCAAGTCCGCCAAGCGGATGGTGGAGCGCTCCCGCTCCGCGGTGTGGGACGTGCTTGAAGAGGTCATCACCGAGCACCCCGTGCTGCTGAACCGGGCGCCGACGCTGCACCGCCTCGGTATCCAGGCCTTCGAGCCGCAGTTGGTCGAGGGTAAGGCCATCCAGCTGCACCCGCTGGTGTGTGAGGCGTTCAACGCCGACTTCGACGGCGACCAGATGGCGGTGCACCTGCCGCTGTCCGCCGAGGCGCAGGCCGAGGCGCGGATCCTGATGCTGTCGGCGAACAACATCCTCTCGCCCGCGTCGGGTCGTCCGCTGGCCATGCCGCGACTGGACATGGTCACCGGTCTGTTCCACCTGACGAGGCTCGACGAGAACGCGCCAGGCGCTGGCCAGGCGTTCTCATCGGAGGCCGAGGCGATCATGGCGTTCGACCGGCACCTCGTCGGTCTGCACGCCCCGATCAAGATCAGGGTGATGGACCGGCAGCCGCCGAAGGAGCAGCAGGCCGAGCTGGCCGAGAACGGCTGGGAGCCGGGCCAGCCGTGGCTGGCAGAGACAACCCTCGGCAGGGTCATGTTCAACGACCTGCTGCCTGCCGACTACCCGTACATCAATGAGGCGTTGCCGAAGAAGCGCCAGGCCGCGATCGTCAACGACCTCGCGGAGCGGTACTCCATGACCCAGGTCGCGCAGACGCTCGACAAGGTCAAGGACGCCGGCTTCTACTGGGCGACCCGCTCCGGTGTCACGGTGTCGATCTCGGACGTGCTCGTGCCTGCGGAGAAGAAGCAGATCCTCGAGGACTTCGAGGGCAAGGCCGCCCAGGTGGAGAAGCGCTACCAGCGCGGTCAGCTCTCCCACGCCGAGCGCAACAACGAGCTGGTCAAGGTGTGGGCGCAGGCGACAGAAGACGTCGCGGAGTCCATGGAGGCACACTTCCCCGACGACAACTCGATCGCGATGATCGTGAAGTCGGGCGCGGCGGGCAACATGACCCAGGTCAGGTCGCTTGCCGGTATGCGTGGTCTGGTGTCCAACCCGAAGGGTGAGTACATCCCTCGGCCGATCAAGTCCAACTTCCGTGAGGGCCTTTCGGTTGCGGAGTACTTCATCGCCACCCACGGTGCTCGGAAGGGTCTCGCCGACACGGCGCTGCGTACCGCCGACTCGGGTTACCTGACCCGTCGTCTCGTCGACGTCTCGCAGGACGTCATCGTGCGCGAGGTGGACTGCGGCACCAGCCGCGGCATCCAGATGACCATCGGCGAAAAGCAGCAGGACGGTCCGATCATGCGTGCCGAGCACGTCGCGACAAGCGTGTACGCGCGCACCATCGCCGAGGACGCCACCGACGCCGACGGCAACGTCGTCGTCAACCGTGGTGACGACCTCGGTGACCCCGCCATCGAGAAGCTGGCATCGAGCGGGATCGATCGGGTGAAGGTCCGCAGCGTGCTGACCTGCGAGTCGGTCGTCGGTGTGTGTGCGTGCTGCTACGGCCGCTCGATGGCGACGGGCAAGCTCGTCGACGTCGGTGAGGCCGTGGGTATCGTCGCAGCGCAGTCGATCGGTGAGCCGGGTACGCAGCTGACGATGCGTACCTTCCACCAGGGTGGTGTCGCTGGTGACGACATCACCACCGGTCTGCCGCGTGTGCAGGAGCTGTTCGAGGCGCGGGTGCCGAAGGGCAAGGCGCCGATCGCCGAGGTCGCGGGCCGGGTGCGCATCGAGGAGAGCGAGCGCTTCTGGAAGATCACGCTGATCCCGGACGACGGCGCCGAGGAGATCGTGCTCGACAAACTGTCCAAGCGGCAGCGGCTCGCGGTCGGTCCGGACGGTCCGCTCGCGGACGGCGACCACGTCGACGTCGGTCAGCAGCTGCTGGAAGGCACGCCCGACCCGCACGAGGTGCTGCGCGTCATGGGTCCGCGTCAGGCGCAGATCCACCTGGTGGACGAGGTCCAGAAGGTGTACCGCGCGCAGGGTGTGTCGATCCACGACAAGCACATCGAGGTCATCGTGCGGCAGATGCTGCGCCGCGTCACGATCATCGACTCCGGTGCCACCGACTTCCTGCCCGGCGAGCT
>WHUD01000246.1 GCA_009377385.1 Actinophytocola sp.
CGACGAACACGCCGTCGGAAGCGAGGGACACCACGTCCCGAGTGGCGGACACGGCCTCCCGAACGACGAACACGCCGTCGGAAGCGAGGGACACCACGTCCCGAGTGGCGAACACGGCGTCGGGAACGGGGGACACGGCGCTAAGCGGCGGCACCGGGTCGGTGTGACCCGACGTCGCGGGTTAACGTGCATTCATGCCTATGTACTCGTTCGAGGGAAAAAGCCCGTCCGTTCACCCTGACGCCTGGATCGCCCCGACCGCGACCCTGGTCGGGGACGTGATCGTCGAGTCGGGGGCGTCCATCTGGTACGGCGCGGTGCTGCGCGGGGACTTCGGTCGCATCGTCGTCCGCGAGGGCGCCAACATCCAGGACAACGCCGTCGTGCACGTCAACGACGGCGTGTGCGAGATCGGCAAGAACGTCACCGTGGGCCACATGTGCCTGGTCCACGACTGCACGATCGGCGAGCAGGCGCTCATCGGCAACTGTTCGACCGTGCTGGACCAGGCCGTCGTCGGCCCGAGGGCGCTGGTCGCGGCTGGCGCCGTCGTCACACCGAACTCCGAGGTCCCAGGCGAGATGATCGCCATGGGCGCCCCCGCGAAGAAGCACGTGCCGCTCACCGACGCGGCGCGCGGTTGGGTGGAGCACAACGCCGCCATTTACCAGGACATCGCCAAGCGTCACCGGGACGGCGTAGAACTGATCGAAGAGTAACCCTCGCGAAGTCACCGCCCGCCGCACTAGCATCGAACCGCGACGAGCGACTGGCGCGAGAGGCGGAGCACCACCGGGGAGCGACTATCGCGGGCACCGTGCGCCTGGGTGTCCGTCCGAGATAGGAGTACGCGATGTCCCATCAACCCCCGTTCTCCACCCTGGCCGCCGCTGATCCGGAGGTCGCGAACCTCGTCGAAGCCGAGGCACGGCGGCAGCACGATAAGATCCGCATGATCGCGTCGGAGAACTACGTCTCGCAGGCGGTGCTTGAGGCCACCGGCACCGTGCTGACGAACAAGTACTCCGAGGGCTATGCGGGCAGGCGGTACTACGAAGGTCAGCAGGTCATCGACCAGGTGGAGAACCTTGCGATCGACCGCGCCAAGGCGGTGTTCGGCGTCGACCACGCCAACGTGCAGCCGTACTCCGGCTCGCCTGCCAATCTCGCTGTGTACCTCGCGCTGGCCAAGCCCAGCGAGACGATCATGGGCATGGCGCTGCCGGATGGCGGCCACCTCACCCACGGCTGGACGGTCTCGGCCACCGGCAAGTGGTTCAACGCCGTCCGCTACGGCGTGCGCAAGGAGACCGGCCGGGTCGACTTCGACCAGGTGCGCGAGCTGGCGCGGGAGCACCGGCCGAAGCTGATCTTCGCGGGCGGCACAGCGATCCCCCGGACGATCGAATTCGCCACCTTCGCCGAGATCGCCCTCGAGGTTGACGCCGTGCTGGTCGCGGACATCGCCCACATCGCCGGCCTTGTCGCGGGCGGTGCGCATCCTTCGCCGGTCGGTCACGCTCCGATCATCACGACGACGACGCACAAGACCTTGCGCGGTCCGCGTGGCGCGATGATCATGACGGACGCGGAGCACGCCAAGGCGATCGACAAGGCGGTCTTCCCAGGGCTGCAGGGTGGTCCGCACAACCACACCACGGCGGCGATCGCGGTCGCGCTTGGCGAGGCGGCCCGGCCGGACTTCCGTGAGTACGCGCACGACGTCGTCGCCAATGCCAAGGCGCTGGCCGACGCGCTGCTGGAGCGCGGCTTCGACCTTGTCTCCGGGGGCACGGACAACCACCTGATCCTGGCCGACCTGACCAGCAAGGAGACCGGCGGCAAGCCAGCCGCGCAGGCGCTGGACAGGGCCGGGATCGAGCTGAACTACAACACGGTGCCGTTCGACCCGCGCAAGCCGTTCGACCCGTCCGGCATCCGCATCGGCACCGCGGCGCTGACAACGCGCGGGCTGCGGCCGGAGCACCAGCCGCAGATCGCGGACTGGATCGACCGCGTGGTCACGGCGACCGCACTCGACGACGAGAGCGTCATCGAGAAGGTCGCCGCCGAGGTGGGCGAGCTACTCGCCGCATTCCCGATGCCGGGGTACTCGGCCTGACGCGCTGAATGACGCCTTCGCTGCGAGCCGAACGGGGCGTTCGGTGCACATTGCGTGCCGAAC
>WHUD01000247.1 GCA_009377385.1 Actinophytocola sp.
CCGCGAGTCGCACCTTCCGGCACCGCGAGTCGCGCCTTCCGGCACCGCGAGTCGCGCCTTCCGGCACCGCGAGTCGCGCCTTCCGGCACCGCGAGTCGCACCTTCCGGCACCGCGAGTCGCGCCTTCCGGCACCGCGAGTCGCGCCTGTGCATTACTTTCCGGCGTTCAACTGGAGCTGATGATCTCAACCGGCCGGGACCGGCGCTCAGCGTGCCTGCCGACGCGCTCGCGGCCAGCCTGCGCTGCACGAACGACGTCACCGACGCCGACACCACCCCGGTCCTGCTGCTGCCCGCGACCGCCGTCAACTCCACGGACAACTTCAGCTGGAACTACGAGCGCGCGCTGACCGACAAGGGCATCTCGTGGTGCACCTCCGACGTACCGGCGCCGGAGCACGCGAACGCCAACCTCGCCGACATCCAGACCCGTGCGGAGTACGTCACCTACGCCATTTACCGACTCGCCGGACGCAGGATCAGCACGCTCGGTCACAGCCAGGGCGGCATGATCGCCCGATGGTCGCTCCGGTTCTGGCCGGACACCCGCGAGATGGTGGACGACGTGATCGGCATGGCCCCGAGCAACCACGGCACCAGCACGGCACACGCCACCTGCGTTACGCCGTCCAGTCCCGCGATCTGGCAGCAGCGCTCCGGCTCGCGGTTCAACGACGCGCTCGACTCGTATCAGGAGGCGTTCGTGGGGATCTCCTACACCACGATTCCCAGCGACTTCGACGAGGTCATCGTGCCGCCGGGCAACAGCGCGCCGGACGGTCCCGGCCGGATCGCCAACCTCCGCGTCCAGGACCGCTGCCCGGCGCGGCCTGTCGAACATCTGCAGGTCGGCACTTCGGATCCGGTGGTCGAGGGGTTCGTCTTCGACGCCCTGCGCCACAACAGCCCCGCTCATATCGCCCGCGTCGATCAGAGCGTGTGTCTGCGGGCGTCCTGTCCGGCGTCGATCCGGCGACCTATCCGAAGGACATCGCCGCCGCCTCGACAGCGTTGACCACCAACATCGCGATCGCGCCCAAGGTGTCGGCCGAACCCCGACTGCGCTGCTACACCCTCCGCCAAGGCTGCCGCTGACCACCGCGAGTCGCACCGTCCAGCGGGGCGAGTCGCACTTTCGCCGTGCGCGGCGGCGGAGAGGCACGCGGGCGCAGTACGTAGTACGCTGCGCGTGGTCGCAGTTTTGAAGTGTTCGTGTCCAAGGCACGCTCGCGCAGAACTCCATGGTGCGGGCGTCGCTGTTCTTCTTGCAGGGCAGTCGCCGTCTTGTTTACCGGACCGACAGGGCCGCACGGTGCGGTCCGCTGAAATAAATCCCTGACAAGGAGCGTTATGACACAGGGAACCGTGAAGTGGTTCAACTCGGAAAAGGGCTTCGGCTTCATCGCGCAGGAGGGTGGACCGGACGTCTTCGTGCACTACTCCGAGATCGACGGAACCGGCTTCCGTAGCCTCGAAGAGAACCAGCAGGTGGAGTTCGAGGTCACGCAGGGCGCCAAGGGCCCGCAGGCCAGCCGCGTCAGGGCACTCTGACAGCCACCTGTTCCAGGAACAGACGCGCCGCGCATTCGTCCGTCCGGGCGGGTGCGCGGCGCGGCACAATGAGGACGGTCTATGACATCGCACGACACATCCCAGTCCGGCTCCAGCGCAGCTGAGGTGCCGACCGTGTCGTTCAGCCACAGCAAACCAGACGATCAGGTCGATTACGACCAGCTCAACGCGGCGGGAGCACCGGGAACCGACGAGCTCCACCCGCCGTTCACCCCTCCGCCCGCGCATCTCGCGCCGACCGACCCGCCGTCACCACGGCCAACGTCGAAGCGCTCGTCGCGGCGCGGTGGCGGCCCGCAACGCCGCACGTCGTCCCGCACGCCGCGCCGCCGTCACTGATCTTCGAGCTGGAAGTCCGCGAAGTCGAACCCTGGACAGACCACGCAGCTGACCAGCACATCGCCGCGCGCGTTGGCGCGCTGCCATGTGCCGGCGGGGACGACTACTTGCTGCGCGGTGCCGCGCCGCTCAGGGCTGCCGAGTAGCCGGGGTTCCGGCTCGGATGCCAGCCACAGCTCAAGCACGCCCGGGCCGTGCCACAGCCACATCTCGTCGGATG
>WHUD01000248.1 GCA_009377385.1 Actinophytocola sp.
CCCCGCGACTACGTCGCCTACCTGTTCGCCGAGGACGGCTACGAGATCCTCGCCCAAACTCCCTTCACGGTCGTGCCAGCTGGAGGTTAGCGGTCAATGTCTGCACGGAACGACAGCGACAACGGCGTGGAACGTCGTCGATTTCTTGCCGCGGTAGCGGGTGTGGCCGGGCTGGCGGCACTGGGCCAGGTGCCGGCGGACCGCGCCATCGCGGCGGTGCGGCCACGGTCAGGCGGGTATCCCTTCACCTTGGGTGTTGCCTCAGGGGACCCGGCGCCTGACGGGGCGGTGCTGTGGACACGGCTCGCCCCAGAGCCCCTCGCGCCGGACGGCGGGATGCCGGCCAAACGCGTGCCGGTGCAGTGGCAGGTCGCCACCGACGACCGCATGCGCCATGTGATCCGTGCGGGCACCGCGGTGGCGTTGCCGGAACTGGCACATTCGGTGCACGTGGAGCTCTCCGGCCTCGAGCCGGGCCGCGAGTACTTCTACGCGTTCCGCTACCGCGACGACGTCAGCGACATCGGCCGGACGAAGACCGCCCCGGCACCCGGCGCACACCTCGCTGCGATGAGCTTCGCGTTCGCCTCCTGCCAGCGGTGGGACGACGGCTACTATGCGCCCTACCACCACCTCGCGATGGACGACCTCGACCTCGTGGTGCACCTCGGGGACTACCTCTACGAGTACGGCATCAACGAACATGGCGGGTTCCGGAACGTGCCGGTGCCCGACCAGTTCCGCACCGACACCACGACACTCGACCGCTACCGGATCCAGTACGGCCTCTACAAGACCGACCAGAACCTGCAGCAAGCGCACGCGAGGTTCCCGTGGCTGGTCACCTGGGACGACCACGAGGTGGACAACGACTACGCCGGAACAGTCCAGGGCTACAGCGGCGCCGACATCACCGCCCGGCGTGCGGCCGCATATCAGGCGTTCTACGAGCACTTGCCGTTGCGTCGCAGCTCGATGCCCCGCGACGGCGACATGCTGCTGTACCGGCGCCTTGCGTACGGCGACCTGGCGCAGTTCGACGTGCTCGACACCAGGCAGTACCGCAGCGTGCCGCCATGCGGGTGGGGCGAAGCCGACGAGTGCGACGCGGCCTACGACCCGAGCGTGACGATGACCGGGTCCGCGCAGGAGCGCTGGCTCCTCGACGGGCTTTCCGTGTCGAGCGCGCGCTGGAACGTCCTCGCGAACCAGGTCCTGATGGCCCGGCTCGACCACGACGGCGACGACGGCGACACCGTCTGGAACGACTCATGGGACGGCTATCCCGCCGCACGCCAGCGGATCGTCGACCACATCGTGCACGCCGGTGTTCGCAACCCGGTCGTCGTCACCGGGGACTGGCATTCCACGTTCGTCAACGACATCAAGACGGACTTCACCAACCCGGACTCACCGACCGTGGCAACCGAGTTCGTCGGGACGTCGATCTCGAGCAACGGCGACCGCGAGGTTTACGGTCCCTATTACGGCCCGATGATCAAGTTCAACCCGCACATCAAGTTTTTCGATGGTGACCGCCGCGGCTATGTGCGGTGCACCGTCGACCAGCAGCACTGGCGAAGCGACTTGCAGATGGTCACTACCGTGAGCCGGCCGGACGCACCGGCTTACACCCTCGCGTCGTTCGTCGTCGAGGACGGGAGGCCGGGCGCGCACGAAGTCTGACAGTGCCGTCAGTCCAGCTGCACTCGTTCCCAGTGGAAGAGCTGGTTGGCAGCTGGGTCGACGGTGACGCGGAGCCATTCCGAGACGGTCTCGCCCTCGATCACGATGCGGGTCAGGCTCGGCACCGGCTCGGGTGATCCCGTAACCGGTGTGCCCGTCGGCGAGTGGCGTGTCGACGAGGAACCGGTGGCTGTCGCCTTGCAGCAGCAACACCTCGCCGTCGAAGTCGCCCTCGCGGTGCGAAAGAGGTTTCCTGCCGACGGACCGGCACCAAGCA
>WHUD01000249.1 GCA_009377385.1 Actinophytocola sp.
GGAACTCAACGCCCGCCCGCGCAAAACGTTGGGCTGGAACACGCCCGCTGAGCTGCTGACCCGACGGAGCACGTCGACGAGCTGACCGGACCTGCACTACGACGACCACGCCGGAGACCACCCGGAGGATCTCGGCGAGGCTGCTGCCAAGATGACAACCATGGCCGACATGCACCGGCACGATCCGGAACCCCCACCCGGGCCGCCGCGGATCGAGCACCGGTCCGGAATGGCCGACGAGATGCTGCGCGAGATCGCGCCGCTGTTGGCCGAGGAAGGTATCGACCTCGACGACGCCGACGGCGCGCCGGACCTGGAAACCCTGCAGGCGGCAATGACCCGCGCAATCGAGCGGCAGAACATGACCCTGTTCACACCGGTCGGGCACGCCCGCGAACTCGCCGCCGCCACCCTGCAGGCCGCCATCGCGGCCATCAGCGACGGCGATACGGCACACGCGGCCGCGATCCTGGAGCAGGCCCAGCCCGAATCGCCCGACAACACTGCACCAACGGTCGCCGCCTGCATCGGCCTGGCCCTCGGTCTGCTCGACGACTGGCTCTCCGGGAACGACCCGCACGCTCCCACCGCACTCGCCCAACAGACCCGGCTCCCGGCCGGGCACTGGCTCGGCGAACGCGCCGCCACCGACATCCTCGCCCTGGCCCGCAAACGCCGAGCGTTCCGCTCACTCGACACGCTGATGACCCGCCAAGGCGGCCAGCACATGCTCTACGGCAGCGCCCTCGCCCTCACCGCCACCATCCGGGCCTGGTCCCTCCAGTCCGACACACCCGTCAACGGCCTCACACACCACGTGCACTGACACCGTTACCATCCCGAACCGTCACAGTCGTCCTGTTGCGACGATCACTGGAATCCGCCGGATCGGGTTCGAGATGGACGCGTGGCTCGATCACCGTCCTGCCTTCGCCCTGGGCGCGCAGGCTTTCCTCCACCGCGGCGAGGATCTCGTCGTCGCTCAGCGCCAACTCGGCGACATCGGGTCCGTTCAGGTACGTCATCCAGATCTGCTGCACGACAGCACTCTTGCATGGCTTGAGTCACAGCTCAAGGAAAATGAATAGAAGGAGTCAGCGCGGCGTAGTCACTCAGGCACGAAAGTGGCCGGTCCGCGATAGTGCGAACCGGCCATTGACTTGGGGTGGGCCTACCAGGACTTGAACCTGGGACCTCTTCGTTATCAGAAGAACGGCCAGGGTCTCACGGGTGCCAGTCGGTCTCTTGAGACTTGCTCTGACCAGCGCACTGCCACTCACCGGCCTCGTTCCGTCTCACCTGTCCAACTCCGTAGACCTACGTCTTGGCTACAACTGTGGCTACAAGTTGTGGGAACCTGGTCAACCTCGCCGCGGCTCACAGAACGACGATCGCCCGGCTTGTCGGATTGTCGTGGGATCATGGGCAGATGCCAATCGCCATTGACTCGTCGCGACCGTACCTGTCCCCAAGCGAACTCGAGGATCTGGTTCGGGCGGTCATGGGCGCCGATCCGCACAACGAGAGCACTTGGATCGAGTGGAAGTCCCGGCTCGGTCTCGAAGAGATGTCCACCCATCACCACATCGCCAAGCACGTGCTCGGCTTCGCCAACCGCACGGTCGAAACCGCCCGCGCGCACGCCGGGGGCTACGCCTACTTGATCATCGGAGCCGATCCGAAAGGGCTTCTGGGCATCTCCCCGGTGGACCCAGCGAATCTTCGACCATGGATCGAGCGCTACGTGGGATCCGCCGTGCGATGGCGCTCCGAGTACCTGACTGAACAGAACAAGCAGGTGTTGGTGGTCATCGTCGAGCCGCCGCGGGCCGGCGACCCGATCTATCCGCTGCGACGCCATTTCCAAACGACCTACCCCAAGAGCACACATCACCCCCTGCACCTGGCTTGTTTGCGGCTCAT
>WHUD01000024.1 GCA_009377385.1 Actinophytocola sp.
CTCCGGCATGATGGACTGCAAGAAGGCGCTTGAGGAGAACGACGGCGACTTCGACAAGGCCGTCGAGTTCCTGCGCATCAAGGGCGCCAAGGACGTCGGCAAGCGGGCCGAGCGGGCCACCGCGGAGGGCCTCGTCGCCGGTGGCGGCGGCGCGCTGATCGAGCTGAACTCGGAGACCGACTTCGTCGCCAAGAACGACGAGTTCGTCGCGCTCGCCGACAAGATCGTCGAGGTGACGCGCACCGTCAAGGCCACAGACGTCGAGCAGGTCAAGGCGGCTGAGCTGGACAGTGGGGGCACCCCCGCCAAGGAGGGCGTAGCCGGCGGGGGAGGCACGGTTGACGCCGCGATCCAGGCGCTGTCGGCCAAGATCGGCGAGAAGCTGGAGCTGAAGAAGGCCACGTACTTCGACGGCACCGTGGAGACCTACCTGCACCGCAGGGGCGCCGGTCTGCCGCCCGCCGTCGGTGTGCTCGTGGAGTACACGGGCGAAGGCGAGGCGGCGGCTGAGGCCGCGCGCGGTGCCGCGATGCAGGTGGCCGCGCTGCGGGCGAAGTACCTCTCCCGCGACGACGTCCCCGCCGACATCGTCGAGAAGGAGAAGAGCATCGCCGAGCAGACGGCGAAGGAGGAGGGCAAGCCGGAGCGTGCCCTTCCCAAGATCGTCGAGGGCAAGGTCAACGCCTACTACAAGGACAACGTGCTGCTGGAGCAGCCGTCGGTGACCGACAACAAGAAGACCGTCAAGCAGCTGCTTGACGAGGCGGGCGCCACGGTCACGCGGTTCGCGCGGTTCGAGGTCGGCCAGGCCTGAACCGGTGACCACAGCGCGGTGGGCCGTTGAGTAACGTTTGTGCCCCGTCCCCGAGCATTGGGGGCGGGGCACAATTGTGAACGGGGTCGGGCGAGCACGGGAGGAAGCGTGACGACAGATCAGCCCACTGGCTACCGGCGAGTTCTGCTCAAGCTGGGTGGCGAGATGTTCGGCGGGGGGCAGGTCGGTGTCGACCCCGACGTCGTGCACGACGTGGCCCGCCAGATCGCCGACGTCGTCCGCAGTGGCGTCCAGATCGCGGTTGTGATCGGCGGCGGTAACTTCTTCCGGGGCGCTGAGCTCCAACAACGTGGCATGGACCGGGACAGGGCCGACTACATGGGCATGCTCGGCACCGTCATGAACTGCCTCGCGCTGCAGGACTTCCTTGAGAAGGAAGGCGTGCCGACCAGGGTGCAGACCGCGATCACCATGGGCCAGGTCGCCGAGCCCTACATCCCCCGTAAGGCGGAACGTCACCTCGAGAAGGGGCGCGTGGTGATCTTCGGCGGCGGCGCGGGTCTGCCGTACTTCTCGACGGACACCACCGCGGCGCAGCGCGCGCTGGAGATCGGTTGCGACGTCGTGCTGATGGCCAAAGCCGTCGACGGCGTCTACACGGCCGACCCGAGGACCGACCCCGACGCGACGATGTACGACACCATCACCCATGCCGAGGCGCTGGAGAAGGGGCTCAAGGTCGCCGACTCGACCGCGTTCTCGCTGTGCATGGACAACAAGATGCCCATTATCGTGTTCAATCTCTTGACGGAGGGCAACATCGCTCGCGCGGTGCGCGGTGAGAGGATCGGCACGCTTGTCGCGACCCCGGCGACACCGGTGCCCGCATCAAGGGGCTGACAAGACCAAGCCACAGCACGAGCCGCAAGGAGTAACCGTGATCGACGAGACCCTCCTCTATGCCGAGGAGAAGATGGAAAAGGCGGTGTCCGTCGCCAAGGAAGACCTCGCCTCGGTGCGGACGGGACGCGCGACGCCCGCGATGTTCTCGCGGATCACCGTGGAGTACTACGGCGCGCCGACCCCGCTCAACCAGCTCGCCGGGATCAACATCCCTGAGGCGCGCATGGCGGTCATCAAGCCGTACGACGCCACGCAGCTAGATGCCATTGAACGTGCCATCCGCGACTCCGACCTCGGCGTCAACCCGAGCAACGACGGCACCATCATCCGCGTGAACATCCCGCAGCTCACCGAGGAGCGCCGTCGCGAGATGGTCAAGGTCGCCAAGTCCAAGGGCGAGGACGCCAAGATCTCCATCCGCAGCGTGCGCCGCAAGGCAAAGGAGGAGCTGGAGCGGCTCGGCAAGGAAGGCGAGGTCGGCGAGGACGACGTCACCCGCGCTGAGAAGGAGCTGCAGAACCTCACCGACACCTACGTGCACCAGGTCGAGGACCTGGTCAAGCACAAAGAGACCGAGTTGCTTGAGGTCTAGGGGCCAGTGTGGGCGATCAGGGCGGGGCGGCGCGTGGATGAACCTGCGGTGAGCGAACCTGAGAAGGTCTCGCGCGCAGGCAGGAACCTGCCCGCCGCGATCGTCGTTGGCGTCCTGCTTGGCGCTGGCATCCTGCTCTCGCTGCTCGCGGTGCGGCATGTGTTCATCGGCGTCGTCGCGGTCTCGCTCGGGGTGGGCATGTTCGAACTGGCGACGGCGTTGCGTGCGGCGGCGGGCATCCGGATCCCGCTCATTCCGGTGCTGGTTGGCGGACAGGCGATGATGTGGCTGGTGTGGCCGTTCGGGCTGGAGGCCGCCGTGGTCGCTCTCGCGGGGACGCTGCTGCTGTCGCTGCTGTGGCGGCTGCCTGGCGGAGCCGAGGGTTACGTCCGCGACGTCTCAGCCACCGCGCTCGCGCTGGGGTACGTGCCGCTGTGCGGGGTGTTCGCGGTGATGCTGGTGCTGCCAGCGGACGGCGTCGCGCGGGTGCTGGCGTTCCTACTCGGCGTGGTCGCATCCGACGTCGGGGGCTACGCGGCCGGGGTGCTCAGGGGCAGGCATCCGATGGCGCCCAGCATCAGCCCGAAGAAGAGCTGGGAGGGCTTCGCCGGGTCGATGACGGCGGGCATCGTCGTCGGAGCGCTCACGATTTCCCTGCTGCTCGACGGCGCTGTGTGGCAGGGCGTGCTGTTCGGCGCGGCGCTCGTGCTGACGGCGACGCTGGGGGACCTGGTCGAATCGCTGATCAAACGCGATCTGGGGATCAAGGACATGGGGGATCTGCTGCCCGGCCACGGCGGCATGATGGACCGGCTCGACTCGCTGCTGCCGTCGGTCGTGGTGTCCTGGGTGTTGCTGACGGTCTTCGTGTAGCGGTGGCAGTCAGTCGTCGTAAGGGTCCTCGACTTCGGCGCGCCAGTCCGGGTCGGGCCTTGTGCGGTCGGTGATGGCGAACCGTGCGCCGCTGGGGTCTTCGAGTACGGCTGCGCGGCCGAATCCGGTGTCGAACGGCGGAAGGATGACCGTGCCGCCGAGCGATGCCGCCCGCGCGGTGAGGGCGTCCGTACCCCACTGTGGGTCCGCGCCGAGGTAGATGAGCCAGTGTGGCGGTGTGGTGGGGCGGTACTCGCCGCCCATGACGTTGCGGTACAGGATCGGCTCGTCGAGGCGCCACTCGACGTAGTCGATGCCCGGGGCGTAGCCGATCTGGCGGCTGGTGAGCCCGAACAGGGTGGGGTAGAAGCCGTCGGCAGCCTCGCCGTCCCAGGTGTTGAGGTCGGCCGCGCTGAACATTCCGGGCCGATCGGTACCGAACGTCCAGCCGTCCGGCGTCTCCCAGAGCACGCACACCGCGCCTGACGGATCCTGGACGTGCGCGATACTGCCCCTGCCCGGGATGTCGACCGGGTTGAGGAGCACCGAGCCGCCGAGGCTGGCGGCCCAGCCGACCGCGCTGCGCACGTTGGCGACGGCGAGGTGGAGCAGCCACGCCGGCTGCTGGTTCGGCAGTACGCGGTACAGCCCGGCCACTGGCGTGCCATTGAGGCTCGCGAGGGTGTAGTTGCCGGTCGCCGGGTCGGGTTTGCTGTGGTAGCGCCAGCCGAATAGCCCGGTGTAGAACGCCTGTGCCGATGGTACGTCCAAGGTGGCGAGTTCGATCCAGCAGGGGATGCCAGGGACGGGGTGTGTCGCGTGGGTCATGGGGCGGGTCCTCCACCTGGCATCCTGCCCCTGCGCGGCGGTACGGACCAGGGCCATGTGGCAAACGCCAGCTGAAGATCACAGCGGCGGCCGTGGGACACTGGTAGACGCTATGACTGCCCTCCCGCTGGTTTTCGACGCTCCCCGCCGCAGCATGCCGCCCAGGCACCTGGCCGACCTCACGGCCGCCGAGCGCGCTGACGCCGTCGCCGAGCTCGGTGAGAAGCCGTTTCGGGCCAAGCAGTTGTCGCACCACTACTTCTCCCGGCTTACCGTCGACCCAGCGGAGATGACCGACATCCCAGCGGCGTCGCGAGAGCGGTTGGTGTCCGAGCTTATGCCGCCGCTGTTGACCGACGTACGGGCGATCTCGTGCGATGAGGGCACGACGCGCAAGACATTGTGGCGGGCGCACGACGGCACGCTGCTCGAGAGCGTGCTGATGCGCTATCCGGACCGTGCGACGTTGTGTATCTCCAGTCAGGCAGGCTGCGGCATGGCGTGTCCGTTCTGCGCGACCGGCCAGGGCGGGCTGGAACGGAACATGTCTACGGCGGAGATCGTCGACCAGGTGCGCTCAGCCGCTGCGGTGATGCGCGACGGACTCATGCCCGGTCCCGACGGCGAGCCCGCCGAAGGCCGACTGTCGAACATCGTGTTCATGGGCATGGGGGAGCCGCTGGCGAACTACAAGCGCGTGCTCGCTGCCGTGCGACGGATCACGGCACCAGCACCGGAAGGCCTGGGGATCTCGCAGCGTTCGGTCACGGTGTCCACGGTCGGGCTGGCCCCCGCGATCCGGCGGCTGGCGGACGAGGGACTGCAGGTGCGGCTGGCGGTGTCGCTGCATACTCCGGACGACGAGCTGCGCGACACTCTGGTCCCGGTGAACGACCGGTGGCCGGTGGCCGAGGTGTTGGACGCGGCACGGTACTACCTGGAGCGGACCGGACGCCGGGTGTCGATCGAATACGCGTTGATCAGGGACATGAACGACCAACCGTGGCGGGCGGACCTGTTGGCCTCGCGGCTGCGCGAGCACTTGGGCCACCTCGTGCACGTGAACGTGATACCGCTGAACCCGACGCCTGGCTCGAAGTGGGATGCCAGCCCGAAGCCGGTGGAGCGGGAGTTCGTGCGCCGGGTGAACGCCGGTGGTGTGGCATGCACGGTGCGGGATACGCGAGGGCAGGAAATCGCCGCCGCATGTGGGCAGTTGGCTGGGGCGGACTGAAACTTATCCCGCAACCGGCGCTTTCGGTTCACATATCCGCGAGGAACAGGAACGCTGGTTTAGCCGGGCTTCATCGACGCCAGGACAATCGCCGTCGACGGATGTCTGCCACCAACGCGCCGATGATCGACACGGCGATACCGACCAGCCAGAGGTTCTCGACGTTGCCTTCGTGGTTGCCGATGAGCATCGCGAGCAGGATGACGACGATCGTCCAGCCCATGGCCTGTGTCGCCTTGGGGAAGGTGCCGTGCCAGCCCCAGTCCGCTGACGGCTCGTCGCGGGGGTCGACCTGCGACTTCGTCTCGATCTGCTTCGTCGGCGCCACGATTACTCCTTCTGCGTCACGTCACAGTGGTGGGCACTAGGCGCCGCATGCGCCAGTTCACCTACCCGGCGTCGATGATTACACACCGCTCGTACCGGCTTCGCAGGGCATCGGCGAGAATGGGATGCGATGAGCACTCCCGCCACCCACGGCGACCCCAGCCACCGCGACCGCAACGCCCGGGACAGCGCCGACACCGACACCCGCTCCGTCCTCGTGCTCGGCTCCACCGGATCTATCGGCACCCAGGCGCTCGACGTCGCCGCCCGGAACCCGCACCGGTTCCGCATCGCGGGCCTCGCGGCAGGCGGTTCGGACCCCGCCATGCTGGCGGAACAGGCCATCACCCATGGTGTCGACGCCATCGCCGTCGTCCGGCCGACCGCGCTGGAAGACGTCCAGCTCGCCCTCTACACCGAGGCGCAACGCCGGGGCTACTCGCGTGGCGAGTTCGCCCTGCCCCGGGTGTTCGCCGGAGCAGACGCCGTCACCGAGCTCATCGACGCCGTCAGGGCAGCCGTCGTCCTCAACGGCATGCCGGGCTCCCAAGGCCTCGCGCCCACCCTCAAAGCCCTGGACACCGGCGCGACGCTCGCCCTCGCGAACAAAGAGTCCCTGGTCGCTGGTGGCCCGCTGGTGACAGCGGCCGCAGCGCCGGGGCAGATCGTGCCGGTCGACTCTGAGCACTCCGCCCTCGCCCAGGCGCTGCGCGGCGGCCGCGCGGAGGAGGTCGAGCGCCTGGTGCTGACCGCGTCTGGCGGGCCGTTCCGGGGCCGCAGCAGGGCGGAGCTGGCCGAGGTCACGCTGGAGCAGGCGCTAGCGCACCCGACCTGGGACATGGGCCCAGTCGTCACCATCAACTCCGCGACTATGGTCAACAAGAGCCTCGAGCTCATCGAGGCCCACCTGCTCTTCGACGTCCCATACGACACCATCGACGTCGTGGTGCACCCGCAGTCGATCGTTCACTCGATGGTGACCTTCTCCGACGGCTCCACGCTCGCCCAGGCCAGCCCACCTGACATGCGGCTACCCATCGCGCTCGCGCTGAACTGGCCGGACCGCGTACCGGGCGCGGCCCCGGCCTGCGACTTCAGCCGCGCCGCCGAGTGGACGTTCGAGCCGCTGGACACCGAGGCGTTCCCCGCCGTCGACCTCGCCCGCCACGCTGGCACCATCGGGGGCTGCCTGCCCGCCGTCTACAACGCCGCGAACGAGGTACTCGTCGAGGCGTTCCTAGCACAGAACACCAGCTTCACGTCAATCGTGGACACTGTGTCGAAGGTGGTGGCTGAGGCGGACGAATGGCACCGCACGCCACGCGACATCGACGACGTGCTCGCGGCCGAGACCTGGGCTCGGTCACGCGCCGCCGAGCTGGGAAGGAACTAGTACGTGGATTCGAGCCTGCTCGTCTACATCTTCGGGGTGGTGCTCTTCGCGCTGGGCATCTGCGTGTCCATCGCGCTGCACGAAGCCGGGCACATGATGACGGCGAAGTGGTTCGGCATGAAGGTGCGCCGCTACTTCATCGGCTTCGGGCCCACCCTGTTCTCCTTCCGGCGGGGCCAGACCGAGTACGGCCTCAAGGCCGTCCCGCTCGGCGGCTTTTGCGACATCGCGGGCATGACCGCGCTCGACGAGGTCACACCCGAGGAGTCGCCCAAGGCGATGTGGCGCTACCCGGTGTGGAAGCGCACCGTCGTGCTCGCCGCTGGGTCGTTCACGCACTTCATCATCGGCTTCGTCGTGCTCTACCTGCTCGCGGTGAGCATGGGCCTGCCGAACATCGACGGCAGGGCGCAGATCGAGTCGCTGTCATGCGTCAAGGACGCCACCACCGAGCAGCAGTTGCGCAACTACCAGTGCGATCCCGGCGACCCCACCCCCGCTGCGGAAGCGGGCATGCGCCCCGGCGACGTCATCACCGCCGTCGGTGGCGCCGACGTCTCGGACTGGAACGACGTGCGCAGGGAGATCAGGCAAAGCTCCGGCCAGACACCCATCGAGGTGCGCCGCGACGGCGAAACCGTGCGGCTCACCGTCGACGTCGTGCAGGCCAAGCGCCCCGAGATCACCCAGCAGGCCCTTGAGCAGGGCAAAGACCCCCGCATCGTCAGCATCGGCATGATCGGCATCGGCGTGCAGTCGCAGTTCGAGTACGGCGCGCTCGACGCCCTGCCCGCGTCTACCGCGTTCACCGGCGAGATGTTCGCCAACACCTGGAGTGCGCTGTTGCAGTTCCCTGAGCGCATCCCGAAGGTGGTCGAGGCGATCTTCGGGGGCGAGCGCGACCCGAACACCCCGGTCAGCGTCGTCGGCGCCAGCCGCATCGGCGGTGAGGCTGCCGAGCGCGGGCTGTGGGAGCTG
Source organism: Actinophytocola sp. (assembly GCA_009377385.1). Lineage (GTDB taxonomy): Bacteria > Actinomycetota > Actinomycetes > Mycobacteriales > Pseudonocardiaceae > Haloechinothrix_A. The sequence continues at coordinate 7,904 of WHUD01000024.1, forward strand.
TTCCTGCTGATGCTCGCCGCGCTGAACTTCTTCGTGGGCATCTTCAACCTGCTGCCTCTGCTCCCGCTCGACGGCGGCCACATCGCGGTCACCTGGTACGAGAAGGTGCGCGACGCCATCCGCAGACTGATGGGCAAAGCGGCCGGGGGTCCAGTGGATTATACAAAGTTGTCAGCGGTCACCATGGTGTTTGTGATCATCGGTGGGGCAGTGGTATTGCTCACTGTGACGGCTGACATCGTGAACCCGATCCGGTTGCCGGAGTAGCGGTAACGTTGCAGGCGAACGCCCGTAAAGTGTGAGGAGCTTACGGATCCGATGACCGTCGACCTTGGCCTTCCCGCCAGCCCTCCCCCCGTGCTCGCCGAGCGCAGGAAGACGCGCCAACTGCAGGTGGGACCGGTCGGTGTCGGCAGCGACCATCCTGTTTCGGTGCAGTCGATGACGACGACGTCGACCGCAGACGTCAACGCCACCCTGCAGCAGATCGCCGAGCTCACCGCCGCGGGCTGCGACATCGTGCGGGTGGCGTGCCCTACGTCCGACGACGCCGACGCGCTGCCCGCGATCGCGCAGAAGTCCAAGATCCCGGTGATCGCGGACATCCACTTCCAGCCGCGCTACGTTTTTGCCGCCATCGAAGCGGGCTGTGCTGCGGTGCGGGTCAATCCTGGCAACATCAAGAAGTTCGACGACCGGGTCGCCGAGATCGCTCAGGCCGCCAAAGACCACGGCACGCCGATCCGGATCGGCGTCAACGCGGGCTCGCTCGACCCACGGCTGATGGAGAAGCACGGCAAGGCCACCCCGGAGGCGCTGGCCGAGTCGGCGCTGTGGGAGGCGGGTCTGTTCGCCGAGCACGACTTCCACGACGTCAAGATCTCGGTCAAGCACCACGACCCTGTCACCATGATCCGGGCGTACGAGATCCTCGCCGAGCAGTGTGACTACCCGCTGCACCTTGGCGTCACCGAGGCCGGCCCTGCGTTTCAGGGCACGATCAAGTCGGCGGTCGCGTTCGGCGCGCTCTTGCGGCAGGGCATCGGTGACACCATCCGGGTGTCGCTGTCCGCGCCGCCGGTCGAGGAGGTCAAGGTCGGTGCGCAGATCCTGCAGTCGCTGAACCTTCGGCCCCGCAAGCTGGAGATCGTCTCCTGCCCATCGTGCGGGCGCGCGCAGGTCGACGTCTACAAGCTGGCCGACGAGGTCACCGCTGGCCTGGACGGCATGGAGATTCCGCTGCGGGTCGCCGTCATGGGCTGCGTCGTCAACGGGCCTGGTGAGGCGCGGGAGGCCGACCTCGGCGTCGCGTCCGGCAACGGCAAGGGGCAGATCTTCGTCAAGGGCGAAGTCATCAAGACGGTGCCCGAGGCGCAGATCGTGGAGACCCTCATCGAGGAGGCCATGCGGATCGCCGAGGAGTCCGGCATGGACGCCGGCGATGGCTCGCCCACGGTGACGGTGAGCTGACGCCGTCAGCTGGTCGCACGGACGATTCCCTCACCGCATCGGACGTCGCGGGTGACCGTGTGGCTACACCGCGTACGTCCATGACATCGTCGAGCGCGTAGGTCCACCCGTTTGCGCAGGCAGCGGCACTAGGTATCCAGCGGAAAGTTCTGGCACGCTGGGTACGTGTTGCGGCTCGCGGGCGCCCGTCTTGTGGACGAACGGGACTACCCGGCGGTTCGTGCTGTGCTCGCTTCGGACCCGGTCGCGAGCTGCATGGTGAGTTCCCGGGTGGAGACCCTCGGCCTCGACCCGATCCGCCTCGGCGGTGAGCTCTGGGCGCCCGAGTCTCGTTACGCCCGCCACGCTCGCCTGCCAGGGCTGTGCTTCGCGGGTGCGAACCTCATCCCGCTGCGCGGCGACGCAGGTGCGCTGCAGTCCTTCGCGGACCGCGCACTGCGCAGGCCGAGGCGGTGTTCCTCCATCGTCGGACCTGCGACCCAAGTGCTCGGGCTGTGGGACGAGCTCGCCGGGGACTGGGGGCCCCCACGGGAGCTGCGCGGCCAGCAGCCGCTGCTCGCGCTGGATCGTGCGCCCGCCGTGGCATGCGACAACCGGGTCCGCCGGGTCCAGCCGCACGAGATCGACCGCTACTATCCCGCCGCCGTCGCGATGTTCACCGAGGAGGTCGGCGTCGATCCCCGGCTCGGTGATGGCGGTGTCAGCTACCACGCCAGGGTCGCTGAGCTGATCGGCAGCGGCCGCGCCTTCGCCCGGTTCGAGGACGGCGAGGTGGTGTTCAAGGCGGAGATCGGCGCGCTGTCGGCCACCGTCGGGCAGATCCAGGGCGTCTGGGTGCACCCGGAACGCCGCAGCGGCGGGCTGGGCGCCGCGGGCACGGCGACGGTGGCGGCCACCCTGATCCGCGACCTCGGCAGGACGGCCAGCCTGTACGTCAACTCCTTCAACGCGCCCGCCCTCGCCGCCTACCGGAAGATCGGCTTCACCAAGGTCGGTGAGTTCGCGACGGTGCTGTTCTGATCCGTTCGGGTGGCGAATTCGGCTGCGAGTGGAAGCACACGCGGGCCGATTCGCGCGGGTGGGCCGATACTGGTGTGCCGACGTCCCCGAGTGTCGGCGCGGTCCGGCATACTCCCGTGACGTGCGAACCAGCTTGAGTCTTCTGCTCGCCACGGTGCTCGCCGTCAGCGGCTGCTCGTTGTTCGACTCCGAGGGGCCGGACGACGCGCTGCGGGCCTTCGTGGCCGCCCTGAGCAAGGGCGACATCGCGGGCGCCGCCGCGCTCACCGACTCCCCGGCATCGGCGCGGGAAACCGTCAAGCAGGCCCTCGAAGCCTTGGAACCGAAGTCGGTGACCGGCGAGGTCAGGTCGGTCACCGAAGCCGCCGACTCGACAAGCGCACAAGCGACGGTCGCCCTCACCTGGCGGCTCCCCAAGGACCGCACCTGGCGCTACGAGACCGAGCTTGAGCTGCTGCCCGGTCAGCAGGACTGGAAGGTGCGCTGGACGCCGTCGGTGCTCCACGCGGAGTTGGCCGCGCAGCAGACGATCGCACTGGTCGAGGAGGAGCCCGAACTCGCACCCGTCCTCGACAGGGACGGCCAGGCCTTGCTCCGCCCGCAGTCGGTCGTCTCCGTCGTGCTCTACCCGGCCGAAGCGCGGGCGGACGCCGGGCTGCGGGAGGTCGCGGGGGAGCTGGCGGCCTCGCTGTCGCGGTTCGACGAGACGATCACGACGCGCTCCATCCTGTCCCAAGCCAGCGAGGTCAACGGCAAGAACGGGTCCACGCTGGTAGCGGTACTGCGGGAGAAGCACTACCAGCGCGCAAAACCGGACATCTACGAACTGCCCGGCGTGAAGTTCGGCAGACAGGAACGACTGCTGGCCAAGGACAGCGACTACGGCCTGCACGTGCTCTCCGCGATACGGCACCTGGTCCGCGAACGCATCGAGGGGGAGGTCGGCTGGCGGATCATCGCGCAGGACACCTCCGGCGCGGAAACCGCCGAACTGCACGCCGAGGCGGCGTCGCCGAGCAAGGCGGTCGAGACGACGCTGAGCGAGCGGACCCAAACCGCAGCCGAGGGTGCCATCCGTGACGGCCCGAAACCGGCCGCCGTGGTGGCCATGCGGGCGTCGACAGGGGAATTGCTCGCCGTCGCGCAGAACGAGAAGGCCAACGAAGAGGGGCCGATCGCGCTGACCGGCCGCTATCCGCCCGGCTCGACGTTCAAGATCGTCACCGCACTCGCGGCGCTGACCTCCGGCGACGTGCGGCCACAGAGCACCGTCAACTGCCCGGGCACGGTCGTCTTCGACAGCAGGGAGATCCCGAACGAGGACGAGTTCAGCCTCGGCAGGGTGCCGCTGTCGACGGCGTTCGCGCGGTCCTGCAACACAACGTTCGCGTCGCTGGCGACCGACTTGCCACCCGGGGCGCTCCCCGAGGCGGCGCGTGATCTCGGCATCGGCACGGACTACGTCGTCCCCGCCATCACTACCGTCACCGGCTCGGTGCCGCCAGCCAAGAACGTGGTGCAACGGGCAGAGAACGGCTTCGGGCAGGGCACCGTCCTGGCCAGCCCGTTCGGGATGGCGCTGGTCGCTGCCACCGTCAAGGCGGGCGAGACGCCGGTCCCCACCCTGCTCACCGGGGAGCGGACCGAGGTCACGCGCATGGGGGAGCCGCTGCCTAATGCTGAGGCCAGCGCGCTGCGGCGCATGATGCGCGCTGTCGTCACCAGGGGCACCGCCACTTCGCTTGCTGACCTGCCTGGCGTGCACGGCAAGACCGGAACCGCCCAGTACGGTGACGGGTCACGCTCGCACGGCTGGTTCGTCGGGTACTCCGGCGACACGGCGTTCGCCGTGCTGATCGTGGGTGGTGACAGCTCGAAACCGGCGGTCGACGTCGCCCGCAGAATGCTCAGCGAGCTGGGCTAGGGTGGACTATATGCGTGCTCCACTCAAGCCAGGCGTGCAGTCCGTGCGCCGTGCTGTCTCGCAGGCCATCACACGACCCGAGTACGTGGACAAGCCCGAGCCGAAGCGGATCCCTGGCAACGGCGTGCGCACCCCAGAGGTCATCGAGGCGATGCGGGTCGCGAGCCGGATCGCCGCGCAGGCGCTTGAGGAGGGCGGCAAGGCCGTCAAGCCGGGCAACACTACGGACGACATCGACAAGGTGGTGCACGAGTTCCTGCTCGACCACGGCGCCTACCCGTCCACGCTCGGCTACAAGGGTTTCCCGAAGTCCTGCTGCACCTCGCTGAACGAGGTCATCTGCCACGGCATCCCTGACTCGACCGTCATCGAGGACGGTGACATCTGCAACATCGACGTCACCGCCTACATCGGCGGCGTGCACGGCGACACCAACGCCACGTTCCTCGCCGGGGAAGTGGACGACGAGGTGCGGCTGCTGGTCGAGCGCACCAAGGAAGCCACCATGCGTGCGATCAAGGCGGTGCGCCCCGGCAGGAAGCTCAACGTCATCGGCAGGGTGATCGAGTCGTACGCCAAGCGGTTCGGCTACGGCGTGGTGCGTGATTTCACCGGCCACGGTGTCGGTCCCGCCTTCCACACCGCGCCGACCGTCCTGCACTACGAGGAGCCGTCGGTGAGCACGCTGATCGAAGAAGGCATGACCTTCACGATCGAGCCGATGATCACGCTCGGCACCATCGACTACGACCTGTGGGATGACGACTGGACGGTCACCACCAAGGACAAGCAGTGGACCGCCCAGTTCGAGCACACGCTGCTGGTGACCGAGTCCGGCGCGGAGATCCTGACGCTGCCCTGATCCCGCGCGCGGTTATCCGGGCTGGCCGTCCGGGTCGCCGGGGATGACGCTGCCGTCCTCGTCGTGGCGGTGGTCGAACCACGGTGGGCCGCCCGCCGCCACGAGCTGAGTCGCGCGGTGTCCGGCGAATCGGCGTGCGCGGCCCGCCGTCCTGACCGGCGTGACTGCTCAGACCAGCTCGAGCTGCAGCAGCGCGTTCTCCACCACCTCGGGCATCGCCGGGTGGATCCAGTACTGCCCGCGCGCCATGCTGCGCGCGTCGAGCCCGAAGCTCATCGCCTGGATCAGCGGCTGGATCACCGTCGGCGCCTGCGGGCCGATGATGTGCGCACCGAGCAACTGTCCCGTCGCCGGATCGGCGAGCAGCTTGACGAACCCGGTCGTGTTCTCCATCGCCCAGCCGTAGGCGATCCCGGCGTAGTCCTGGATGGCGGTGACGAACCGCAGCCCACGGGAGCGCGCCGCCTGCTCGGTCAGCCCGACCGAGGCGATCTGCGGCGAGGTGAACACCGCCTGCGGCACGAACCGGTGGTCGCTCGCCACGGGGTCCTCGGGATGCAGCAGGTTGTGCTGCACCACCCGTGCCTCGTGGTTGGCGACGTGCTTGAGCTGGTACAGCGAACTGACATCACCCAGCGCGTAGACGCCGTCGACGCTGGTGCGCTGGTACTCGTCGACGTCGATCCTGCCGTCGACGGTGGCGATCCCGCCCGCCTCGGTGTCGAGCAGATCCGCGTTTGGCGTGCGGCCCACCGCGATGAGCAGCAGCTCCGAGGTGACGGCCTCGCTGTCGCCGTCCTTGGTCTGTAGGTCGAGCGTTGTCCCTTCCGTCGTCCTACGCGCTCCGACGAGGGTGCGCTGGGTACGCACGTCCCAGCGCTGCGACGCCAGCTCGGTGAACCGGGTGCTTACGTCGAGGTCGTGCGCGCGCAGCAGCGCGTTCGAGCGCGCGACCACCGTGACGTCGGCGCCGAACGCCGAGAACACGTGCGCGAACTCCGCCGCGATGTAGCCGCTGCCCAGGATGGTGACGCTGGCGGGCAACTTGTCGATGCGCATCACGGTGTCGGACGTGTGGTAGTCGACGTCCGCCATGCCCTCGACGTCCGGAATGATCGGCCTGCTGCCCGCCGCCAGCACGATTCGATCGGCGGTCAGCGACTCGGGCGGGCCGCCGTCGCTCGGCGTCACCCGCAGCGTCCGCTCGCCGGTGAAGCGCGCGGTGCCGTCGTAGAGGGTGACGTTGGCGTTGTCGTGGTGTGTGACCCGGTAGTCTTTGCCCCCGGACGCGATCGGGTCGATCCTGCCGAAGATCCGGTCGCGGATGTCGTGCCAGCGGACCTCGCGAAGTTCTGCATCGACGCCGAGCGGGTCACTGGTGCTGATCGCCTGGGCGATGTCGGCGGGGTAGACGAACATCTTCGTCGGGATGCAGCCGACGTTCAGGCAGGTCCCGCCGAACACCCCCTTCTCGACGATCGCCACCCGCCAGTCCGCGAAGCGCGGGTCGAGAATGCTGTTGCCGGAACCGGTACCGATGATCACGAGGTCGTAGTGCGTCACACGAATAGTCAACCGTAGACGGTCGAGTGGTGTTCCAGGTTGCGCAGGTCCACTCGATTCGGTGACGCCGTGACGGGTTCGTGACCAGTAGGATCGAGCGGTCTCGTGCTGCGTATCTCGCGATTCCGAGAATTCTGCGATCAACCCCGAGGAGTGTGTGTGAGCAAAAGGGCGAGGCTCGCCCCGTGGGTGGGAGTGACGGTTGCCATCGTGGCGGCGGGCCTGCTTGGCCTGGTGTCGGTGACGTCCGCCGCGCCCAACATGTCCTCGTCCGCGAGCCAGCCGGCGATCGTCGGCGGCAGCGAGGTCGAGCCAGGCGAGCGCGAGTTCGTCGTCTACCTGGCCGACGAGGACGGCAAGCCCTACTGCGGCGGCACACTGGTCGCGCCGGAGAAGGTCGTCACAGCGGCGCACTGCGTCGAGAGCGCCGAGCGGAGCGACCTCACCGTCGTCGCGGGCAGGAACGACGTCCGCGGCGACGAGGGCAGCGAAGCCGGCGTGGACGAGGTCTGGATCCCGGAGGACTACTCCAGCGTGACCGAGGGCAGCGACGTCGCCGTGCTGCGGCTTGACGAGAAGCTGCCGTACCGCACTATCCAGCCCGCGGCCAAGGGCGACGGCGAGCTGTACCGCGTCGGCAGGAAGGCGACCGTGCTGGGCTGGGGCAAGACCTCGGAGCGCGGCGAGTCGTCCAGCCGGTTGCGCGCCGCCAAGGTTCCGCTGCGCGCGGACGCCGACTGCGAGGAGGCCTACGGCACCTACACCCAGGAAGAGATGGTGTGCGCGGGCTACCGGAAAGGCGGCACCGACGCCTGCCAGGGCGACTCAGGCGGCCCGCTGGTCTCCGGCGGCAGGCTGATCGGCATCGTGTCCTGGGGTGAGGGCTGCGCCCGGCCGGGCAAGTACGGCGTCTACACCGAGGTGCGCCGCTACGCCAAGTACATCGCGACGGCAAGCGCCAGCGAGGACGAGAGCGACGCCCAGGAGTCCAACGGCGGCGGGATTGAGCTGCCGATCCCTGGCGGCGGCTGACGCCTGACCTGGTGCGGTGTGCTAAGCACGGCACATGGCAGATGTCCGCTCCGCATCCGGTCCCGAGATCACCGCCGCCGACCTGTACGCCCTGCTGCGGCTGCGTGTCGACGTCTTCGTCGTCGAGCAGGAGTGCCCGTACCCGGAGCTCGACGGCGTCGACCTGCTGCCGAGCACCCGCCACCTGTGGCTCGCCGATGGCGACACCGTGCTGGGCTGCCTGCGGATCATCGACGACGGCGGTGTGCTGCGGGTCGGCCGGGTGTGCACCTCGGTGGAGGCTCGCGGCACCGGGGCGGGTGCTCGGCTGATGACTGCCGCGCTCGACGTCGTCGGGGGCGCCGAGTCGGTGCTGGGTGCGCAGACCTACGCGACCGGGTTCTACGAGCGGTTCGGCTACCGCCCGGAGGGCGAGCCGTACGACGAGGACGGCATCCCGCACATCACGATGCGAAGGACGGCGCCGTTTCGGTAACCACCTGGATCGCCTGCTCCACCTCGGCGTCCGACAGGCCGGCGTTCGCCGTCAACCGGAGCCGAGAGATGCCGTCCGGCACCGATGGCGGCCGGAAGCACCCGACCCGCACCCCCCGCTCGGCGCAGCGCGCCGCCCAGGCCACGGCGTCGCCGGGGGAGGGGGCGCGCACCGCGAGCACCGCCGCCTCCGGTGTGCTCGTCGGCAGCCCCGCCGCCGCGAACCGTTCGGCCATCGTCGCGGTGATCTCGCGCGCCCGCTCCGCCCGTTGCGGCTCCTCGATCAGCACCCGCAGCGCGGTGAGGGCCGCCGCCGTGCTGGACGGCGCAAGCGCGGTGTCGAAGATGAAGCTGCGCGCGGATTCGATGAGGTGCCGGATCACCCTGCGCGGGCCGAGCACCGCGCCGCCCTGTGCGCCGAGCGCCTTCGAGAGCGTCACTGTTGTGACGACGTCCGATGCCGTGTTCAGGCCCGCTTCGTGCACCGCACCCCTGCCGCCGTCGCCGAGCACGCCGAGTCCGTGCGCGTCATCGACAAGCAGCGCCGCGCCGGTCTCCCGACAGGCGTTGCTGAGCGCCGTCAGGTCGGCCTTGTCGCCGTCCACGGAGAACACCGAGTCGGTCACCACAAGCGCGCGTTTGTGCCGCCGGGTGCGCAGGGCGTGCGCGACCGCGCTGGGGTCGTTGTGCGCGACCGCGGCGATGTCGGCGCGGGAGAGCCGGCAGCCCTCGATCAGCGAGGCGTGGATGGAGGCGTCGGTGACGATCGCCGACTCCCTGCCGGACAGCGTAGTGACCGCGCCCAGGTTCGCCGTGAACCCGGACGAGAACACCAGCGCGGCCTGCGCGCCGCAGAACCGAGCCAGCTCCTGCTCCAGCTCCGCGTGCAGCTCGGTGGAGCCCGTGACCAGCCGGGAGCCGGTCGAGCCAGCCCCCCACTTCAGTGCCGCTGCCGCCGCCGCGCCCGCGACCCGCTTGTCCCTGGCAAGGCCCAGGTAGTCGTTGCCAGCCAGGTCCAGCTCCGTCGCCGCCGCCGCGCGCGGCCGGAGGCGGCGCACAAGGCCAGCCTGGGCGCGCTTCTCGGCCTCGACGTCGAGCCAGTCGAGGACGTTGTCTGCTGGTACCGATGCGGCAGGACCTTCGACGCTCACGTCAAGCAGTGTCGCACCGAGGCGACGGCCGCCCGGCAGGGAGGTGGCGGACACCACGGTGACCCGGCGTCGGGGGCCCCGCACGGTCAGGTACGCTTGAACGGTTCACATACGGCGCACCTCGCGCCGGGTTCGTCCCCCTGTACCCCCACCGGCTGCCGGTGCGATGCTCCGCGCCATCGCGGAAGAGTCCGGGCCTCACGGTGACGTACCACCATCCGAAAGGCATCTGTGACTATCACGCACCAACCGCGCTCCCGCGCGCCCAAGAAGAAACCTCGCCACCGCACGGCAACCAAGACCCGGTTCGCCCCTGAGACGTCGGCCACGGCGACATCAACCCCAACAGCCTCGCCCCGTGTCGAGTCGTTCGACAGCTTCGGCCTGCCGCCGAAGCTGCAGCGGGCACTCCGCGATGCGGGCATCACCGCGCCGTTCCCGATCCAGTCGGCGACCCTGCCCGACGCGCTCGCAGGGCGAGACGTTCTCGGCAGGGCACAGACCGGCTCCGGCAAGACGCTGGCCTTCGGTCTCGCGCTGCTGGCGCGGCTCAACGGCGGCAAGGCCCAACCCCGCAGGCCCCGTGCGCTCGTGCTCGTGCCGACTCGTGAGCTGGCTATGCAGGTCGCCGACGTGTTGATGCCGCTGGCGAAGGCGACCGGCCTGTGGTGCCGCACCGTCGTCGGCGGTATGTCGTTCACTCGCCAGGAAGAGGCGCTCAACCGAGGCGTCGACCTGCTCATCGCGACGCCTGGCAGGTTGTCCGACCACGTCCGGCAGGGCACATGCACGCTGTCCGACGTCGGGTTCGTCGCGCTCGACGAGGCCGACCAGATGGCCGACATGGGCTTCTTGCCGCAGGTGCGCGAGATCCTCGACCTCACCCCGGAGACCGGGCAGCGGCTGCTGTTCTCCGCCACCCTCGACGGCGCGGTCGGCCAGCTGGTGCGCGAGTACATCATCGACCCTGTCGAGCACTCCGTCGCGCCCGTGACGGCGAGCGTGGACACCATGGACCACCACGTGTTCTCCGTCGCGAAGGTCGACAAACAGGCCGTCGCCGCCGAGATCGCGGCGCGCACCGGCCGCACTATCCTGTTTGTGCGCACCAAGCACCACGCCGACCGGGTGGCCAAGCAACTGCGTCAGGTGGGTGTGCCAGCGGCGTCGCTGCACGGCGGCAAGACGCAGGGCCAGCGCAACCGGGTGCTTGCCGACTTCAAGGACGGCCGGTCCAACGCCCTCGTCGCCACCGATGTCGCCGCGCGCGGCATCCACGTCGACGACGTCAGTCTCGTGCTGCACGTCGACCCGCCCAACGACTCGAAGGACTACCTCCACCGCGCGGGCAGGACCGCCCGCGCCGGGGCGGAGGGCACCGTCGTCATGTTGATCACGCCGGACCAGCGGCGCACCGTACGGCGGCTCACCGACCGCGCGGGCGTGACCCCGACGACCACGCAGGTTCGGCCCGGCGACGCCGAACTCGCGCGTATCACCGGCGCCCGGCAGCCGTCGGAGGAGCCGGTGGTCGAGCCGCAGCCGGGCAGCAGGCCCGGCGGCGCGCGCCCGGACGGACGACGTCGGCCACGCCAGGGCACGCCGCGCGGGGGTGCTCGCGGGCGTGCGCCGCAGGCGCGGCGGCAGCGGCGCGACTGACCCGCGTATGACGCCATAGACCCGATCGCGGCCCGCGAGTGCTTCCACTCGCGGGCCGCTTTCGGTTCGCCCGTTCCTGGGTCGTCGTTTCCGTGGCAGTGTGGGGCGGCAAGCTCGACGAGAAGGGAGACGGCGTGCGGATCACGGTCATCGGTGGGGGAGTCGTGGGACTGAGTGCCGCGCTACGGCTCGCCCAGCGCGAACACCAGGTCACCGTCCTCAGCGCGGACCCGCTGACCGATACCACGACGACCGTCGCTGGCGGGCTCATCTACCCCCGCCACGCCGAACCGGCGGCACGGGTCGCGCTCTGGACCGAGGCGAGCGTCGCCGAGTTCCACCGCCTCGCCGAGGTGCCGGACACCGGGGTGCGGTTCCGGCTAGGCTTGGTGCTGCGGCGGGTCGAGCGGCCGGTGCCACCGTGGGCGGACGCCGTCGGCGGCATGACCCGCGACACCAGCGTCTCCGCGCCGTATGTCGACGCGCTGAGGTTCACCGCGCCGCTAGTCAACACCGGGCGCTACGTGGCATGGCTCGACGCAGAACTGCGCCGTGCGGGCGTCCACATCGAGCGGCGCACGGTACGCGCGCTCAGCGACGTCGCGGACGACACCGACCTGGTCGTGAACGCGGCGGGGCTGGACGCGGGCAGGCTGGCGGGCGACGACACGGTGCGGCCCGCACGCGGCCAGGTGGTGCACGTCGTCGATCCCGGCCTGACCGAGTGGATCGTCGACGAGGACGACTTCAGCTACGTCCTGCCGCACGGTCAGCACGTCGTCTGCGGCGGCACCGAGGAGTTCGGCGAGTACTCCCTCGAACCCGATCCCGGTACCACCAAGGACATCCTGCGCCGCTGCGCCACCCTGCTGTCCGGCATCGAGGAGTCCGAGGTACTCCGCGTCAAGGTGGGCCTGCGGCCACACCGCGACGAGATCCGGCTCGACCGCGAGGGCGACGTCATCCACTGTTACGGGCTCGGCGGAGTCGGCGTCACGCTGTCGTGGGGCTGTGCGGACGAGGTCGCCGACCTGGCAGGCCGATGAGCGCGCTACTCGGTCAGCAGCTCCAGGCTCCGCTCGCCGGTGCGCTCCACCTTCAGCCCAGCGGCCGACGCCGTGGTCAGCACGTCGTCCACGCTGGCTGGTTCCCGCGTCGCGCGCGCCAGCGCGGCGGCCAACTGGCCCTTGTACGCCTTGTTGTGATGGCTGACGGTCCTGCGTTGTCCCGCCGCGTCGAGCGTGACGACCCTGACCGTGACCGCGCCAGACACCCGCGCCAGCGAGGCGTACGCCCCGGAGCGCAGGTCCACGATCAGGTCGTCCAGCTCGGCGAGCACCGGTTCCAGGACCGGACGCCACACCGCGCGCAGTGGCCCGACACCCGGCAGTGTGCTGCCCGCCGAGAGCCGGTATGCCGGGATGGCGTCACCCGCCAGGAGGATGCCGAACAGTGCGGACGCCGTGGCGAGCCGCTGCTTCGCGCGGGCCCACTCGGCGCGGCCGAAGTCCGCAGCGCCGAGCGCGTCGTAGAGCACCCCGGTGTAGCGCAACAGCGCGGAGCCGGTCGGCGCGCTCCGCAGCTCCCGGTTGCGGTCCACCTCAGCGGCTTGCCGTTCCGACAGGCCGAGCGCCGCCAGGCTGGCGGGCACGTCGTCGGCGAGCGTGCACAGTGCGTCGACCAGGTCGCGGCGGGTCGACGTCAGCTCGGGAAACGACAGCGTATCGAGGCCAAGCGGGCCGCCGTCGCCGCCGACGGCCTTCGTCTCCGACGGAGGAAGCACAACAAGCACCCGGACAGGCTAAGCCACGGCCGCGTGCCCAGATGTCAGTGCGTCACCGTACGGGCGCGTCGAGACGGATAACCGGTTGCGACGGCACTGAGCCCGTCGCATACCCTGCGTGCATAGCGAGCAGGCTCGTCCTCAAGGAGCTACCAGAGTGATCACCAGGATGTCGTCGCTGTTCTTGCGCACGCTGCGTGAGGATCCTGCCGACGCCGAAGTGCCCAGCCACAAACTCCTCGCGCGCGCCGGTTACGTGCGGCGCGTCGCGCCGGGCGGGTTCTCCTGGCTGCCGCTGGGGCTCATGGTGCTGCGCAACATCGAGCGGGTGGTGCGCGAGGAGATGAACGCGATCGGCGCGCAGGAGATCCAGTTCCCCGCGCTGCTGCCGCGCGAGCCCTACGAGACCACCGGTCGCTGGACCGAGTACGGCCCGAACGTGTTCCGCCTCGTTGACAGGAAGGGCGCCGACTACATGCTCGGGCCCACCCACGAGGAGCTGTTCACGCTCACCGTCAAGGGCGAGTACACGTCCTACAAGGACTATCCGGTCATCCTGTACCAAATCCAGACGAAGTACCGCGACGAGGCGCGACCCAGGGCGGGCATCCTGCGTGGCAGGGAGTTCGTCATGAAGGACTCCTACTCGTTCGACCTTGACGCGGCTGGGCTGCAGCGCTCATACGACAAGCACCGCGACGCCTACATCAAGATCTTCGACCGGCTCGGGCTGAAGTACGTCATCGTCACGGCGACGTCGGGTGCGATGGGCGGCTCGGCCTCCGAGGAGTTCCTGGCGGAGTCCGAAACCGGCGAGGACACCTACGTACGCAGCAGTAGCGGCAGCTACGCCGCCAACGTCGAGGCCGTCGTCACGCCCGTGCCGCCCGCGCAGTCCATAACGGACAAGCCCGCCGCGCAGGTGCACTACACGCCCAACACACCGACGATCGAGACGCTGGTCGACTACCTCAACGCGCAGCCGGACATCGGCCGCACCTTCACCTCCGCCGACACGCTCAAGAACGTCATGCTCAAGACCCGGCAACCCGGCGCCGACGAGTGGGAACTGCTCTGCGTGGGCGTCCCCGGTGACCGGGACGTCGACATGAAACGACTCGAGGCGTCGCTGGAGCCCGCCGAGGTCGCGCTGCTTGAGGAGGCCGACTTCGAGCGCCACCCGTTCCTGGTCAAGGGGTACATCGGGCCCAAGGCCTTGCAGGACAACAAGGTCCGTTTTCTTGTCGATCCGCGCATCGTCGAGGGCACGGCGTGGGTCACCGGCGCCGACAAGCCCGACCACCACGTCGTCGACCTGGTGTGCGGCCGCGACTTCACCCCTGACGGCACCATCGAGGCCGCCGAGGTGCGCGAGGGCGACCCCGCCCCGGACTCGTCCGGCACGTTGCAGGCCGCCCGCGGGATTGAGATCGGGCATATCTTCCAGCTCGGCACCAAGTACAGCGACGCCTTCGCGCTGGACGCGCTCGGTGCCGACGGCAAGCCGATCCGCATCACGATGGGCTCCTACGGTGTTGGCGTGTCCCGGTTGATGGCGGCGATCGCCGAACAGCACCACGACGACCTCGGCCTGGTGTGGCCGCGCGTGGTCGCGCCCGCCGACGTGCACATCGTGCTCGCGGGCAAGGATGACGCCGTCGCCGAGGCGGGAGAGAAGCTCGCTACCGAGCTGGACGACGCGGGTGTGCGCGTCATTCTCGACGACCGCAAGGCCAGTCCCGGCGTGAAGTTCGCCGACGCCGAACTGGTCGGCGTTCCGACCATCATGGTGGTCGGCAAGGGGCTGACCAAGGGCGTCGTGGAGGTCAAGGACCGCGCGACCGGCAAGCGCACCGAGGTGCCCGTCGACGACGCCGTGGGTCACCTGGTCGCCCTCGTGCGCGGCTGAGCGCACCCGGCCGTCAGTAGCAGATCGCCCGCACCGGGCGCTTTCCGAGACGCGTAGCGCTCGATTAATTCAACACACGTTGACTTCAAGCGCGAGGCCGTCTACGCTTACCGTCATAATTCATCTAACGGAGAATTGTGGGGGTAGGGATGGCAGCATCGATACGGATGACGCCCTCGCGGCTCGCGGTGATCACCGCCGTGGTCGGCGCGCTGGTAGCGGGAATCATCGCGCTGGTCACCTTCGGCGCGCAGGCTTCGGCACGACCGGACGGCGTCCCCGTAGCCGTATCGGTTCCGACCGACGGGCCTGCGGCGGACGGACTGCGGACTGCCGCCGGGATGCTCGCCGATCACGGCGGCGGCCAGCTCGACGTCACGGTCATGTCACCGGAGCAAGCGCGAACGTTGCTTGACGACAAGGATGTCTACGGCGTCCTCCAGTTGGACGTCGACGCCGGCGTGCCACAGGCGACGGTCGTGGTCTCGGGCGCGGTCAACCCGGCAGGCACGCAGGTCGCACAACAGGCGCTGACCGGGGCCGGGCAAGCGCTGCTGGCCGAGCTGTCGCAGCGTGATCCGAGCGTGGCTGCCGGTCCCGTGGGAGTGGAACAGGTGCATCCCACAGGGCCGTCGACGCGGGTGGTGCCGCTCGCCGTGACTGCCGTGGCGTGGCTGGGGTGTCTCGTCGCCGGTGCGGCGCTGACGCTGTTCGCGCAACGCTCCGGCGTCCGCATGGGCATGGCGGGCAGGCTTGCGAATGCGGTCACGACGAGCGTGCTGGTGACCGGACTCATCGTGGGATACGTGGCGCTATGGGACGGCACCCTGCCGCTCGGCTGGGACGTCGTCGGTCTCGTGGGCCTGACGACGCTCGCGTTCGCCCTGGTGCAAGGCGGGCTGCTGCACCTGGCAGGTATCAAGGCGATAGCGCTGCTCGGGCCGCTGTACCTCGTCGCGCCGGCGGTGGTCAACCAGGTGCCCGAACTGCTCCACCCCGCTTACCGAGTGGCGCTGTGGTCGTGGACGCCGTTCCGGTTCCCCGCCGAGGCGCTGCGAAGCCTGTTCGCGGGCACGCCCGATGCCCCGGACGTCGCGCTCGCGGTGTGGGTGATGGCCGGTGTGCTGGTCATGGGCCTCCTGCTGCTGGCGGTGCCGCGTCGGTCAGCCGGGCAGCAGGCTGAAACGCACCCTGCGCACGGGATTGTCGACGTTGGTGTCGACGAGGCAGATCGACTGCCACGTCCCTAGCGCGAGCCCGCCGCCGAGCACCGGGACCGTCGCGTACGGCGGTAGGAACGCGGGCAGGACGTGATCCCTGCCGTGGCCGCTGGTGCCGTGCTGATGGCGCCAGCGGCCGTCGCGCGGGAGGTGGTCGTCGATCGCACGCAGCAGGTCGTCGTCGCTGCCCGCGCCGGTCTCGATGATCGCCAGTCCCGCGGTCGCGTGCGGCACCCAGACGTGCAGCAGGCCATCACCGGCGTCGCATCCGGCGAGGAACTTCTCCGCGTCACGTGTCAGGTCGTGCACCACGGCGGTCGAGCCGGTGCGGACCTCGATCTCCTGGGATTCCACACCTCCACCGTACGACGGTGCCCGGTGCCGCTGTCTAGGTACACCTACCCAACGGGCACCGCCTCGACGCCCAGCCGGGCACCAGCCGCTACACGCTCTGAGCCCTACGGGCGTTCGTCGTCGCGCTCGGCGCGCCACGCCGCCTCGCGCATCTCGATCGCGTCCGTGATGCCGTCGCCGACCTCGCGGGCGATGTCGACGACCGCGCTGGTGATGATCTTGGCGATGTTGCCGACGCGCTCGGCCGCCGACTCGGTCAGCTCCTGCACCGTGTCCTTTTTGCGCTCGAACTCGCCGACCATCGCTGCCCCTTTCACGCCGCGACACCGTCCCGCGGTGCGTCCACGGTAACCTGCCGCGCCCCGGTTGACCTGCCGGTGTGACCACCGACAAGTGTCCGCAGCGTGCCCTTGGGCGGCAACGCCAGCGTGACGATCTTCTTCGCCACCGACGCGAGCTGCTTGTACAGCGGCCCGGTGTGGTACGGCAGCCCGTACTTCTCGCAGATGGCGCGCACCTCGTCGGCGATCTCCGGGTAACGCCGCGCCGGGATGTCCGGGAACAGGTGGTGCTCGATCTGGTGCGACAGGTTGCCGCTCATGATGTGGAACAGCGGCCCGCCTGTGATGTTGGCCGAGCCCAGGATCTGCCGCAGGTACCACTGGCCGCGCGTCTCGTTCTCGGTCTCGGACTCGGTGAAGCTCTCGACGTCTGCGGGGAAGTGGCCGCAGAAGATGATCGCGAACGCCCACAGGTTGCGCACCAGGTTCGCGCTCGCGTTGCCCAGGAGCGTCAGCGGCGCCAGCGGGCCGGTGAGCAGCGGGAACAGCACGTAATCCTTGCCGATCTGCTTGGCGGCCTTTGCGCGCATCTTCCTGCGCACCTCCTTGGTCTCCGCCCAGCTCAGCTCGCCCTTGATGATGCGGTCGACCTCGAGGTCGTGGAACCACACGCCCCACTGGAAGAACAGCGCCAGAAACGTCGCATACACCGGGTTGCCCAGGTAGTACGGGTGCCACGGCTGGTCCGGGTCCATCCGCAGGATGCCGTAGCCGACGTCCCTGTCCTTGTCGAGGACGTTGGTATGGGTGTGGTGCATGTAGTTGTGCGAGTGGCGCCAGTTGTCGCCCGGCGCTGCCGTGTCCCACTCGAACGTCTTCGAGTTCAGCTCGGGGATGCGTGTCCAGTCGTACTGGCCGTGCATCACGTTGTGGCCGATCTCCATGTTGTCGAGGATCTTCGACACCGACAGCGACGCCACCGCCGCCAGCCAGACCGGCGGCAGGAAGCCGAGGTACATCAGGCCCCTGCCCGCGACCTCGAAGCCGCGCTGCGCCTTGATGATCCGATTGATGTAGTCGACGTCGTCCTTGCCGAGGTCGGCGACGATCCGCTGCCGGATCGCGTCGAGCTCGCGGCCGAACTCCTCGACCTGTTCCGGCGTGAGCCGGTCCTGCAGTCCTGTCATCGTTCCTCCTGATCAGCAGTTGATGTCGACGTCGCCGACGGGGACGGAGATGCACAGCTGGATCTCCTCGTTCTCCTCGGCGGAGATTTCACCGGTCAGCGCGTTGCGGACGCAGCCGCTCGTCTTGACCTGGGTGCAGGAGAAGCAGATGCCCATCCGGCAGCCGTGCTCGGGCCGCAGCCCCGCCTGCTCGGCCTGTTCCAGCAGCACCTCGCCGGAGTTGGCGGTCTCCTGGCCGCTGCGCGAGAACCGCACCGTGCCGGTCGCGCTGGCGGTGTCGATCTCCAGGGCGGGCGGCGTGAACTCCTCGGTGTGCAGGTGTTCACTCACCCCGGCGTCGGTGTAGGCGGTGCGCACGGCGTCCATCAGCCCTGGCGGGCCGCACAGGTACGTCTCGGCCTCACGCCACCCCGGCGCGACGGCGTCCAGATGCTCCGGGGTGAACAAGCCGTGCACGTCAGCGCCCGACTCGGTGGCGGTGTAGCCGAGGGCGACCTCGATGCTGTCGCCCGCCAAGTCGGCGAGTGTGTCGCGGTACAGCACCTCGTCGGCCGCGTCGGCGTAGTGCAGGAACACCGCCCGGCCCTGGTATCCCTCGTCGTGCAGCGTCCGCAGCATCGACAGCACTGGTGTGATGCCGCTACCGCCGCTGAGGAACAGCAGGAAGTCGGGCCGCCACGCGGGCAGCGTGAAGGTGCCGTCCGGGTGTGAGATGCCGAGCACCATGCCGACGTGCGCGTGCTCGTGCAGGTGCCGCGAGACCAGACCGTTCGGATCGACCTTGATGGTCAGTTCCAGGGTGCGCGGGTCGCCGTACTGAGAGTTGGCTGGGGAGTAGCACCGAGTGCGGCGCACGCCGTCGATGTCCACCGAGACCCGCACGTACTGCCCCGCGCTGAACCCGCGCCACGCCCTGCTCAGCGCGAGGGTGAGCGTGACGGTATCCCGCGTCGGGTGCTCGACGTGGGTGACACGCGCCCTGATCTCGGAGCGCACCAGCAGCGGGTCGACGAGTTCGAGGTAGCGGTCGATGCCGTGCGGCGTGAGCAGCCGTTCCGCCAGCGACACCGCGGCCTTGTGCGTTCTCGTGGCCCTCCTCGGCAGGAGCGTGGTCACGTCTTCTCCATCCATTACAGTGAACAACTGTGCACTGACAAGTGCACTGGAATTAGGAAGCCGTGTCAACCAGGCACGACTGTGAGTTGGGCGATAGGCCAGGGGAGGAGTCGCGGTGGACGCGCGTACGCTGACGGCCGTGGCAACGCGGCAGTCCGATGAGCAGGTGAGCAGGCAGGAACGCAAGCAGCGCACCAGGCAGGCGCTGCTCGACGCGGCATTGCGGCTGCTCAAGGACCGCACGTTCGCCGGGCTCAGCCTGCGCGAGGTCGCCAAGGACGCCGGGATCGTGCCGACGGCGTTCTACCGCCATTTCGAGTCGATGGACGACCTCGGCATCGCGCTGGTCGAGCGGGCCATGCGCAGCCTGCGCACCATGATCAGGGAGGCGCGGCAGAACCCGGCGACCTACGACGACGCGATCCGCAGCTCGGTGCACACGTTGCACACCCACGTGCGTGCCAACGAGGCCCACTTCCGGTTCCTGACCAGGGAACGCTACGGCGGAACGGGTCCCGTGCAGGCGGCGATCACCACCGAGCTGCGGTTGTTCGCTAGCGAGCTGGCGATCGACCTCGGCCGCTTCGAGGGGCTGTCCGAGTGGAGCGCCGAGGACCTGCGGATGATGGCGGACCTCATCGTCACCGCCATGCTCGGCATCGTGATGGAGCTGGTCGACGTACGCACCGCCGACCCGGACGCCGACGAGGAGATCGCGGCCAAGGCGCGCAAGCAACTCCGGCTGATCGTGTTGGGCGTCGCAGGATGGAGCTCGTGATCCGACGGCACCCACGCCTTCCGGCCTGCGAAATCGAGCTGTAACGAAGCCCACCGAAGATCGCACGGGGACGTCCGACGTGGTAGACATTTCGCACGCCAGACGATCCTGGCCAGTTCGTGCTGATGTCTCGGGCAGGAGGTTGCTGCGGTGACGCAAACCGAATCGGGGGATGCAAAGCCAATCACGATCGGTGTTGTCGCCGAATCGGGGGAGGACGAGCGCAGGGTCGCGCTGGTGCCGAAGATGGTGCAACGGCTGACGCGCAGGGGCGCGCGGGTCGTTGTGGCGTCCGGAGCGGGCGCTGGAGCGAGCATCTCGGACGCCGACTACACCGAGGTGGGCGCCACGATCGGCGATCCATACGACGCCGACGTCGTTGTCGGTGTCGCGCCACCAGGCGATGCCGAGATCGTCAAGCTCCGCAAGGGCACCATCGTGGCCGGGTTCCTCGCGCCGCTGTCCGACCAGGAACGGATCAGCGCGCTGGAGAACGCCGGGGTGATCGCGTTCGCCATGGAGTCCATCCCTCGGATCTCGCGCGCGCAGGCGATGGACGCACTGTCCTCGCAGGCCAACGTCGCTGGCTACCGCGCTGTGCTGCTCGCGGCGCACCATCTGCCCCGGTTCTTCCCGATGCTGACGACGGCGGCGGGCACCGTGAAGCCCGCCAAGGCGCTGGTGCTCGGCGCGGGCGTCGCTGGGTTGCAGGCGCTGGCGACCGCGAAGCGGCTCGGCGCGCAGGCCACCGGCTACGACGTTCGGCCCGAGGTCGCCGACCAGGTGCGCTCGGTCGGCGCGCAGTTCCTCGACCTCGGCATCGAGGCGGTCGGTGAGGGCGGCTACGCCCGCGAACTGACCGAGGAGGAGCGCGCAGAACAGCAGCGGAAGCTCACCGAGGCGATCACCGGCTTCGACGTCGTCATCACGACCGCGCTTGTGCCGGGACGTCCCGCGCCGAAGCTTGTCAGCGCCGAAGCCGTAGAGGGCATGCGGGCAGGCAGCGTTGTCGTCGACCTCGCGGGTGAGACCGGCGGCAACTGCGAGTTGACCGAGCCCGGCCAGGTCACCACGGCGCACGGCGTCACCATCGCCTCGCCGCTGAACCTGCCCGCCGAGATGCCCGACCACGCCAGCGAGCTGTACGCGCGGAACATCGTCGAGCTGCTTGAGCTGCTCGTCGACACCGAAGGGAAGCTCGCCATCGACCCGACCGACGAGATCGTCGCGGGAGCCTGTGTCGCTGGGAAGGACAGGCTGCCACAGGCCGCGGCCGGGGATTCGGAGGAAAGCTGATGGAGTACCTCGTCCTGGTACAGAACCTTGCCATTCTCGTGCTCGCCGGGTTCGCCGGTTACCTGGTGATCTCCAAGGTGCCGAACACGCTGCACACGCCGTTGATGTCGGCGACCAACGCGGTGCACGGCATCGTCGTGCTCGGTGCGCTGATCGTGCTCGGCCAGGGCGTCGACGGCGTCCTCAGCAAGATCATCCTGTTCGTCGCGGTGGTGTTCGGCACGATCAACGTCGTCGGTGGGTTCCTAGTGACCGACCGGATGCTGGGCATGTTCAAGACCAAGCCCGGTGAGAAGGGGGCCGTTAAGTGAGCTGGATCAACGACCCGGTATTCATCAACAGCCTCTACATCATCTCGTTCGCCTTCTTCATCTACGGCCTGATGAAGCTCACCGGGCCCCGCACGGCGGTGCAGGGCAACTGGATCGCCGCCGTCGGTATGGCGATCGCGGTGATCGCGACGCTGCTCATCGACGAGATGGGCGAGAACTGGTGGCTGATCGTCGCGGGTGTCGCCGTCGGCACGATCGTCGGTGTGCCGTCGGCGCAGAAGGTCAAGATGACCGCGATGCCGCAGATGGTGGCGCTGTTCAACGGCGTCGGCGGTGGCGCGGTCGCGCTGATCGCGTGGGCGGAGTTCCGCGACACCTCGGGCTATGCGCCTGAGCCGCGCTACGTGGCGATCGCGTCGCTGTTCGCCGCGATCGTCGGGTCGATCTCGTTCTGGGGCTCGAACATCGCGTTCGGCAAGCTGCAGGAGCTCCTGTCGAGCAAGCCGATCACGCTCGGCAAGCTCCAGCAGCCGGTCAACTTCCTGGTGCTGGCCGCCGCGTTGGTGCTCGGCGTGATCATCGCGGTCGGCGGCGACTCCGAACTGCTGATGATCGGGCTGCTCGTCGCGGCAGCGGCGGTCGGTCTCATGGTGGTGCTGCCGATCGGTGGCGCCGACATGCCCGTGGTCATCTCGATGCTGAACGCGATGACCGGACTGTCGGCGGCGGCGATGGGTCTCGCGCTGGACAACACCGCGCTGATCGTGGCGGGCATGATCGTCGGTGCGTCCGGTTCGATCCTGACCAACCTGATGGCCAAGGCCATGAACCGCTCCATCCCGGCGATCGTCGCCGGTGGCTTTGGGGGTGGCGGCACCGGCGGTGGCGCCGGCGGCGGTGAGGACCGTCCGGTGCAGAGCACCAGCGCTGCCGACACGGCGATCCAGATGGCCTACGCCAGCAACGTCGTCGTCGTGCCCGGTTACGGCATGGCGGTGGCGCAGGCGCAGCACGTCGTCAAGGAGATGGCCGAGCTGCTCGAGGAGAAGGGCATCAACGTCGACTACGCCATCCATCCGGTCGCGGGCCGGATGCCGGGTCACATGAACGTCCTGCTCGCGGAGGCCGACGTGCCGTACGAGTCGCTGAAGGAAATGGACGAGATCAACTCGCAGTTCGGGCAGACCGACGTCTCGCTGGTGATCGGCGCTAACGACGTCACCAACCCGGCTGCCGAGACCAACCCGGACTCGCCCATCTACGGCATGCCCGTGCTCAAGGTGAATCAGAGCCGCTCGATCATCGTGCTCAAGCGGTCGATGAACCCTGGGTTCGCCGGTATCGAGAACGAGCTGTACCACGACTCGAAGACGAACATGCTCTTCGGTGACGCGAAGTCGTCCGTGGCGGAGATCGTCGAGGAACTGAAGCAGCTGTAGGTCGTTCGACCTTGCCTTGGCGGGCGCGGAGGCGTATCCGTGCCCGCCAAGGCGTGTGGCTGGCCTGCGGCGCTAGTTGCTGCCGCGGGTGTTGCGCAGGATCGTCAGAACCTCATCGAGCTTCGTGCTGTGATCGTTGACCTTGGTCGTGAGTGAGTCGAGCATCGCAGTGTGCGAGTCCAGGATGGCACCATGCCGCGTCAATATCGCGCTGTGTTCCTGTTGCGTGACGGCGATGCGCGAGACCGTCTTGTTGGTCTCGTCGAGCATCAGGTAGAGGTCTTCGATGTCGTGCTCGTTTCGGCTCACGCGCCGGTTGAGGTCGGGCGGCGGCGTCATCGTGGCGAACCCCCTCGGGTCGGGTGCGACTGATCCTGCCACCGTAAGCCGCGCATCCGACAGTCCCCGTTCGAAGTTCAGCGCAAGTTCGGCATAGGTACAGCGAAAGCGCGCTGTGCCACCGGAGTGAGCGACATGGCGTCGCCCTGATCGGACTCATCCAGCCAGACGGTCCGGACCAGGCGTAGTTGGGCGCCGGAGGTGGCGCTGCGATAGGACGTCATGCCGATACCGGATGCGTCCGGCCAGGAGTCGCGGGCAGTCGCCAGGTCGAGTGCCCAGCCGGTTCCCGTAGTGGTCACCAGCTTGTCGATCCGCTTGGCTTGCTTCGGTGAGCCGAACTCGAAGGCGGCCACGCTGACGGCGGCACGCCGGTCGTCCACACGGGTCAGGTAGCTGCCCAGGTGGACACTCGCGCAGTCCGCTTTCGCCATGGCGGCCCGCAGATCGCCGTAGGTGTGCGATGCGCATCGCCGTTCGGTGTCTGCGGCCATGACTTGGAAGTCGAGACCGTCGACGTGGTGAATGACCAGGTCGGGCATGCGTGATGTGCTGGCGTCGGAAGGGGAGGAATTGCTTGCTACGGCCGTCGCGACCGCGATCACCGTGATGAGACCGACCACGAGCAGGCACACGACGACGATCGGCAGCGGGCGCAGCAGCGCCGAACGTTGCCGTGTGCCGCGTGACGACTGCTGGTGCGGCGGGACGTATGCGCCCGGGTGTGGGGAACCCGGCACGGACTGCGTCGCACCTGGCACCGCCGGGGCCGACGCGGCGGGCGGCTGCCCGTACGGAGCACCACCGGACGACGGCGGCCGCGCGGGCGTGGCCCCGTACAGCATCGCCGCCGACGGCGTTGCGGAGGCGGGCGTGCCGTGCGGCGCATGTGGGGTGGACTGCGGCGTGCCCTGCGCCGGGGACGACATCGACCCCGCCGAAGGCGGAGCGGACTGCGGCGCTCCCACCTGAGGCGCATCGAACCCCGCGCCTCCAGCCCGCGCCGTCGTCGCTGCGCTCGGGAAGCCCTCCTGCGCCAACGCCGTGTCCTGCTGGATCGGTGTCGCCGGATCGACCGCGCGGAGCACCGCCCGCGCCTGCTCCACGGAGCACGGGTACGGGCCGCGCGGCGTGAGTGCCGCGATGGCGTCCTTGAGCCGGTTGATCGTGGGGTAGAGCACCCGCACTGGCTGGTCGAGATCGCCCTGACCGGGCGTGACCTCGTCGACGAACGGACCGACGGCCAGCACGGTCGCGACGGGCGCCGTCAGCCCGGCTTCGTGGGCGATCCGCTGTGCGAGGTGCCGGGACGCCGCCAGCGCTGGCGCGCCGGGGTTGGCCGCTTCACCCGAACCGACCAGTGGCCAGTTGTCGGCTTTCCACTGTCCGTACAGCGGCGCGTCCAGCCGCATGGTGGGCCCTGGCAGCTCGACGCCACTGATCAGCAGCACGCCGTGCGGCATGACGACGACGGCGTCGAACGGCTCGGTGAAGCCGTGCGGTGTCACGTTCATCAGCGCGATGCCGCCGACGGTCTCGTCGCCTCGACCGAGGCCGCGCAGGCTCGCGCTGACGTCGGCCGCAATGAGAGAGCTCGGTTCTCCTGCACCGATCAGCCGCATGTCGGCCTCCGCTTCGCGTGGTGTCGCGATGGTGGGTTCGGCGCAGCGTTCGGTGTCACGGGCACAGATTATCCAGTCATGCGATCGAGTGGGTTCGACTTGGCCACTTATTGCGCAGCGTGACCGGCTCACTACCAGTCAGATCGTGCCGCAGTGATGTACATCACGAAATAAAATTCATCGTGACCTAGGCGTCATTATTGACCATGGGCCGGCTCACCTAGTTGTGTAGACCCAATTGATGGTCGCCCAAATGGATGAACATTGACGAGGAGGTCAGCATGACCGATCGCTCACGGTGGCGCCGGAAGCTAGCGGTGGCCGCGGCCGCCGCGCTCGCATTGCCCATGTTCGGGGTTACGAGCGCTTCCGCACAAGAAAGCGATTCTCCGCTCGCGCCGGTGTCGGACTCCCTCGGAGGACTGCTGGGCAGCCTCTCCGGCGGCTCGCAGATAACCACGCTGGTGCACGGCACTGACCTTGCGGCCGCCAAGCAGGCCATCGCCGACTCCGGTATGCGCCGCGTCACCAGCTTCGACGAGATCGGCGTCGTGGCAGCGACCGGCACCGTCGAGCAAGTGCGCGAGGTGCGCCAGGCCGACGGCGTGACCTACGTCGAAAACAACGACCCCATCAAGATGTTCGCCTCATCGGGCACCGTCGCCACCCGCAGCGCCGAGGCGCGCCTCGCGCGCACGAGCCCTACAGGAGACCCGCTCGACGGGCGAGGCTCGTCGGTGGCCATCATTGACACTGGCGTCGACCCGAGCCACCCTGCCTTCGCCGCGGAGGACGGCTCAAGCAGGGTGGTGCGCAACCTCAAGAGCCTCTGCACCTCCGACCAAGACACCGGCTGCATCGTCGACGCCGGTCCGCTTGACACCGACACGCTCTCCGTCGGCGGGCACGGCACCCACGTGTCCGGCATCGCGGCAGGGGCGCCGTACTCGCTGTCCGGCGTCGACGTCGGCGGCTCCGCTCCCGGCGCCAAGGTCGTGTCCCTCTCGACCGGCGCAGGTCTCGTCATCCTTGGCGCCAACGCCGCGCTGGACTGGGTGCTCGAGAACCACGAGGCGCCATGCGGCCCGGACGTCTCCGCCGAGGAGTGCCCGCCGATCAAGGTGATCAACAACTCATACGGTCCCAGCGGCGGTGGCAAGTTCGACCCGAAGTCGGCGACCGTCAAGTTGCAGCGCGCGCTGGCGGAAGAAGGCGTCGTGACGGTTTGGGCCAATGGCAATGACGGCGGCGACGGCTCGAAGAACCTGTCCAACCCGCCAGGGCAGGACCCGACCCCAGGCGTGCTGTCCGTCGCGTCGTACTTCGACGAAGGCACCGGTACCCGTGACGGCAAGGTCTCCGACTTCTCGTCGCGCGGTCTCGCCGAGGACTCGTCGACCTGGCCGGACATCTCGGCGCCCGGCCAGGAGATCGTGTCCGCCTGCCGCCCGTACCTGCTGATCTGCAGCACCGGCGGGGAGTCGTACAACGGGCCCGGCGCGCTCGACGTCGGCACATACAACGTGATCAGCGGGACATCGATGGCTGCGCCGCAGATCACCGGCATCGTGGCGCAGCTCTTCCAGGCCAAGCCCGACGCGACCCCTGCCGAGATCGAGGAAGCGCTCAAGGCGTCCGCGTACAAATACACCGACGGCGCGCCGTACGAACCGGTGCAGGGCTACACGTCCAGCTACGACAAGGGCGCTGGCCTTGTCGACGTCGTCGACGCCGTGGAGCACCTGACCTCGACACCCTAGGCAGTCCACCGAAACTCACCGGGGGCTATGACACGATCGTGTCGTGTCGTGGCTCCCGGTGAGCCGTGTGGCTCCCGGTGAGCCATCTTTCGTTGTGACACCTGGTGCGGATGGGGCGACATGACATAGTGTGTGACCACAAAGGAGAGCAAGCCCGCGCTCAGTGACTGAACTCCGGGGCTATTGACGAGGTCGTAGGGGAAGATGCTCCTCGTCAATTCAGCACCGTCGACAAGCGGAGGTCAGCAGTGAGCGCACGCGAGCTCAGCCGTGGCGTAGTGTATGTCCACTCGTCGCCAGCTGCGGTATGTCCGCACGTCGAGTGGGCTATTTCTGGCGCTCTGGGACAGCGGGCCGAGATGGAGTGGACCGCGCAGCCAGCTGCGCCAGGGCAGTTGCGCGCCGAATGCGCGTGGCGTGCCGCAGCGGGCACTGCGGGCGCGCTCGCTAGCGCGCTCAAGGCGTGGCCGATGGTGCGCTTCGAGATCGCGGAGGAACCAAGCCCCGGCGTCGACGGCGAGCGGTTCTGCCACGCCCCAGGACTCGGTCTCTGGCACGGCCGCACCAGCGCGAACGGCGACATCATCGTGGCCGAGGACCAGCTCCGCGCGCTCGCCAGCGCCAGCAGGGCGGGGGAGCAGTTCGCGCACAAGATCGACGAACTGCTCGGCGCGAGCTGGGACGAGGCGCTGGAACCGTTCCGGCATGCCGGGGACGGCGCGACGGTCACCTGGTTGCACCAGGTCGGTTGATCACTCGTCTGGTCGGGAACTACTAAGCTGGCCGTGTGCCAGCGATCGTGAACGCCAGCGTGAGCAGTCGTTGGCTGGTGCCGGTGCTGATCGGTGTCGTCTCGGTCGCCCTCGCGGGCGGCCTGCTCGCGCGCGACCTGTACCAGCAGGCCGACAGCGACGCCGCCATCGGACCGGTCAGCCTGCCGAAGACGAGCTCGCTCGCGCCAGGACAGCAGCCAGGCTCGCCGCTGGTCAAGCTCACCCCGGACGCGGCGCGCCACCCGCACGACGAGACGGTGCGCCGATTGCTGCAGGCGTACTTCGACGGCATCAACGGCCGCAACTACGACCGCTGGAAGACGGCGGTCACCAGTGAGCGGGTGCGCGCCAAGACCGAGCAGCAGTGGCTGCGGGACTATCGGTCCACCCAGGACGGCAACATCCTGGTGCACCGCATTGAGACCGCCCACGACGACACCATGCGGGTGCTGCTCAGCTTCACCAGCACGCAGGAGATGCGCGACGCGCCGGTGAACCTGCCCCGCCGCTGCATCCGGTGGTGGCTCGCCCTGCCCATCGCACTTGAGCAGGGCCACTGGAAGATCGACGTCGTCCCGCCGGGAACGGTGCCGGAGATGGCGGCCTGCTGACCGGCCACCGGGCACGCCGCGCCCTGGTCCGCGAGTCGCACCCTCGGCCGCGCGAGTCGCACCCTCGGCCGCGCGAGTCGCACCCTCGCGAGGCGGGAGTTGTACCTACGATTGCCGCGAGTTCGTTGCGATGGAGCTGTCGGGCTCGACGAACGGGTCGAACTCGAACCGCACGTCGCGGTCTGCGGCCACCGCGCGAATCACACCGCCCTGACCTTCACCGGACAGCCGGTGCAGCAGCCTGGCGAGCGAGTCGGTTGCGCCGCGCGGCTCCCAGTCGGTTTGCAGGATCGTTCGGTGCAGATCTGAGATGTCCCAGCCGTCGGTTGTCCCGCTCCCGGCGGGAACAATGAGTGAGATGTCGAGCAGCCATCTCGATGGTTTGCCGACCAGGGATGGGGTGCGATGCGCGGTGATCCCGACGACTTGGTCGGCGCGCACCAGGCCGTCGCTGAACGTGCGGATCCAGACGTGTCGCAACACAGCCGTCACCACCCCGTGGCTCGGAGAACGTCTGTCCAGTCTGCGGGCTTCTTGTCGCGAATCCTAGGACCGCGACCAGCCCGTCGCACTGAACGGCACGTTACGACACCCGACGCTGCGACGGACGCCTCCGGCGCGCACCGAAAGCGTCCGTCGCCGCAATCCTGGGTATCTACACCGCCGCGAAGGCCAGCGAGACGTTGTGGCCGCCGAACCCGAACGAGTCGTTGATGGCGACGTCGAGGTCGACCTTGCGCGGCTCCCCGGTGACGACGTCGTGGCTGACGCCGGGGTCGATTTCGTTGAGGTTCTGCGTCGGCGGGATCAGCCCGTGGTACAGCGACAGCACCGTCGTCACCGACTCCACCGCACCGGCAGCACCCAGGAGGTGCCCCAGCGCGCTCTTCGGCGCGGTGAGCACAGGGTGCTCGCCGATCGCCTTCCGCACCGCGACGGTCTCGGTGACGTCGCCGACCGGCGTGGACGTGGCGTGGGCGTTCACGTGACCCACCCGCGCCGGGTCGATGTCGCCGGTGCGCAGCGCCGCCCGCATCGCCCTGGCCTGGCCCGTGCCCTCCGGGTCCGGCGCGGTGATGTGGTACGAGTCGGCGCTGGTGCCGATCCCCGGCAGCGAGGCGTAGATCCGCGCGCCGCGCGCCTTGGCGTACTCGGCCCGCTCAAGCACCACGATGCCCGAGCCCTCGCCGAGTACGAAGCCGTCACGCTCGACGTCCCACGGCCGTGATGCCGCAGCGGGGTCGTCGTTGCGGGTGCTCATGGTGCGCGACTGAGAGAAGCCGGCCATGGTGATCCCCGCGATGCAGGCCTCGGCGCCGCCCGCGACGACGACGTCCGCCTCGCCGCTGCGCAGCATCCGCCACGCCATCGCGATCGCCTCCGCGCCCGACGCGCAGGCCGACACCGGAGCGTGCACCCCGGCGCGGGCCTTGAGCTCGAGGCCGACGTAGGCCGCTGGCCCGTTCGGCATCAGCATCGGGACGGTCAGCGGCGAGACCTTGCGCAGCCCGCTTGTCTCCAGCAGGTCGTCCATGTTCAGCAGGGTCGTCGCGCCACCGATGCCGGTGCCGATGACGACGCCGAGCCGCTCCGGGTCGACGCCGTCCTCACCGAAGCCCGCGTCCTGCCATGCCTGCCGAGCGGCGATCATGGCGACCTGCTCCGAGCGGTCGAGCCGCCGAGCCTCGACCCTCGGCAGCACCTCCGCCGGATCGACGGCGAGCCGTGCGGCGATCTTGACCGGCAGGTCGAACCGCTCGACAAAGTCCTCGTTGAGCTGGGCGACCCCGCTGCGGCCCGCGAGCAGGCCGTCCCACGTTGACTCGACGTCTCCGCCGAGCGGCGTCGTCGCGCCGAGTCCGGTTACCACGACGTCGGCGTTACTCATGATCGTCCCTCCGAGTAGGTCGGGCGGCGGCCCGTGTCAGGTCCGCTCAGGAGTTGCTGGCGACGTAGGTGACGGCGTCGCCGACCGTCTTGAGGTTGGCAAGCTCGTCGTCCGGGATCTTGACGCCGAACTTGTCCTCGGCCTGCACCGCGATCTCGACCATCGAGAGCGAGTCGATGTCGAGGTCGTCGACGAAGGACTTCTCCTTGGTCACCTCGTCCTGCGCGACTCCGGCAACCTCCTCGACGATCTCGGCGAGGCCTGCGACGATGTCCTGCTCGGTGAGCTGCTTGTCAGCCATGTGTGTCCCGTTTCCTTCCTTGGTTGCACCCCGCGCGGTGTGGCGGGGTGGGTGATGATCAGGGTGCGATGAAGACCTGTCCCGCGTAGGACAGCCCGGCACCGAACCCGACGGCCAGCACCACATCGGCCCGCGAGACCGTGCCCGCCGCGCGCATGTGGTCGAGCGCCATCGGAATGGACGCCGACGAGGTGTTGCCCGAGTACTTGATGTCGTCGGCGACCACCATGTCCTCCCGCGCACCCTTGGCACGTAGGCGCTTGGCGATGGCCTCGACGATGCGGAGGTTGGCCTGGTGGGGGATGAGCACGTCGATGTCGGACGGCTCAAGCCCCGCGGCGGCGACGGCCTCGAGCGCCACCGGGGCGATCTTGGTGGTCGCCCACCGGAACACCGACTGACCCTCCTGGTGGATGTAGCGGTGGTCGCGCATGTAGATGGTCTCGACGAGGTCGCCGGCGCTGCCCCAGGCCACCGGCCCGATCTGCGGTATCTCCGACGGACCGACAACCGCCGCGCCCGCGCCGTCGGCGAAGATGATCGCGTTCGCCCTGTCAAGCGGGTCGACGACGTCGGTGAGCTTCTCCGCGCCGATGACGAGCACCCTGCCCGCCGAGCCCGCCTTGATCAGGTCCGATGCCACGCCGAGGCCGTAGCAGAACCCGGCGCAGGCGGCGTTGAGGTCGAACGCGCCAGCCGCCTTGATGCCGAGCCGGTCGGCGACCTGCCCCGCCGCGTTCGGGATCGGCGAAGGCATGGTGCAGTTCGGAATGATCACGGTGTCCACATCGGACGGCTCGACGCCTGCGTCGGCCAGCGCCCGCTCGCCTGCGGTGACCGCCATGTCGACAAGCAGTTCGTTCTTGTCGGCGAAGCGGCGCTCGATGATGCCGACCCGGTCGCGGATCCACTGATCCGAGGTATCCATCAGGTTCGAGAGGTCGTCGTTGGTCACGACCTTCTCCGGTTGGAAGCTCCCGATGCCCAGGATGCGGGTGGCTGCGACGCCGGTCGACTGGCGCAGGGTCGTCACGATGCGGTGTCCTCGTCGGTCGGGGCAAGCTTGGTGAGGTCGTCCGGGGTCTTGAGCGCGACCGTGGTCGTCACGGTGCCCTTGAGCTGGCGCCGTACCAGGCCGGTGAGGGTACCGGCTGGGGCGAGCTCGACGGTACTCGTCGTGCCGAGCTTGGCCAGGGTGTCCATGGTGAGGTCCCAGCGTACGGGGCTGGTGACCTGGTTGACGAGACGTCGCAGGTATTCCGTGCCGCTCTCGACGACGGCGCCGTCGTAGTTCGACAGCAGCGGGCGGGCGGGGTCGCGCACGGTGACGCCGCCCGCGTAGGACTCCAGCGCCTCGCGGGCCGGCTTCATGTAGTGGGTGTGGAACGCGCCAGCCACCTGGAGCTGACGCACCTTGGTGCCCGCCATCGGCTCGGCGACGATGCGGGCGATGGCGTCGGCCGCGCCGGAGGCGACGATCTGACCTGCGCCGTTCTGGTTCGCGGCTTCGAGGCCGTTGTCGGCGAGCCAGGCGACGACCTCCTCCGGGTCGCCAAGCATCACGGCGGCCATGCTGGTCTCGGCCTGCCCGCATGCCTTGGCCATCTCCGCGCCCCGCACGGCGGCCAGCGCGACCGCGTCGTCGGCGTCGAGCACGCCCGCGACGGCCGCTGCGGCCAGCTCGCCGACAGAGTGGCCTGCGACAGGGGCGTCGGCTGGCAGCGTGCCGCGCTGCTCGGCCGCATCGAACGACAGCAGCGACAGCGCCACGATCAGCGGCTGGGTGATGGCGGTGTCGGTGATCTCGTCGGCGTCAGCGGTGGTGCCAAGCCGGTGCAGGTCGAGCCCGGCGCGCTCGGACCAGCGGTCGATGCGGTCGCGCGCGCCGTCGACGTCGAGCCACGGCGTCAGCATGCCTGGGGACTGGGAGCCTTGTCCTGGAGCGAGCACAGCGAAGGTCACGTCTCAAGGGAACACGGTCAACGCCGGTTTCGGGGATGCCGCGGCGCACGAAGTACCTCCGGTGGATTTGGAGGGACCCTCCAAACGTTTCCCGGACATGAACGGATTGTGGCGATTGACTCTTGTCGAGTTCGCATAGCATTGCCGTGCGACGGCCGGTAGCATCCGGCCTGAGACGTTGCTCACAGACTCACCAGGTGCCCCGTGAGCGGGCCAGCCTGCCGACGACGGACCCGATGCGCAGCACGAAGGCGTCTCGCGGGTCCATCGGGTTGCGTCCGGTCAGCTCCGTGGCCCGTTTCAGCCGGTAGCGCACCGTGTTCGGGTGCACGAACAGCGCCCGGGCGCAGGCCTCGAGCACCCCACCAGCCTCGAGGTAGGCGGT
>WHUD01000250.1:0-1189 GCA_009377385.1 Actinophytocola sp.
AACTCGACGCCGTGGGCCTTCTGCGCGTGGTCGGCGAGCTTGGCCAGCAATCCGTCCTTGTCCGCGGCCTTGGTCACCTTGCCGCATACGACGCCTGCGTCACGGCAGCGAAATTTCAGTGCCATGCCCCACCTACTCCTACGACACCCGTGCCCCGGCCTTGTCGGCAGCCGCCTCGGCCGCCAGGTTCTCGAGGCCGTCCGCGACCGCAGCGAGATCCTCGTTCACCGCGCCGACAGCCGGCGCGATCGGCTCGGTGCGGAGGGCGATCGCGCGTACGCCGAAGCACACCTTGCCCAAGGTGTGCAGAATCCGGCGCAGCAGCAGGATCACCCGGATCAGCGTAAAGGCCAGGGCCACCACCAAGAGCCCGGCGAACACCAGGGTGCCGATGGCTGCAGGAGGCATACTGGGTACCCCTCTCCTGTCTCCTAGACCAGTCGCTCGAGCGCGGTGACGTAGCGGACGGCGTTGCCCGTGACCTCCCCGACCCGGTCCCGCGTGTCGAGCAGAGCGGGTAAGGGATCGAGGTTGCCGGCCAGCAGCACGCCGTGGGTGAGGATGTCGTGGGCGTACCGGTCGATCTCCCTGGCCTGCCGGAGCACCCGAAGCGCCAACACCGCGACCAGGGGAATCACGATCAGCAGGCCGAACGCGTTGCCAATCCACCAGAGCACCATGCCGGCGTCCCTTCCCGCGTCGCGTTTCAGCACTACAATGGCTATTCTGCCCGCGGTAGGTGTGTATTGTCACTAGTCGTTGCCTGATGGGAGAGGTCGACGTGAAGCTCGGCGTGGTCGGCAAGGGCGGCGTCGGCAAGACCACGGTCTCGGCGTTGCTCGCACGGGGCTACGCGGAGCGGGGTGCTCGCGTCGTGGCGATCGACACCGACTCCAACCCCAACCTCGGGGTCTCGCTCGGGCTGCCCGCGGCCGAGCTGGACGCGATGCCCGCGCTGCCGCGTTCGCTGGTGGTCGGGACGGGACCCGAAAACGCGACGACGGCCGGACTGCTCGCCAGCTACGGCGCCGACACCCCGGCGGGCGTCCGCCTGCTCACGGCGCTGCGGGTCGAGCAGGCGGGTGCGGGCTGCACGTGTGGTGGGCATGCCACCGTGCGCAGCCTGCTCGGGCAGGCGCTCGACGAGCACGCCGACGTCACCGTCATCGACATGGAGGCGGGTCTCGAG
>WHUD01000250.1:1199-1907 GCA_009377385.1 Actinophytocola sp.
GAGCCGGAAGTCGGTCATCACCGCTGCGCGCACCATGGCGCTGGCCGAGGAGCTCGGCATACCGCGGGTGTACGGGCTGGGCAACAAGGCCCGCGACGTGACGGACCGTGACTTCCTCCGCCGGGCCGCCGACGAGCACGGTATCCCGCTGGCCGCAGTCATGTCGTACGACCCGTCGGTGGCCGACGCGGATCGGGCCGGACTGGCCCTGGCTGCCGCGGGACCTGGCCCGGTACCCGCGGAGATCGACCAGGTCATCCAGTTCTTGCACGGCTGCGTGGTCAGGTGACCGCGACACCGCCACCGGTGCTTCGCGGCTGACCGGCCTGGACCGCGAGCTTCCTGCCCAGCTCCGCGAGTACGCGCACCGCGGGGGCGCCTGGCGCGGCGTAGCCGGACGCACCGGGTGGCGGCGGCGGGTCGTACGGCGGAGTGCCGCGCTGTCCGTAGTCTGGTGAGCCACCGTAGGGCGACTGGCCCGGCTCCGGCTGCCCATACGGCGACTGGCCCTGGTCCTGCCCGTACGGGGACCCTGCCGGCGGAGCACCCGGCTGGGTCACTCCCTCCGGCTCGGCCGGCTGGCTGCCTTCCTGGTCGCCACCCATCGCGTCGGCGATCGAATCACCGAACACCGTCGGCGGCTGCGGCGGCGGTGCGTCGCCCGGCAGTGGCGCGGTCGGGTTGTCCTCCCCGTCCTGGCCCTCAGGC
>WHUD01000251.1 GCA_009377385.1 Actinophytocola sp.
ATCAAGATCTGGCTCCGCAGCCCCGCACACGAAGATCCGTGAGACACGCCCTAGCACGAACGGGCCTGTGATCCGCGGCGCGATCGATGCTGTCCGGCGGAGTGGGTAATCAGCGTGCTGGGGCAGCCGCGTGCGACGACGCGGTCCTCGTCGGCTTCGACAACGCGCGCCTGGAGTGATCCGCAGCGACAGCGTGTCCACACCGTCAGGCCATCCGCGGTGCGATGTATCGAAAGCACCCGCGCAGGGAGGTAGTCCGGACGGGAGCAGTACGTGCAGGACGCCATGGGTCTAGGTTGGCGAAGCACTACGTTCAGGTCTAGGTTTTGTTTATGGATCTTACTGTGAAGAATTACCTACATGATTGACCTGCGTCGGTTGCACGTGCTCCGAGCCGTGGCGTACTTCGGGACGGTCACCGCGGCAGCCGAAGCGCTGCATCTGACGCCCTCGGCAGCCTCCCAGCAAATCCGAACCCTCGGTCGGGAACTCGGCGTCACATTGCTCGAGCCGGACGGGCGGCGGATTCGGCTCAGCCAGGCCGCCCGAGATCTGCTCGTCCACGCTGACGCCATCGAAGAGCGATGGCAGCACGCTCAGGCGACACTCCAGACCGCGGCTCGCCCGGTTACTGGCGTCCTGCGCCTGTGCGGGTTTCCCACGGCGGTCTCGGCTCTGCTCGCCCCGCTGGCCGCCCAACTACGCACCCGCCACCCAGCGCTGACCGTGCGGATCGTCGAATCCGAGCCAGCCGCCAGCTTCGACTTGATCTTCGCCGGCCATGCCGACCTCGCGGTCATCGAAGCGATCCCCGACGGCCCCGCACTGACCGATAGCCGGTTCGACCAACAAGCGCTCCTGCGGGATCCGTTCGACCTGCTGGTCCCGGCGGGTCATACCCTCACCGAGCGCGACGCCGTCACCCTTGCCGACGCGGCTCGAGAACCTTGGGTCTTGGGCATGCCGGGAACCTCGTCACGCCAGCACGTCCTGGCCGCCTGCAGCGCAGCCGGATTCAGCCCGGAGATCGCCCACGAAGCACGAGAATGGAACGTGGTGGCCACCCTGGTCGCGTATGGCCTCGGCATTGCACTGCTCCCTCGCCTTGTGCAGCTGCCCACCAACCTGGCGATCAAGCACATCGAACTGGTCGGGCAACCGATCCCGTCCCGCCAGTTCCTAACCTGCATCCGACGAGGTAGCCACAAGCACCCTGCAATCGCGAAGGCACTGTCCCACCTCCAGAGTATGGCCACACCGCCGCCAGCATGACCAGAATATCGGTTGGCAGCTGGACCTCCTCCGCAAGAGCTGCGGGATCGCCTGACCAGTTCAAGCTTCCTGACCGCTGTCGTGTGTCCGGATCACGACGTAGCGTCCGAGAAGGCCGAGGGTGAACATCGCGAGGCCGCTGATCACGGCGGCGAGGGGCAGGGTTACCACCAGGACGAGGCAGCCCGTCATGCCGATGAGGTTGAGCCAGCGGGGCCAGCGCCGCTGCCGACCCCGGCGAGCAGCGCGAGCAAGGCACCGAGGCTGGCCACCGCGCCGCCGATGCGAATGACCGGATCGAGGGAGTCGATCCCCGCCGCGTGCACGGCCTCGGTCAGCGGCGCCGCGGCGGCAGCGAGCCGATCCGGGCCCGCCGCGAGCAGGGCGGCTGTCCCGACGATGGCGTAGACACCGACGGCGATGGCCAAAGCGAGGAGGACCGCTCGCGGGATTGTCCGATCAGGGTCGCTGACTTCTTCGCCTAGATGAATGATTCCGTGAAGATCACGTGAAGGCGTGTCCTGCCAGGAAAGTAGGCGGAGGGCTTCCAAGATCGTTTTGTGACGAACAACCTGGAAACCCTCCTG
>WHUD01000252.1 GCA_009377385.1 Actinophytocola sp.
TGGCGCAACGCGACGCGCTGACCTGCACAACTGCATCGATATGGATATGCCCTATGACTTATTCGCTGACTGAACGTGAACTGACCCGAGCGTCCCGCCCCTTGAACTCGCTCACAGTCCCCCGGCCGGGTGGAAACCGCGCCCGTTCGGTCCCGACGTCGACGCGGTCGCGCTGACGGGCGAGTACGGCGTCGAGCAGCGGCGCCGCCGGGGCGCCGCGATGCAGCAGCGTCCCCGCCACCCGCACCGGCACCCCGGCGGCCAGGATCTCGCTCGCCTCGACGGCGTCCGCCGTGTCGAGCACGAACCGCGCGCCGATGTCGCGATACCGTGCGGCGATCGCCGTCGCGGTGGCGGGGACGCCCTCGGCGGCAAGCAGCGCCGCGCGGGCGGCCGCCCTGCGCTCCTCCCCCGTACCCGCGACCGGGACCCGCGTCACGATCGGGGTGACAGCGACGACGTCGGCGGCGCAGCTCCGGATGGCCTCCCACACCCCGGAAAGCCCCAGGATCGGGTCGACGCTGGCGCAGGGGCTGCTCGGCCCGATGATCACGACGTCTGCGGCGCGGATCGCCTCGATCACCCCTGGTGCGGGCCGCGCGCCGGACATGCCGTCGTGGCGCACCGCGACGACCGTCGGCGCGGCGCCGTGGCGCACCAGGAACTCCTGATAGGACAGTTCGCAGCCGTCTCCGGTGCTGACCGTGGTGCTGACCTCGGCCTCGGTCATCGGCAGCACCCGCACGCCGACGCCCATCCCGGCGGCAAGCCGCGCGGTCACCGCGGCGAGCCCAGCGCCGTCGCGCAGCATGCCGGTGCGCAGCAGGTGGGTCGCCGCGACGGGGTACCGTCCGATCGCTCCGCGGTGCGCACCCTGCGCAGGATGTCCAGCCCACCGACGCCGGGCAGCGAGAGGTCGAGCACGACGAGGTTCGGCTTGTCGTTGCTGATGCGTTCCAGCGCGCAGGAACCGTCAGGCGCCTCGATGACGGTGTAACCCTCGGTCTCCAACTGCCAGGTCACAAGCGTGCACACTCGGGTGTCGTCCTCCACCACGAGCACCGTGCCGCCCGTGCTCGTGTGTGTCATGGCGGAGGTCATCATGCTCGTCTACCCGTGCGGCTGCCCTGCCTTCCCGCTTGTCACGAACCGTGCATCGATAGTGCCGCAGGTGTGAGCGGCGGGCAAGGCTGCCCCGAACCGGCGGGACGCCGCCGCGACGCCCCGCGACATTAGGCCCGACCCCGGCCCGCAGGGCTGGTGGCAGTCCGCCGACGCCGAGCTCACCGAGGCGCTGAGGACCGCCGAGCGGCTGCGCAACCGCGCCGAAGCGCTGCAGGCCGAAGTGCTGGCCGAGATCTCCTCACGGGGTGTGTTCGCCACCTACGGGTATCCGTCGCTGGGGGTGTTGCAGCGCGACCTGCTGCGCATCGGCACCACCGAGGCGAAGAAGCGCGCCACCCGCGCAGAACTACTGCATGCCATCCGCGAGGGCGCCAGCGAGAAGCCCGCCGCCGCGCCGCTGACCGCCCAGGCGGCCGCCGACGGCATCCTGAATCCTGGGCATGTGGATGCGATCACCGAGATCATGGCAGCCATCCCCGCCGACGTGGACGACACCGACCGCGCGGGCTACGAGAAAACGCTCATCGACCTCGCTCAGCAGTCACCACCCGTCGTGGTGCGCCGCGCCGGACGCCACCTGCTCGCCCTGCTCGACCCCGACTGTTGCCCGGCGCTGAAAATGCCGATGGAGCGGGCGTTTACCGTGCCGACCGG
>WHUD01000253.1 GCA_009377385.1 Actinophytocola sp.
ACCGCGACGCCGAGGGCCTGCGTCGCCGCGTTCCCGCCCCGGTGCGCGAGCGACGAGACCGCATCCGCGAGCACGTGACCGCGGCCGGGCACGCGCGCATCGAGGATCTCGTCGCGGAGCACGGCGTCAGCGTGATGACCGTGCACCGCGATCTCGAGGCGCTGCAGCGAGCCGGCTGGCTGCGCAAGGTGCGCGGGGGAGCCACGGCGGAGCCGTCCATGGTGTTCCACGGCGACGTCGACCACCGGATGCAGGTGATGGTGGCCGCGAAGCGGGAGATCGCCAGGGCCGCGGTGCGGCTGCTGCGGCCAAGGCAAGCCGTCGCCCTGGACGACAGCACCACCGTGTTCGAGGTGGCGCGGTTGCTCGCCGGACACGGCCAGCAGCTCACCGTGGTGACGAACTTCCTGCCTACCATGCAGCTGCTCGCCGGCGCCTCCGGCATCGACCTGATCGGGCTGGGCGGCACCTACTACCCGGCCTACGGCGCGTTCCTCGGTCCGCAGGCGGTCGACGCGATCCGGCCGCTGCAGATGGACGTGCTGCTGATGTCGACGACGGCGATCACCCGCGGCGCGTGCTTCCACCAGTCTCAGGACACGGTGGCGGTGAAGCGTGCGCTGATCGAGGGTGCGGCGCAGCGAGTGCTGCTGGTCGACCACGGCAAGTTCACCCAGCGCGGCCTGCACAGGCTCGCCGCCGTCGGCGAGTTCGACTCGGTCATCGTCGACTCCGGCGCCGACGACTCGGCCGTTCGCGCGCTCCGCGACGCCGGGACGTCCGTGACCGTCGCCGGCACCGGCGGCACCGGCTGACGGCGGCACCACGTGGGCCAGGCCACAGCGTGTCGGCCGGCGGGCCAGTAGCGTGCCCTGTACCCGGTCCTGGAGACCAGACCGGGGAAGGGAGCGACATGCTGGCCCGATCACGCTGGGCAACTGGTCAGAGGGCTGACCACAAGTGACCAACCGAGCACTGCATGCCGTCACGCGGCTCCGTGAGGTAGCTCGGACGCGGGCGCGGCTGCGGGCGCTGCGGCCGCCGCCTCCCACGCGCGGCGACGTGGTAGCGGGGGTGAGCGTCGCGCTGGTCCTCATCCCGCAGGCGCTCGCCTACGCCGACCTGGCCGGGGTGCCACCCGTCCACGGGCTCTACGCAGCCGCGGCGGCACCCATCGCCGCGGCCCTCGCCGGGTCCTCACCGTACCTGCAGACCGGCCCCGTCGCCTTGACCAGCCTGCTGACGTTCGGCGCCCTGGCGCCGCTCGCCCAGGCCGGCACGGACAGGTTCGCCTCCTACGCCGCCCTGCTCGCGCTGCTCGTCGGCGTGGCGCGGCTGGCGCTCGGCCTCCTCAGGTGGGGCGCGGTCGCCTACCTGATGTCGCTGCCGGTGGTGACCGGGTTCACCGCCGCGGCGGCCATCCTGATCGTCGCATCCCAGGTGCCCGGCATGGTCGGAGCCGACTCGGCCGCGCTGAACCCGGTGGTGGCCGCCGGCGAGGCCGTCGCCCGGCCGGACGCCTGGAGCCCCGCCGCCATCCTGATCGGGCTGGTCACCATCGGGATCGTCGTGCTGGGCCGGCGAATCAGCGCCGTCTTCCCGTGGATGCTGCTGGCCACGATCGCGGGCCTGCTGCTGAGCAGCGCCGGCGTGGTGCAGGTGGCCGGCATCGGAGACATCCCGGCGGGCCTCCCCGCGATCAGCCTGTACCTGCCGTGGCACGCCGCGCCCGAGCTCGCGCTGCCCGCCCTCGTCATCGCGGTC
>WHUD01000254.1 GCA_009377385.1 Actinophytocola sp.
CTCCAGCTCACGGTGCTGTCCTGGCTGGGGCTGAGCCTGCCGGGCTCGGTCGCGAGCGAGCCCGCCGCTGGCGGGCAGGACGAGGAGCGGCCGCGGCTGCGTTTGCTGCGGCGCCGGATCATCGAGCAGTACGGACAACCCTTCGATGCCATCCTCACCAGCGACGACGCGCGCGCGACGCTGCGTCCCGACATCGACGCCGACACCGCCTTGGCTCAGCTGGTCGGGCCGCTCATCTTCAACCGCCTGGTCACTGAGCAGCCCATTGACGAAGCGTTCTGCGCCCGCATCGTCGACGACTTCCTCGCCGCCAACACCCACGACCGGAACCAGATTGTGAACCGCTAGTCTCTGTGCGAGACTGTCAGTATCGCTCCATGACGTTGGGGTCTTGTCGAGGCGGGTGCGTTGACACACGCGCTCGCGTCGGCGTGGAGGAAGGTGCGCCGCGATGACAACCGGGAATCCGACCACCGCGGGCACGACCGTCACAGCCGGACGGACGCGGTGGCGCCGCTTCCTCGGGCTGCTGACCCCGACGCTCGTCGTCGTTGTCCTGATGGTCACCGGGGTACTCAACGGCACGTTGCCGATCGCCATCGCCACCGAAGGCCAGCAGCGAATCAAGATCAAGATCAACGAGATGACCGCCACCGGCTACAGCGCTTTCCCGCAGTTCTTCGAAACCCAGGACGGCGAGAAACACACCGTCGTGGTAGTCGGCCTGTCCGGGGTGCGCTCGAGCGGCTTGTGCGGCTCAGGCAAGGTCGACACCCCCATCGGCGACTACGTACTGCGAGTGGAAACCAAACCTGACGGACAACCCTTCCAAGCCGACGACGTGAAACTCGCCATCGAGAACATCGACGGCGCCAACCTCGCCGGTGACACGCTCGCACTCAACCGGCACGACACCGCCCCCGACGGAACGCCCGTCGACTCCGGTCACCAAGGAACGCTGCCGATCACCGTCCGCTCGGTACTGCTCGACCTACACGCCGACGTCCGCTGGGTCACCACAAGCGGGCTGAAACTCTCCGCCGTCGACCTCACCGCCGGACGCAACGTGCGGGAATGCTTCTGATGCCGCACCCGGGCCTGGGGCATTCGCTGGCGTGGTGGCGCCGGTGGCGGCAGCGCAGGCCGTTCTGGGCAGGCGTATTCACCCTGGCCGGTGGGCTAACCATCGTGCTGCTGCCCGCCAACCAGTTCACCGTACTGATGCTGCCAGGCGTAGCCGGGCTGGCCGGGTTCCTGCTGGGCGGGCTCATCACCGCGATCGGCCCGTTGCAGTGGTTCCTGCCCGACCAGCGCATCCTGCTGGGCATCATGACCGTGTTGCTCGCCCTCGCCGCCTTCATCTACACCAACCTCGGCGGCTTCCTCCTCGGCACGCTGCTCAGCATCATCGGCGGCTGCCTCAGCTTCGCCTGGACACCCGACCCAACACCATCGCGAACGCCGCCACGCCCACGCCCGTCACCATCACCACGAACTCGCGTATAGACAGCGCCGTGACGTGCCAGTTCGGAAGAGTGGCAACGGGGCGCTTCGTCGCCATCGCCGGTCACGACTGAGCTGGCCAACGTTCCCAATACCGATCACGTGACAACAGGGCCCGCTGGACCACCGTGGCCAGGTTCCGGTCGATGTCGTCGAGCCTCTCGGTCAGCGCCACGAGTCGCCGTTTGATCGAATCTGAGCTTCCCCCGTTTGTCCGGAGACTTCCGAGCCTGGTCTGCTGATGCAG
>WHUD01000255.1 GCA_009377385.1 Actinophytocola sp.
TAGTGGTAGCGGTGCGCCTGACGACGTTGCGCGGCGGCGTTGGCCTCCCAGGACAGCCGTTCCAGCACCCACTCCTGGGCGAGCGCCTGGGGCGAGGTCCTGCGGGCTTGGGCGAGGTGCTTGAGCTCGTCGCTCGCGATGAGGTTCAGCCGGAGCTGCAACACCTGAGCGTCGCCGAACCGCCTGCCGGAGTCGGTCGTCTCGGGAGCCGTCTCCGGTGCCAGTGCCGCGAGGTAGCTCTCCAGCTCCTGGTCCGGTGCGGCTTGTTGCGCCTGCGGTGCCGGTGCTGCTGCGTCGTGTTGTTTCGAGTTGCGTGAGTTGAATCGGAAGGCCACGCGGCAACGATAACGAAAAGGTCTCGACGTCTCCACGTTGCGTGGGCGAAAGACGTCAAGACATGGAGAGGCCCCCGCGCCAGGGGGAGGAACGCGGGGGCCGGAGGGGATCTCCACAGGCGCTGACCGGGGGTGTGTCAGCACCACGATTGTTACATGAAAGTCAGGGGTATCGCGACCGCTGAAGGTAAAAAGATGCCACCGAGTCGCCATCCCGTAGCCATCGCGCGGCTACTTGTTCGTTGCTCTGTCGCCCTCACCCGAATTGGGTCGAATGCACGCCGAACTGGCGGAACAACGTTCCGTGATGAATAGTTCACCCAGCGGGGGGCTGTGGTCATGCTTGTGACCTGGCTAGCCTCGCCGCCAGGCGGGTTGCCGTTCGTGTCGAGCGTGAGGAGGCGCTGTGGGTGGGTCGCTAGAAGTCCGAGAATTCCTCATGCGGTACGACGGCGCTGAGGCCGGTCGTGGACCAGGTGGCGTGCCGTCGCAACGGTCAGGAGGTGCGGAAGCCACACGGGTGTCCGACGACCAGATTCGCCGTGCGCGCGCCGCCGTCGCCAGTGGGTCATTCGGAGCGCAAGACTGCGAGCAGTTGCTCGACATGCTCGGATTGATCCCTGACGACGATGGCGTACCACCGGTGCAGCGGTGACGGCGTTGGGCTGCGGTCCCGCACGTATTTGTCGCCACCTAGATGCGCACCCCCTGGTCGCGCACCTAGACGGCGACTTGGACGACCGTACTACTGCGCTGCGAGCATGGCAATCGATTACCTAAACATGTTTCATGACGTCACCCGCGTGTCCTAATTGCTGCGGTGTGCTTCGCTCGTGGCGGCGTTGTCGGATGGCGCGTGTGGCGCGGCTCTCGCGCAGAGGCCTCGCTGGGCACCGCTGGGAACGAGCGACCCCCGTTGATAAGAGGTTGAGGCGGTACCGTATGCTTGTACGCGGCTCCCAGGGAATCGTTCCGATGGCTCTGGGAACGCGGTCGGTCGGTTCGCCGAACCGACCGGGCTCCCATCGTCCAGCGGCCTAGGACTCCGCCCTTTCAAGGCGGCAACGCGGGTTCGAATCCCGTTGGGAGTACGTAACACAGTTTGGCCCTGTGGCGCAGTTGGTTAGCGCGCCGCCCTGTCACGGCGGAGGTCGCGGGTTCGAGTCCCGTCAGGGTCGCCCTCCGAACAGCGGGTTTGCTCCGGCAAGCCCGCTGTGTGCTTTCGTGGGCATCTGAGTGGTTGCGAGTGCTCCGGGTGTGACCCTCCTGCGGTCGGTAGCCGCCGAGTGCGATATCCTCGTGTCTCGTACGGCCAGGTAGCTCAGTTGGTACGAGCGTCCGCCTGAAAAGCGGAAGGTCGCCGGTTCGATCCCGGCCCTGGCCACCC
>WHUD01000256.1 GCA_009377385.1 Actinophytocola sp.
GCTCATTCGTTCAGCCGTATCTGAAAAGGATCGGACAGTTGTGTGTGCGTCGCCGACGCGCCCGAGTCTCCCGATAGGGGCCGCTCCACCCACCTGCTGATGTGCCATGTGGCTTCGATCCGATACGTCCCTGGTGGCACGGGGTCGCCGCGTGCTGGTCCGGCATAGCTGCGCGACTGGTCCGGCCGGTTCCAGTAGTGCAGATCCCACTCGTCCTTCCAGCTGCGGCACCCGCGAGGCCACCAGATCTGTTGCCGCATCTCCGCTGTCATGAGCTGGTGGGAGTTGTCCGCCACCGTCCGGCCGGATTCGTCGACGACGTGCCAGATCACATGGACGCCGCCACCTCCACCGACACCCTCTTTGAACCACCAGAAGGATTGGGAACAGGCATTGCCCGAAATCTGCACCGTCTCGCCCGGACGGTACTCGGACTGATCAACACCGGCGCTCAATCGGAACGATTTCGGGTTTCCGGCAGGCTTGCCCGTGAGGAGAGTGAACACACTGGCGGCGCCAAGGAACACCACGAGTGCGATGCCGAGCCACACGTATCGAACGCTCATGGCCGCTTCCGTCCGATTGGCCCCCGATGTCTGGCAACAGTACAACTTTTCCGATCCGTTCGGACGACAGGCCGGAAACCGAGACGAATACAAGAAACGCCGGGCCGCCCGTATCGGGGTGCCCGGCGTTCGCCTGGTCAGCGAGCGGAGGATACGGGATTCGAACCCGTGAGGGCTGTTAACCCAACACGATTTCCAATTCCGGTTCAACGTGTTCGCACCCGGTCGGAATTTCTCCGACCTGGCGCGGAGTCAAACTCTGAGAAGCGTGCAACGTTTTGGTCTGGGGTGAATTGCAACCCCAACTGCACACGCGCACTTGGCGGACGTGGGG
Source organism: Actinophytocola sp. (assembly GCA_009377385.1). GTDB lineage: Bacteria > Actinomycetota > Actinomycetes > Mycobacteriales > Pseudonocardiaceae > Haloechinothrix_A. Next base: position 901 of record WHUD01000256.1, read on the forward strand.
TCGACTGTGGCCCTCAAGTCGCTTGGGATCCAGCCTGTTTGGGACGCGTCAGTCGGGTACCCCGCCGACGGCCTGTCGTGGGCGCTACCGAGGGCGCCGGACGACACTAAGCTCCTCCAAGTAGGCGTCAGCCTCGGATTCTCCGGCGTACTGCTCGGTCAGAACCGAGCTAAGATCCTGCGCCACAAACGACAGCGACGGGATCGACTTCCGGCCAACGGACAGTGCTCGGCGTCCACGAGCCACGGCCTCGTCCAAGTCGCCTTCGCGTGCCGCGACCACGCCAAGCGTGACTTCGGCCTCGGCGACTCGCATCGGCCAGCGCACGTCGTCGCCGAAGCCCGTGCTGACGCGGATCACCTCGTCAGACAGCTCCGTGGCGAGCTTGTTCTCGCCCGCCATGCGGTAGCAATCCATGGCGTAGAAGTCGTACTTGGACGGGTCGACCACGAAATGGTTCTCGACGTTGTCGGGATACGGCATCGCGTCCAGCGTGACCCGGCCACGCTCCAGAGTCTTCAACATGTCGTCTCGACGGCCCATACGGGCGTATGCCTTTGCTTGCTGCGCGATCAGCTGAACGCCGACGCTGTGGTCCCTCGCAGCTACCTCACCGGCTTCACCAGCCACGATCACGCGGCGGTAGTCCCCCGTAGTAAGGGCAAACCATGCCTGCATCTCGTGTGCCCACCCCATGATCCCGGGGTGGTCGACATCCTGGCCGATCTTGAGGGCGTACTGCCTGGTCGCCTCCGCACGCCTTCGGTCCCCCATG
>WHUD01000257.1 GCA_009377385.1 Actinophytocola sp.
AATCGTGGAGCTGACCGGTAAGCAGCGGCCGGTGCTCGAGTTGCTCGCCGAGTACTCGCGCGGTATCCCCTGCCTCACCGACGCGCTCGTCAAGGCAAACAAGGTGGGTAACCGCGCGCTCGGTGGGCAGGGGCCGTACCTGACGGCGAGCATCGACCTGTTCGTCGACCGCCCTTCCTACACCTTCCCGGAGGACGCGCCGAGCAACCCGGACAGCGACGCCAACAACGCCAACCTGCCGCGTGGGATCTCGTCCTGGGCGCCGCACTGCCCGTATGTGCCGGAGCGGTTCCGCCAGCTTTCCGGCGACCCTGGGAGCCAGACAGCCGGGCGTGCTGCCACGAACCGGCCCGCCGGCGGCAGCCGACCTGACGCCGATTCACGGCTGGCCAACGCGATGGCCGCGCGGCTGCTGGATACCGCGCCGGAGCAGGTTCCGCCGCTGGCCGGGCTGATGCTCAGCCCGATGCTGCGCGGTGGGGAGGTGAGCGTGCCATGAGGCGTGTGCCCTCCTCGGCGGTGAAGCTCGGTGTGTTCGTGGCGATCACGGCGGTGGTTGGCGCGGCGCTGGCCTCCCTGGTCGGCAACCTCTCGCTGGTGCCGAGCCGTAGCTACTCTGCGGTGTTCACCGACGTGCTCGGCATGTACGAAGGCGACGACGTGCGCCTCTCCGGCGTGGTCGTCGGTAAGGTCAGCGAGATCGAACTCGTCGACGGCAAGCGGGCGAAGGTGACCTTCGACGTGGACGAGACCGTTCCGGTGTATCGCGACGCGCAGATCCACGCCCGCTACGCCGACGTGGTCGGCAACCGCTACCTCGCAATCATCGAGGAACCGGGGCAGGGGGAGCCGATGCCCGAAGGAGGTACTTTCGGTGTCGAGCAGACCAAGCCCGCGCTGAACCTGACCGTGCTGTTCAACGGCTTCCAGCCGCTCTTCGAAGCCTTGTCGCCGAAGGACGTCAACCAGCTCTCCTACGAAATCATCCAGACCCTGCAAGGCGAGAGCGGCACGCTGGCGCAACTGATGCGCAACACGGCCGAGCTGACCAAAACACTGGCCGACAAGGACGCCGTGATCGGCCGGGTGGTCAACAACCTCACCGCAGTACTGGCCACAGTGGACAAGCGGGACGCGAAACTGACCGAGCTGATCGACCAGTTCCGCGACCTGATGCGTGGCCTCGCGGGCGAACGCGACACCATCAGCCGGTCGCTGCCCAAGATGGCCGACCTGCTCGACGCGGGCAGCGGACTGCTGCGCGAGGTCCGTGAGCCGCTCAAGGCCGACATCGAGCACCTCGGCGAGCTGTCGGGCAACCTGGCGGCGAACAAGCACACCGTCGACGAGGTGCTGCGGCAACTGCCCGGCAAGCTGGCGGCGATCAACCGAACCGCCTCGTACGGGTCCTGGTTCAACTTCTACCTCTGCCGGGCCGACGTGCGGGTCAGCCTGCTCGGCCAGGCGATTCAGCTGCAGTCGCCGGCCTCGGTCGAGGCCAACGAGCGCGACACGGTCTGCGCGGGGAGGCCACGATGAAGCCGTTCGGGGAACGGGATCCGCGCATCATCGCGGTGATCAGCATCAGCGCCATCGCGCTGCTGCTCGTCGGAGTGCTCAACATCGG
>WHUD01000258.1 GCA_009377385.1 Actinophytocola sp.
CACGATCGGTGTCGACACCGTGTACGGTGCCGTGCGGTTCGACCTGTTCGGGCTCACCGTGCTACGTGACGGCGTCGACTACCTCGCCGTCATGATCGGCGTGTACGCGCTCGGCGACGTGATCCAGCGGTTCAGTCAGAACTACGTCGGTGGAACCACCCAGCAACCCGCGCGCATACGCACCACGATCCCGAGTCCGAGAAAGATCGGCGAGCGAGCCGGAAGCTTCGGTCGCGGGATCGCGGTGGGCACGCTCATGGGCGGTGTGCCAGGCGCAGGGGCGACCGTCGCGTCGTTCGTCTCGTACGGGCTGGAGAAGCAGTTCGGGAAGCACCGGGGCGAGGTCGGCATGGCGTCCCCGAACGGTGTCATCGGACCGCAGGCGGCGTCGACGGCAACCGTCGGTGGAGCGCTGATCCCGTTGCTCGTCCTCGGCATCCCGGGCAGTGCGGCGACTGCCGTGATCCTGGGCGCGCTGCTGCTGCACGACATCCAGCCGGGACCGCAGATCTTCGCGAACCAGCCCGAGTTGGTCTACACGGTGATCGCCGCGCTGCTGGGGGCGCTGATCATCATGTTCGTGCTGGGGATCTTGGCGACGAAGCCGATGATCCGGCTGCTTCGCGTTCCCGAGCCGTACATCGCGGTCTTCGTGGTGCTGTTCGCCTACATTGGCGCCTTCGCGTTGCGCAACTCGATGTCCGACGTCTGGATCATGACGGGCTTCGCGATACTCGGCTTCTTCCTGCAGCGCGGCGGTTATCCGCTGGCGCCACTGGTCCTCGGGGCGATCCTCGGTCCGCTGGCCGAGAGGTACTACGTCACCGCCATGATCTCCTCCGGCAACGACATCACGATCTTCGTGACGCGGCCGATCAGCGGCGTGCTCATGGCCGTCTGGGTGATCGCGGTGGTGTTCCTGGGAATCAAGTCGTATCGGACGTGGAAAACATCGAAGGAGTGATGTGAGATGTGTGCCTCGAGAGAACAAGGACGTTCCCGGCGAGCGCTCACGAGCCTGCTGGCCGGGCTGGTCGTGGTCAGCGTGTTCGTCACCTCGTGCGGGAAGTCGGGCAACACCGCCGACGAAGCGGGCAAGGCGAACTTCCGCCGACCCGTCGACATGATCGCGCCCTTCGGCGCGGGCGGCGGCGCGGATCAGGTGGCACGCGCGGTCGCGAGCGCGATGGAGCCCGAGCTCGGCGTCGACGTCCCGGTCGTCAACGTCGAGGGTGCCACGGGGAGCACGGGCATGACGAAGATGCTCGCCTCGCGCCCCGGTGACGCCATGGCCATCCTCATCCAGGACACGCTGGCCACCGTACCGGCCGGCAGCGCGTCGTTCTCGATGGACGAGGTCCGCGCCGTGTGCCGGCTGCAGTCCATGCCGTCCGCGCTGTTCGTCCGCAAGGGCGCCTACGACGACTGGCAGGACCTGGCAGCGGACGCGAAGAGCAAGCCGGGCGAGCTGAAGGTCGGAACCGTCGGACGGGACAGCGTCGACGACATCGCGCTCGCCGCACTGGCCAAGGAGCATGGGACGAAGTTCCGCGCCGTGCCGTACTCGACGCCCAACGAGCGGTACGCATCCCTGCTCGGCGGTTC
>WHUD01000259.1:0-1292 GCA_009377385.1 Actinophytocola sp.
CTCGGCCACACCGAATGCGCTGGCCGTGCGCGACAACTCCTGCGGGTCAAGCACGATCCTGGCTCCCTGCGAGCGCGCGTACGGTTTCCAGCGCTGCTGGGCGGTGTTGCTGCTCGGCCAGTGTCCGCAGCGATGACCAGTCCGCACGCGCCGCGAGTGCCCGGATGGCTTCCTCGGTGTCGGCACGCGCGAGGCCGCCGAGTTCTGGGCGCGCGGCCAGATCGAGCAGCGTTTGCTCCACCGTGGTCACCCATCCATCGCCAAGTTCTGTCGTGGTCCGTTCCACATCCAGGCGAGAGACGTCCCGCTGTACGAACACCAGGCGTGCTCCGCCGATGGTCAGCGCGGGCCGTTGCTTGGGTACAGCCACCACGGCCACCGCGACCGCCCGAGGGATCGCGCTGTGCACGCGGGCTGCGCTCACCCCCATCAACGCCACGTCGGCGATACCGTAGTCGGCCTGGCCGATTCCCAGTGCGGTTGCGTGGGGGGCTGGGAACCAAGTCCGGTCGCCCCAGCGATGCTGAGGCACCAGGGTGTAGTAGCCAGTGGCGAGCCTGCGTACCGCTCCGGTCCGCACCAATCTGGAGATCTCCCCACGCGGGTGCGCGTAGATCCCCGTCAGGTCGCGCGGGCGAAACACCGATGGCGAACGCCGCGCCAACTCCGGCGGAACACCAACCGCTGATCGCGCCATCAGGTACTCCCAACGTAGGGTTTAAGCCTACGCTGATGATACTCGATCGTCACCCTCGTGGTTGTCATGGCGTTGACCGGGTTATCCCGAGCGCAATGTGCCTCGGTTTGCCGCTCCGTACTACCGGTCTACGCGCGGAGTCATCTCACGTTTCGTGCCACGGCTCGAACTCGATAGCCGGCGCCGTGGCCACTGCCGGGCGTTGTGTGACCTGGAAAAACACAATCCCGGCTGGAGCATTTCGAGTCCATTGCAGACGTGGATGTGCCAATTTTGTGCCACGCCTGTAGCTTGACGTGTCTTACTGACGCGACGTCAACAAGTGTTTCCCCAGGTCACACCCTGAGCCGACAAGGGGACTCGAACCCCTGACCTACGGTTTACAAGGCTGTACGCCAGGGTAGACCATGGCCTCTACCAGGCACTTTGGTCAGCCAGGCGGTCTCGGAAACCTCTGTGTCCCCGGTGGTTGACGACGTTTCGGGTCACGAGATGGGTCATGGTGTCGGGACTCCTGGCGGCCGGGTATTCGGATTTTCCCGGTGGCCCGCACGGTTTGTCATGGTAGATCGATAGTTGAGATCCAGTTCCGGAT
>WHUD01000259.1:1302-1573 GCA_009377385.1 Actinophytocola sp.
GCGTTTCGTGGGACCCCGGGCTTTGCGCTTGTCTATGGCCTGTCATGGGGTAACCACGTCACCTCGAGCAGGCGCGCTTCGTCCAGCGCATCCCATGGATCCGTGTCGCCACCCGCTTCGTTTGCTACGAACGCGCCGACGATCAGGTCAGCCAGCCAGCACAACGGTTCAGCCTTCTTGTCGACGTGCTCGACGCTCAGGCCATCAACGATCGAGTGGGAGCCGCGCAGCCGGTCGACGGTCCGTCGGTCGTGTTTGTCGCTGCGTGCGC
>WHUD01000025.1:0-2903 GCA_009377385.1 Actinophytocola sp.
TCCACGTGGTGGTCCTGTGTGGTCGGGGCGTGACCCGTGCCGGGTCAGCTGGGTGGATCTTCTCGGACAGGTGCGGCGGACAGCGGCGAGCGCGGCTCAGCCGTCCGCCTGGGGCGCTCGCGCCTGCCGTGCCGCCCGGTCGGCCACTCGGTCGGCGCTATAGGCGTGGCGGCCCCGCTGTGTGTCGCCGTGCCGTGTCGGCACGCCCGTCCGCTGCTCCACCGTGTCGTGCAGCTCCTGTTCTCGTTCGGTCATGCCAGCGCGCACCTCAGCGCCGAACGCACCGGCCGCGTTCGCGAGCTCGCGCATGGCATCCGCCAGGTTCGAGGCTAACCCAGCAGGGGTCGCCTGGCGAGCGGTGTTGCTCGCCTTACGCGACAGCGCAACACCAGCGGCGATGCCGACGCCAAGCCAGAACATCCGCCTCACTTCCTGCCTCGTTTCCTGCTCGTCCCTCGGGCGTGCTTGCCGGGATCGCCCGCCTTGGCCTGCTTGCGTGCCTTGATCGCCTTGCTCACGCCGTAGGAGAACGCGGCCGTCTTCACGAGGGGGCCGCCGAGGGTCGCGGTGAACACCGAGGACAGCGCTGAGGCGTTGCTCGACACCTGCTGCACGTTCGCCGTGACGCCGTCAACGCGTTCCAGCTGGGTGTTGACGTGCGTGATGGTGTCGTTGGCGCCGACAAGCAGCGGGTCGCTGCGCTCGTGCGCCTTGCGGATCGCCACCGTGGCCTCGTCCAGCGTGCGGCCGAGCTTGACCAGGGGTATCGCGAGCAGGATGACCAACAGCACGAATGCTCCTGCTGCGATGAGCGCTGCGATGTGCCCTGGCGACACGGGGCCTCCTCGTTCTTACGTGCCGGAACCCTCCACTGGCCTGCCAGGCTACCGCGCGTTGTCCTCGGCCGATGGAGTGACCCGCACGGCAGCGCGCAGTTTCGGCACCCGTTCGGCGAGCACGCGCTCGGCTCCCCGATCCGTCGGGTGGTAGTAGTCCGTGCCGACCAACTCGTCTGGCGGATACTGCTGCGCGAGCACGCCTTCCGCGACGCTGTGCGGGTACGCGTAGCCCTGCGCGTTGCCAAGGTGCTTGGCCCCGGCGTAATGGCCGTCGCGCAGGTGCGGCGGCACCGTGCCCGCCTTGCCTGCCCGCACGTCGGCGAGCGCGGCGTCGATGCCGGTGATCACCGCGTTGGACTTCGGCGCGGTCGCCAGGTGCACGGTGGCCTGCGCCAGCGCCAGCCTGCCTTCCGGCATGCCGATGAACTGCACTGCGTGCGCGGCCGCCACGGCCGCCTGCAGCGCGGTGGGGTCTGCCATGCCGATGTCCTCGCTGGCGTGCACCACCAGCCTGCGCGCGATGAAGCGCGGGTCCTCCCCCGCCTCGACCATGCGCGCCAGGTAGTGCAGCGCGGCGTCGACGTCCGAGCCCCTGATCGACTTGATGAACGCGCTGATGACGTCGTAGTGCTGGTCGCCATCGCGGTCGTAGCGCACCGCGGCCTTGTCGACGGTGGCCTCCACGGTGGCCAGCGAGATGGACCGCTCCCCGGTCGGCATGGCGTCCGCTGCGGCTTCCAGGGCTGTCAGCGCCCGCCGCGCGTCGCCGCCCGCCAGCCGCACCAGGTGCGCGCGGGCGTCGTCGTCGAGGTCGTACGCGTCGCCGAGACCGCGCTCGTCGGTGAGCGCACGGGTGATGACCTCGCTGATGTCGTCGTCGGTGAGCGAACGCAGTTGCAGCACGAGCGACCGCGACAACAGCGGCGAGACGATCGAGAACGACGGGTTCTCCGTTGTCGCAGCCACCAGCAGCACCGTGCGGTCCTCCACGGCGCCGAGCAGGGCGTCCTGCTGGGTCTTGGAGAACCGGTGCACCTCGTCGATGAACAGCACGGTGTCCTCCGCGGCGTGCGAACGCCTGCGGCGGGCGGCGTCGATGACACCGCGCACCTCCTTGACCCCGGACGACAACGCCGACAGCGCGACGAACCGGCGTCCGGTCGCACCAGCCATCAGGTAGGCCAGCGTGGTCTTGCCGGTGCCAGGCGGGCCGAAAAGAATCACAGACGCCGGCGCGGCGCCCTCGACCAGCCTGCGCAGTGGCGCGCCCTCGCCGAGCAGGTGCGCCTGGCCGACGACGTCGCCGAGGCCGCGCGGACGCATCCGAACCGCGAGCGGCGCTGCGGGGTCGGGAGCCTCGTCCAAGGCGTGCGGGTCGGGGTCGCTCAGCTCTCGGTTGACCGTGAACAGTTCGTCCTGCACAGCTCACACGCTACCGCGTGGCACCGACGCGCCGAGCTACCGGAACGCCGGGTACAGCGCGAGCTCGAGACCAGGGCCGAAGCTCCGCTCGATCCCCTCGGCGACGGCGGCGGCATGCTCGGCGATCTCGTCGGCATTGAGCTGCCCCGCCCTTGCCGCCAGCTCGCGCCACCACGACTCCAGCGCCGCCGCCCTGCTTGTCGGACCGGCATCTCCTGCGTCGCCGAGCCCTGGCAGTTCCCGCGCGGTCTGCGTCCACACGCACGCGACGTGGCTGTCCAGCAGCGCGCCGGTGAACTCGTCGTCGTCGGCGAGCCCCGGCCAGAGCCCGGTCACCTCGGCGCGCCACGCCGCGATCATCGCCTCGCTCATCCCCGCTGGCAGGGCGAGCGCGCCGCGCCAGAACGCGAACGGCACCCGAAGGTGTGCGACGTCGATCATGGCGTTGCGCACCCTGCCGTGCTCGAAGTCGAGAAACCGCACCCCGTCGCTGGTGACGAGGTTGTTCTCCGGGGCGAGATCAACCGGGGAGAACGCCCGGTACTCGCCCTCGTTGAGCCGCTGCGACGCCACGGTGACCTGCTCGATAACCGCATCGGACGTCGTGACGCCGAGCACGTCCGCCAGCACGCCTGGCAGCTG
>WHUD01000025.1:2913-11917 GCA_009377385.1 Actinophytocola sp.
CCTCGGCGACCCGCGCGTCGCCGGTGCGCAGCTTGTCGGCAAGCGTCGGCGCGCTGCCCAGGTCGGACAGCACGAGCACCCGGTGAGTCACGTCGTGGCCGATGAGCTCGGGACACATCCGGTCTTCCGAGGTCAGCGCCGTGAACAGCTGGTAGCTGACCGCTTCCGCCGCGAACGGATCACTCGCGTCGTCCTCCGGCCGGGGGTAGTGTTTGATCACGAGAGTGCGTGGCAGCGAGAACGGCGAGGACGCCACGGTGGCGCGCACGACGACGGCTGGCCCGCTGCCAGCGAGGTCTTCAGGCTTGGACAACGTGATCGCCGAGCCGAATCGGTTGGCCAGCGCCAGCTCGGCAGCGTCGACCGCTGCGGCAAGAGCGTTGTCGTGCGATTCGCCGTTGACCCGTTCGTCGTGAGCAGAGGTGTCCACGTGCATCAGCTGCGGAGCCTACTAGCGTGGAAGTCGCAATGAGAAGCACCAAAGAGTCACAGCACACACCCCGGGGCCGCGACCGCGACGACGAGGGCAGGGCACGAAACGCCAGGCCACGGGACGGTTTGGGCAGGCCACTGCCCTACGGCGCGGCAGGCGTCGAGCGGCAGCCCGAAGGTGTAACACGCTCCCCCGCCCACACTATTGACGACGCCCAGCGACTGCTGGACGAGGGTAAACCGTTTCACGCACACGAGGTGTTCGAGGACGCCTGGAAGTCTTCGGACGACCCGGACGAGCGGCAGTTCTGGAAGGGAATGGCGCAACTCGCTGTCGGGCTCACGCACGGGGCGCGCGGCAACCTCGTCGGTGGCGCACGGCTGCTGCGGCGCGGCGCGGAGCACATCGGCCCCTACGCCGAGCGGCCACCGCACGGAATCGCCGTCGCCGCGCTCGTGGAGTGGGCGGACGCGCTCGCCGTCGAGCTGGACGACGGTGAGCCGATCGACGCACCAGCGGCCAGGGCGCCCCGGCTGCGCGGCTAGCCGCCAGGCTCGGGCTTGGCGTCAACGCCGGCTTCCTTGCGCTGCTGCGCGGTGATCGGCGCCGGCGCGCCGGTGAGCGGGTCGTAGCCGCCGCCCGTCTTCGGGAACGCGATGACCTCCCGCAGCGACTCGGCGCCTGCCAGCAGCATGACGATGCGGTCCCAGCCGAACGCGATGCCGCCGTGCGGCGGCGCGCCGTACGCGAAGGCGTCAAGCAGGAAGCCGAACTTCTCCTTTGCCTCGTCGTCGGTCACGCCCATCACGTCGAACACGCGCTTCTGCACGTCGGCGCGGTGGATACGAATCGAGCCGCCGCCGATCTCGTTGCCGTTGCAGACGATGTCGTAGGCGTAGGCCAGCGCGTTGCCGGGGTCGGTCTCGAACTTGTCGATCCACTCCGGGGTGGGCGAGGTGAAGGCGTGGTGCACGGCGGTCCACTCGCCGTGGCCGACGGCTACGTCGTCGGTCGCGCCCGCAGGCTCGAACAGCGGCGCGTCAACCACCCATACGAACGACCAGGCGTCCTCGTCGATCAGGCCGAGGCGGTGGCCGATCTCGTCGCGGGCCGCGCCGAGCAGCGCCCGCGCTTCGTGCGCCTGCCCCGCGGCGAAGAACACGCAGTCGCCCGGCTTGGCGCCCACCGCGTCGGCGAGGCCGTCGCGCTCGGACTCGGAGAGGTTCTTCGCCACCGGGCCGCCGAGCGTGCCGTCCTCGGCGACAAGCACGTAGGCAAGTCCCTTCGCGCCGCGCTGCTTCGCCCACTCCTGCCAGGCGTCGAGCTGCCTGCGCGGCTGGTCGGCGCCACCGGCCATCACGACGGCCCCGACGTACGGCGCCTGAAACACCCGGAACGGGGTGTCGGCGAAGTAGTCGGTCATCTCGGTGATCTCGAGGTCGAAGCGCAGGTCCGGCTTGTCGGTGCCGTACTTGGCCATCGCTTCGGCGTAGCTGATGCGCGGGATCGGCAGCGTCACCTCATGGTCGGCAAGCCGCCACAGCGCGGCGATGATCCGCTCGCTCAACGCGATCACGTCGTCCTGGTCTACGAAGCTCATCTCGACGTCGAGCTGGGTGAACTCGGGCTGCCGGTCGGCGCGGAAGTCCTCGTCGCGGTAGCAGCGCGCGATCTGGAAATAACGCTCGATGCCGCCGACCATGAGGAGCTGCTTGAACAGCTGCGGTGACTGCGGCAGCGCGTACCAGTTGCCCGGCTTGAGCCGCGCGGGAATCACGAAGTCGCGTGCGCCCTCCGGGGTGGAGCGGGTCATGGTAGGCGTCTCGACCTCGACGAAGCCCTCGTCGTGGAGCAGCTCGCGGGCGACCCGGTTCACGTCGCTGCGCAGCCGCATCGCCCGCGCGGGGCCGTTGCGGCGCAGGTCGAGGTAGCGGTGCTTGAGCCGGGTCTCCTCCCCGACGTCGACCCGGTCGTTGATCGGGAACGGCAGCGCGGCAGACTCCGACAGGACCTCCAGCGACGTGGCAAGCACCTCGATCGCGCCGGTGGCGATGTCCGGGTTCTCGTTGCCCTCAGGACGCGGCGAGACCTCGCCGACGACCCGCACGCAGAACTCCGAGCGCAGGCCGTGAGCACGCTCGGCCATCTCGCCTTCGCGGAACACCACCTGCGCGACCCCGGTGGCGTCCCGCAGGTCTATGAAGATCACCCCGCCGTGATCACGCCTGCGCGCCACCCATCCGGCGAGGGTGACGGTGGTTCCGGCGTGGTCGGCACGCAGGCTGCCTGCGTCGTGGCTGCGAAGCACGGGAGTTGCTCACTCTCTCGGTCGGTGGGTCCGGCGGATGGTCGCCAGTGGCAAGGCTAACGAACGCCCGGTTCTCGCCGGTCACCTGGCTACCGGTGGTGACGGCCAGCCCAATTCTCCCAAGATCACCCGAGCACGGTGGTCCCGCTGACATACTCACCGCTATGACTTCCCACGTCCGGCTTCCCCGTTCCGTCCTCGCGAAGACTCCCCTGGTCTTCGGGGTGCTGTTCCTCGTGGTGGGGGTGCTGCTGCTCGCGAGCGCCGTGGTGACGAACGTGGTGCGAGCAGGCGACTGGGAGCGGCGGTCGGCGCACACCACCGGCGTCGTCGTGGACATCACGACGTCGACCTCGAAGCCGAGGACCTCCGACGGCACGACCAAGCGCAGGACAACCACCTACTGCCCGGTGGTGGAGTTCACCGCCGATGGCGAGACCCAGACGTTCGAGTCGGACACCTGCTCCGATCCAGGGCCCCGCATCGGGGAACGCCTCGCCGTGCGTTATGACCCGGCGAACCCCGCCGACGCGACGCTCGGCTCATGGACAGCGCGCTGGCTGCTGGTGACGATCCTCGGCGGCATCGGCGTGCTGTTCAGCGGGCTCGGGGCACTCGTGCTGGTGCTGATCCGGCGCGGCAAGTTGCCCGGCCACGGGCGAATCAGGGCCTGACCCGCTCCGGGTCGCCTGGCGATAACCGCGTCCGCTCCCGCAGGATGGAGCCGTGACATCACCCCGGGACGGCAGACGACGTGCCGACCGCCGTGGCGACGACGAGGCGGCGGAGACGAGGCCGATCCCGCGTATCCCTGGCGGCGCTGCGGGCGGTCAGCCGCCTCGGCGGGCCCCCAGGGAGGGTGGACGGCGGCGGAAGCCAGAGGGACCTCCGGAGCAGCCGCCACGGCGGCAGCCCGAACCGCCAGCGGAGCGGCAGCGACGCGCGCGGCGTCGGCACCGGTACGTCGAGCCCACCGCGGCGCTCGACTCCGGCGATTCCGGTGCGCCCACAATGCCTGCCACGCCTGCTGCGCCACCGCCGGGGCCACATCGGTCGCGCGAGCCCGCGGCGCCGGACACGCCTGAGCCGCCAGATCTGTCCCACCCAGCCGAGCAGCCAAAGGCCACCCTCGGCCACTCCCACCATGCGCATACCCACGCGCACGAACCGCCGCCTCCGGCGTCGAAGCAGCTCCGCAGGCTGCTCGCGGCGCTGCTCGCGCCGTTCCTGCTCGTCGTGGTCGTGGTGTTCATCGTGCTGTTCCCCACCGGCGGCCTGCCGGAGAGCGCGGTCGACTCCGGCACCCCGGTCGAGGGCACCGTCTCGGCGGCGACGCTGGGGTCCTGTGTGCCCCCGCAAGCGGGACAGTCCCCCAGCCAGCCCGAGCCGGGAGAGCCGAAATGCCTGCTGCTCGACATCACCCTCACCGAGGGGCCTGCCGCGGGCAGCGTGATCTACAAGACCGAGCCGCTCGAGGCGTCGCGCCCGCAGTTCACCGCAGGCGACGACATCGTGCTCGCGTTCAACGGCAACGACCCCAACAACGACAACGCCTACCTGATCATGGACTACCAGCGCGGCACGCCGATGCTGATACTGCTCGTGGTGTTCATCGGGGCCGTGCTGCTGCTCGGCCGCAGGCAGGGCGCACGAGCGCTTGCCGGGCTCGGCGTCACCGCGGCGATACTCGGACTGTTCGTCGTGCCTGCCATCCTCGCGGGTGAGGACCCGCTGCTGACCGGCATCACCGGCGCCGGGCTGATCATGTTCGCCACGCTGTATCTCACCCACGGCTTCACGGTGCGCACCTCGGTGGCGCTGCTCGGCACGCTGATCAGCCTGCTGCTGATCGGCATCATCTCCGCCGTGTTCTCCGGCCTGGCGCAGCTGACAGGACTCGACGAGCAGACAGGCAACCTGATCGCGGCGCTCGGCCACGGCATCGACGCCCAGGGACTGCTGCTGGCAGGGGTGGTCATCGGCGCGCTCGGGGTGCTCGACGACGTCACCGTGACCCAGGCCAGCGCGATCTGGGAGCTGCGGCTGGCCAACCCCGCGCTGAGCGTGCGTGACCTCTACGAGGCGGGGGTGCGCATCGGCAGGGACCACGTCGCCTCCGCCGTCAACACCCTCGTGCTCGCCTACGCGGGCGCCGCACTGCCCGTGCTGCTGTACTCGGCGTTGTCCGGGGTCGGGTTCGGCGCGATCCTCGGCTCCCAGGAGATCGCGCAGGAGATCCTGCGCACCCTCGCTGGCAGTGTCGGCATCGTCGCGGCGGTTCCGATAACAAGCCTGCTCGCGGCGGGCATCGTCACCCGCGAACCGCAGCCCGAGCCGGCCCCGGAACCCCAGTGAGCGGCGGATTCGCCCCATGGCTTCCGCCACACGATGTTGGGCAGAATCAGCCGTCGACGGTTAAGGTGCTCGACGGATCGCGCAGCGGCGGGCGTCAGGCAGCAGCGGTCGTATTCGCCGGAGTCGGAGCTGCCCCGGCGCGGGATGGGCACGGCACGGCCGCCCCGACACAGGAACAGGACATCGAGCATGAGCCAGCGCAGTGGGCAATGGACTGGACACAGCCAGCGACGACAGCGGCTCAGCGACATCACGGTGAATATGATCGTGACCAGGCCGATCGACGCCATCGACGCGACCATCTACACCTCGGCCAAGGTCATCGAGGACACCTCGGCTGCGCTCGGCGCGCTGCCGAGCATCGCCCGCACGATGGAGCAGCTGCGGCCGGGCGGAGTGCTGCTCGAGGAAGTCGTCAAGCTGAAGCGGACGCTGGACCGGATCGACCGGATCGGCACCTTCGTCGCGGAGGAGCTGCCGGAGACGCAACAGCAACTGGAGACGCTGAGCACCCAGCTCAACGACTCGGTCAACCGGATCGGTGAGCTGGCACGCGCGATCCTGACCCAGACCGCGGTCAACAACGCCCTCAACGACTCCATCCGGCTGCTGTCGAAGGGGCTCGGCGTCGCCCATGGCACGGCTGAGACGCTCGGCAAGGCGTTGGGCAGGGCACGGGTACCCAAAGACGAGTCCTGACCTCCACAGCCACTTCACAGGTGGTGCCCATAGAATCCCGCCAACGTGGATTGTCTGACCGGCCGGACCCGAGAGGCGAGGAGTGCCCGTGGCGACGAACCAGCAACGCCGTGAGGCCGCGAAGCGGAAGCTGGAGCGGCAGATCGAGCACCGGCAACAGCGCGCGAAGCGCAACCGTGTGATCGGCGCGGCCGTCACCGCTGGTGCCGTCGTTGTCGTGGCAGGCCTTGTGGTGTTCCTCGCGACACGGGGCGATGACGACTCCGCCGCGCAGGCGAAGGAGCAGCAGCCGCGGGAGCCGAGCGTGCAGATCCCGTCCGAGCGGGTGGCGGTGCCTGAGCGGCCGAAGCCGCTGCCGAACCCGACCAAGTGCGGTTACAAGGACAGCCTCACCCCCGCCGCCAAAGACGTCAAGGCACCCAAGGACGGGACGGTGCCCGCGCGCGGCACCGTCGACGTCGCCATGGAGACAACGGCGGGACCCATCGGGCTGACGCTGGACCGGTCGCTTGCCCCGTGCACCGTCAACAGCATGCTGAACCTGATCAAGCAGGACTTCTACGAGGGCAGCGAGTGCCACCGCCTCGGCACCCAGGGGCTCCAGATGCTGCAGTGCGGCGACCCGACAGGCACCGGGAGCGGCGGGCCGGGCTACTCCTTCGCCGACGAGACGTTCCCGCAGCTCTCCTACGGCCGCGGCCTTGTCGCGATGGCCAACAGCGGGCCGGACACCAACGGCAGCCAGTTCTTCCTCGTCTACGGCGAGGCGCAGCTCGACCCGAACTACACCGTGTTCGGCACCATCTCCGACGAGGGGCTTGCCACGCTCGACAAGGTCGCCAGGGGCGGCATCGGTGAGCAGGGCCCGACCGGCGACGGCACCGGCAAGCCGAAGATCCCTGTGAAGTTCACCAAGGTGACGGCCGAGGCCTAAGCCTGAGCCCGTAAGGTCAAGCGCATGACAGCAGGGCTGGAGCTGACGCGGGCAGGAAGCGTCGCGCGACTCACGTTCACGCGGCCGGACAAGCACAACGCGATCAGCTTCGACATGTGGTCGGCCATCCCCGGCATCGTCGCCGAGATCGAGGACGACCCGGCGGTCACCGCGCTGGTGATCACCGGTGAGGGCTCGAACTTCTCGGCCGGTGCGGACATCGCCGAGTTCGGTGAGCTGCGCTCGACGGCGGACGGCGCCGCCCTCTACGACAAGGCGGTGCACGCCGCCGTCACCGCGCTTGCCGACATGGTCACCCCGAGCATCGCGCTGATCAGGGGCAACTGCATCGGCGGCGGCTGCCAGGTCTCGGTCGCCTGCGACTTCCGGTTCGCCGCGGACGGCGCCCGGTTCGGCATCACCCCCGCCAAGCTGGGCATCATCTACGACTACACCTCGACCCACCAGCTCGTGTCGCTGGTCGGCCCGGCCAACGCCCGCTACTTCCTGCTGTCGGCGAACCTGGTCGGCGCCGACAGGGCGCGCGAAATGGGGCTGGTGAACGAGGTCTACCCGGACGCCTCGCTCGGCGCCGCGGTCGAGGAGTTCGTCGCCACGCTCTCGACCCGGTCGCAGACGTCGGTGCGCGGCATGAACCGGATCATCGGCAAGATCGCGGCGGGCCAGGACGACCCAGCCGAGCCGGACGACGAGATCGAGCAACTACGCAGGGACGCCATCCACGGCGCGGACTACGCCGAGGGCGTCGCGGCGTTCCTCGAGCGCAGGAAGCCGCGCTTCACCCACCACCACTGAACCGCGTCAGGATGCCGACGTGACGCGGTACACGTCGTAGACACCCTCGACCTTGCGGACCGCGTTGAGCACGTGGCCGAGGTGCTTCGGGTCGCCCATCTCGAACGAGAACCGCGACACCGCCACCCGATCGCGGGACGTCGTCACCGACGCCGACAGGATGTTGACCTTCTCGTCGGCGAGGATCTTGGTGATGTCGGACAGCAGCCGGTGCCGATCGAGCGCCTCCACCTGGATCGCGACCAGGAACACCGATGACTCCGACGGCGCCCACTCCACCTCGACCAGCCGCTCCGGCTGGCTGCGCAGGTCCTCGGCGTTGGTGCAGTCGGTGCGGTGCACGCTCACGCCGCCGCCGCGCGTGACGAAGCCGAGGATCTCGTCGCCGGGCACCGGGGTGCAGCAGCGCGCCAGCTTCGCCCAGACGTCGCTGGCGCCCTTGACCACAACGCCGACGTCGTTGCTGGACCGCCTGCGGCTGATGGTCGACGGGGTGGCGCGTTCGGCCAGCTCCTCCTCGGCCTCCTCGACACCGCCGATGAACGCCACCAGCCGCGACACCACGTGCTTGGCGCTCGTGCTGCCCTCCCCGACGGCGGCGTACAGCGCGGTGATGTCGCTGTAGCGCAGCTCGGTGGCCAGCGCGCCCATCACGTCGGCGGAGATGAGCCGTTGCAGCGGCAGCCCGGCGCGGCGGATCTCCTTGGTGATGGCTTCCTTGCCCGCGTCGATCGCCTCTTCGCGGCGTTCCTTGGCGAACCACTGCCTGATCTTCGCCCGCGCCTTGGGCGAGCCGGCGAAACCGAGCCAGTCCCTGCTCGGCCCCGCGTTCTCCGCCTTGGACGTGAAGATCTCGACGACCTCGCCGTTGTCCAGCTTGCGTTCCAGCGCGACGAGCCTGCCGTTGACGCGCGCGCCGATGCAGCGGTGGCCGACCTCGGTGTGCACCGCGTAGGCGAAGTCGACCGGCGTCGACCCGGCGGGCAGCGTGATCACGTCGCCCTTCGGCGTGAACACGAAGATCTCGCGGGTGGCGAGGTCGTAGCGCAGCGACTCGAGGAACTCGCCCGGGTCGGCGGCCTCCCGCTGCCAGTCGAGCAGTTGGCGCATCCACGCCATCTCGTCGACTTCGAGCGCCCCTGTCTTGCCGTTGTTGTGGGTGCCCTTGGTCTCCTTGTAGCGCCAGTGCGCCGCGATGCCGTACTCGGCGGTGCGGTGCATCTCGTAGGTGCGAATCTGCACTTCGAGCGGCTTGCCGTCCGGCCCGATCACCGTGGTGTGCAGCGACTGGTACACGCCGAAGCGCGGCTGCGCGATGTAGTCCTTGAACCGGCCGGGCATCGGCTGCCACAGCGCGTGAACGACACCCATGGCGGCGTAGCAGTCGCGGACGTCGTCAACAAGGATCCGCACCCCGACGAGGTCGTGGATGTCGTCAAGGTCGCGACTGCGCACGATC
>WHUD01000025.1:11927-40332 GCA_009377385.1 Actinophytocola sp.
TAGTGCTTCGGCCTGCCCTCGACCTTGGCCTGCACCCGCGACTTCGCGAGGTTGTCCAGTAGCTGGTTGATGACCGAGCGCAGGTAGACGTCGCGGGACGGCGCCCTGTCCGCGACCAGCCGCACGATCTCGTCGTACTTCTTCGGCTGCAGGATCGCGAACGCCAAGTCCTCGAGCTCCCACTTCACCGTTGCCATGCCGAGCCGGTGCGCCAGCGGGGCGAGCACCTCAAGCGTCTCGCGGGCCTTGCGGACCTGCTTCTCCGGCGGCAGGAACCGCATGGTGCGCATGTTGTGCAGCCGGTCGGCCAGCTTGATGACCAGCACCCTGGGGTCGCGGGCCATCGCGATGACCATCTTGCGGATGGTCTCGGCCTCGGCCGCTGTGCCGAGCTTGACCTTGTCCAGCTTGGTGACGCCGTCGACGAGGTGGCTGACCTCCTCGCCGAAGTCCCTGCGCAGCTTGTCCAGCGAGTAGCCGGTGTCCTCGACGGTGTCGTGAAGCAGCGCGGCCACCAGCGTTGTGGTGTCCATGCCCAGCTCGGCGAGGATGGTGGCGACCGCGAGCGGGTGCGTGATGTACGGATCGCCCGACTTGCGGCGCTGCCCGCGGTGTAGCTCCTCTGCGACGTCGTAGGAACGCTGCAGCAAGCCGAGGTCAGCGCTGGGGTGCAGCTCCCGGTGGACGGCGGCGAGCGGTTCGAGGACCTGCTTGACCGAGGCAGGGCGTTGCGCGGTGATCCGGCGCGCCAGCCGCGCCCGCACGCGCCTGGTGGCGGACGGGCCGCCGTCCTGCGGCTCGCCGCCGTTGTTCGCGCGGTCCGAGCTCCGCTGCTGCGCGCCGCCCCGCCCAGCGTCGTCCTGGGTCACCGGGGACCGGAGCTCGTTGCTCACCCGCACCTCCTACCGGCGCTCGCTGGATCACATCCTGGGTCTCCAGCCTAGCCCCGGTGTTCCCGCCATGGCACGCTGCCATCCCCGTGACGGCGCCGGGCCGAGTCGGGCCGGTGCGCAAGGGCTATCTGCCGCGCTTGCCGCTTGGCTTGCCGCTCGGTTTGCCTGACGACTTCCCTTGGGGCTTGCCGGCGAGCCTGCGCTGGTCGACCTTCTTCAGGTTGCGGCCAGGCACGGCGGACGCCGCGACCACCGCCTTCTCCTTGCGCAGCTCCGCTTCGTGCGCCTCGTCGTCCATGTCCGACTCCGCGTCGGTCAGCCCCTCGGCGGCGCGCGCCGTCTGGCTGCCGGTGCGCTTGCCGAGCGAGCGGCGAGTCTCGACCCGGCGCGCCTGCTCCTGATAGGCGGGCTCGCGCATCTTGAGGCCGACAAGCACTGGGGTGGCGAGGAAGATCGACGACAGCGTCCCCGCCATGATGCCGATGGCCTGCACCAGCGCCAGGTCCTTCAGGGTGCCAGCGCCGAGCAGACCGGCGCCGATCAGCAGCAGGCCGAGGACCGGCAGCAACGACGTCACCGAGGTGTTGATGGAGCGCATCAGCGTCTGGTTGAGCGCGAGGTTGGCGGCCTCGGGGTATGTCTGCCTGCTGAGGTCGAGCAGCCCCTTGGTGTTCTCCTTGACCTTGTCGAAGACGACGACGGTGTCGTAGAGCGAGTAACCGAGGATGGTCAGCAGGCCGATCACCGTCGCTGGCGTCACCTCGAACCCGATCAGCGAGTACAGCCCAGCCGTCACCGTGAGGTCAAAGGTGAGCGCGGCGAGGGCGGCGACCGCCATCCAGCGTTCGAAGTAGACCGCGAGGAAGATCGTCACCAGCACCAGGAACACCGCGAGCGCGATGAGCGCCTTGGTGGTGATCTCCTCGCCCCACGAGCCGCTGACGTTCGAGTCGCTGATCGCGTTGACGCTGGGTTCGCCCCCGGTGCCGATCGGCTTGACCTGGTCGAACAGCGCGCGCTTGAGCTGGTCGATCTCGCCGACGTTGAGCGTCTCCGACCGGATCTGCACCGCCTGGCTGCCGCCGGAGCCGATCACCTGCGTCGACGACGGCAAGCCGTCGAACGTGTCGGCGTAGACGTCCTCGACCTCGTCCGCGGTGATGGGGCCCGCCGCGCCCTGCGCCGGCAGCTGGATCTGGGTGCCGCCGACGAACTCGATACCGGGGGTGAACCCCTTGAACACGATGCTGCCGACGCAGATCAGCATGATCACCGCGGTGATCATGTACCACGTCCTGCTCTTGTCGACGATGCCGAAGCCGCCGGTGCCCAGGTAGAGCTTGGTCAGCCTGCCCTGCTTGGGCGACCGCGCCACGGTCTCGGCCTGCTCCGTCGTGGCCGTCGAGTCCGCCATGATCAGACCCCCCTCGCTGCCGCAGGACCGGATTTCCTCTTACTCCGCTGCACCGAGGAACCGATGTCGGACACCATGCCGAGACCCGACAGCAGTCGGTTGTTGAGGATCTTCCACTTTCCTGCCATGACCAGCATCGGGTGGGTCACCATGAACACGATGACCAGGTCGAGCACTGTCGTCAGGCCGATGGTGAACGCGAAGCCCTTCACGCTGCCGACGGCGAGCAGGTAGAGCACGACGGCGGCCATCAGCACGACGCCGTCCGCGGAGAGGATCGTTCTGCGGGAGCGCACCCACGCTCGCGGGACGGCAGAACGCACACTTCTCCCCCCGCGTATCTCGTCCTTTATTCGTTCGAAGTACACGACGAACGAGTCAGCAGTGACACCGATCGCGATGATCAGACCCGCGATGCCCGCGATGTCCAGTGTGAACCCGACCGATCGGCCAAGCAGGATGATCACCGGGAACACCAGGGCCGCCGTCAGCCCGAGCGAGGCGATCAGCAGCACGCCGAGCAGCCGGTAGTAGGCGAGGCTGTAGAGCACGATCAGCCCGAACCCGATGGCGCCGGCGATCAGCCCGGCACGCAGCGAGGACAAGCCGAGCGTCGCCGAGACGGTCGATGCGTCGGACGTCTCGAAGGACAGCGGCAGCGAACCGTACTTGAGGACCTGCGCGAGGTCCTGCGCCTCGGCCTGTGTGAAGTTCCCCGTGATGCGGGTGTTGCCCGCGATCGCGGTGGTCACGGTCGGCGCGGAGACGACCTCGGTGTCGAGCACGAACGCGACCCGCGCCGGGTTGCTCGGCGAGGCGGAGGACTGTTTGGCCAGCTCCGAGGTGATCTGCGCCCACTTCGAGTTGCCTTCGCCGGTGAACGTGATGTTGACCTGGTAGCCGACGCCATCGGAGTTGACGCTCGCGGTCGAATCACTGACCTGCTCCCCGCTCAGGATCACCGGGCCAAGCAGGTAGGCCAGCCGCTTGCCGTTGGACTGGCGGTCCTGGTCACAGGCGACCAGCGGACGGGTGGGGTCGTCGTTGCCGCGCAGCGGGTCCTTCGAGCCCTCGGAGCAGTCGACGTCCTGCAGTGCCCGCGCGAGCGCCCGCTGTGCCTCAGGACCAGCGCCGAGCAGGTCCTTGCTCTGCCGGACCTTCCTCGCCTCCGCGATCTCCTTGCGGGTCTTCTCCGGCAGGTACGAATTGTCGTCCTGCCCGCCATCCTGCGCCGAGGCGGGCGCGGCACCGGCAGCGCCGCCGCCACCGGAGCCGCCCTTCGTGCCGTCACCCGGCTTCGCGTTGCCGTCGTCACCCGGCTTGCCGGAGTCGCCGGACTTGTCCCCTGCGCCGTCGCTCTGGTTGAGCTGCTGCTTGGCGGCGGCGGGATCGAACGGCCCTGCGATGACCTTCCGGAACGCCAGTTTCGCGGTCTGGCCGAGAGTCTTGGCGTCCTCGCCCCGCTCGCCGGGCACCGTGATCACGATCTGCTTGCCGTCAAGCACCACCTCGGCGCCGGAGACGCCGAGCCCGTTGACGCGCTCGGCAATGATCGCCCTCGCCTGATCGAGTGCCTCCTGGGTCGGCTCGGAGCCGTCCGGCGTGCGCGCGGTCAACGTGACGCTGGTGCCGCCCTTGAGGTCGATGCCGAGCCGGGGGCTCGGCTCGCGGTCACCGGTGAAGAACACCAGTCCGTACAGCACGGCGACGATCAGGATGAAAAACGTCAGATAGCGTCCTGGACGGATGGTCCCGGCGGGTGGTGCCACGGGAGGGTCTCTCCTGTCGAACTAGTCCTTGACACGGCCCCGGTCAGGGCACATGTCGCTCTTCGGCTGGCCGCACGACGGCCATGGCTCGGGCGGCACTGTACCCCCGGCCACGTGAATCGCGCGTTATGCGAAGAAGATTGTTACTTACCCTTGTGCTCCAACGGAGGTGCGACCTGGGCGCCACCGCGCTCGTTCGTGTCGTCCTCGTCCGAGTCGGTGGTGTCTGTGGTGTCGACGTCCTCGTCGGTCTCGTCGACATCCTCATCGACCTCGTCTTCGTCGATCTCGATCTTCTCGCGCACGGCGGGCCGCAGCCAGGTCGTCACGACGCCATCAGCGATCTCCAGCTCGATTTTGGTGTCGTCGCTGGCGTCGACGATGACGCCCTCGAGCCCGGACGTGGTCCGCACCCGGTCGCCCTCGCTGAGGCTGTCCTGCAGCTGGTGCTGCGCCTGCATCTCTTTCTTCTGCTTGCGCACGGCGAAGAACATCATCAAGCCGAGGCCAGCCATCATCACGATGAGCAGTTCCATCGATTTCTCCCTCTATGGGCACGGCGATAGAGCCCACCATGCCCGTTGGCGAGTACGTATTTTGCTGCGAGTCTGCCAGTTTATGCCTTGGCAACCTACGGCAGCCCCTCCATCGCCGCAGGCACGCGAGCATGTCAGTCGAACAACGACTGAGTAGCGCCTGGCGTTCCACCCTTCGGCGGCGGCAGGCCAAGGTGCTGCCATGCCGCAGGCGTCGCCACCCTGCCGCGCGGCGTGCGGGCGAGCATCCCGACCCGCACCAGGTACGGCTCGCACACCTCCTCCACCGTCGACGACTCCTCGCCGACCGCGACAGCCAGTGTGGAGACACCGACCGGACCGCCGCCGAACGAGCGCACCAGCGCGCCGAGCACCGCCCTGTCCAGCCGGTCGAGGCCCCACTCGTCGACGTCGTACACCTCGAGCGCGGCCTGCGCTGTCTCTCGTGTCACCCTGCCGTCGGCGCGCACCTCGGCGTAGTCGCGGACCCGGCGCAGCAACCGGTTCGCGATTCGGGGCGTGCCCCGCGAGCGGCCGGCGATCTCCTCGGCGCCGTCCGCTTCGAGCGACACGCCGAGAATGGCCGCAGAGCGGCGCAGCACCTTTTCCAGCTCAACGGGCTCGTAGAACTCCATGTGTCCCGTGAAGCCGAACCGGTCCCGCAGCGGCCCGGTCAGCGCGCCGGACCGGGTGGTGGCGCCGACGAGGGTGAACGGCGCGATCTCAAGCGGGATGCTCGTCGCGCCTGGCCCCTTGCCGACGACGACGTCGACCCGGAAGTCCTCCATCGCCAGGTAGAGCATCTCCTCGGCGGGCCTCGCGATGCGGTGGATCTCGTCGATGAACAGCACATCGCCCTCGACCAGGTTCGACAGCATCGCAGCGAGGTCACCTGCGCGCTCGAGCGCGGGCCCTGACGTGATGCGGATGGCGCTGTCCAGCTCGGCGGCGATGATCATGGAAAGACTGGTCTTGCCGAGTCCTGGCGGGCCGGACAGCAGCACGTGGTCCGGCGGCACTCCCCTGCGCTTGGCGCTGTGCAGCACCAGCTCAAGCTGCTCGCGCACCCTGGCCTGGCCGACGAACTCCGACAGCTTGCGGGGGCGCAGCGTGGTTTCGAGCTCGCGTTCGCCGTTCTCCGGCAGGGCGGACAGCGACGTCGACTCCTCGGCAGGGTCTTCGCTCATCACGTCCTCATCGTGCATCCCGCTCGTCACCGTTTCTTACCGAGGACCCCCAGCGCGGCCCGCAGCACGGCCGAGGTGTCGGCGTCACCGCCGCCGTTATCGAGTACCCCGTCGACGGCCTTCTCCGCCTGCCTGGCCGCGAAACCGAGGGAGACGAGCGCCTCGACGACGTCAGGCTTGACACCGCTCGACGTCGCAACACTGCCGGGAGCAGCGGCGCTCCCGGCACCGGCAGCGCCTGCACCCGCGACCGCGTTCACCTTGTCCCGCAGCTCGAGGCTGAGCCGTTCCGCGCCCTTCTTGCCGATGCCCGGCACCTGGGTGAGCACCGTGGTGTTGCCCTCGGCCAGCGCGGAGCACAGCGTGTCGGGGTCGAGCACGGCGAGCGTGGCCAGCGCCAGGCGGGGCCCGATGCCGGACACCGACTGCAACAGCACGAACAGCTCCCGCGACTCGGTCTCGACGAAACCGTACAGCGTCAGCGAGTCCTCCCGCACCACGAGCTGCGTGTGCAGCGTGGCCTGCTCCCCCACCCGCAGGGTGGCGAGGGTGGCCGGGGTCGCCAGCACGGCGAGCCCGACACCACCGACGTCGACCACGACGTGATCGAGCGAGATCGCGAGCACCTGCCCGCGCACCGACGAAATCATCGTGTCCCTCCTCTGCGCGGCGCAGTGCTCTGCCTGGCCGCACTGTTTCGCTGTGCCCGCACGGCGGCCAGCCGCGCCTTGTGTGCCTTGGCCAGTCCGGCCGCGCGCCGCTCCGCCTCGGCGAGCCTGGCGCGCATCGGCTCCCGCCACAGGTGGCAGACGGCGAGCGCGAGCGCGTCGGCCGCGTCGGCTGGCTTGGGCCGCTCCGGCAGCTGCAGCAACCGGGTGATCATGGTGGTGACCTGCTGTTTGTCCGCCCGACCCGAGCCGGTGACGGCGGCCTTCACCTCACTCGGCGTGTGGAAGCCGACCGGCAACGACCGCCGTGCCGCGCTCAGCGCCACGACGCCGCTGGCCTGCGCGGTGCCCATCGCCGTGCGGACGTTCTGCTGGCTGAACACCCGCTCGATGGCGACGGCGTCCGGGCGATAGGTCTCCAGCCACTCCTCCACCGCGTCGGCGACCTGACGCAGCCGGTCGGCCAGGTCGAGATCCGCAGGGGTGCGCACCACGTGCACGCCGACGCAGCTGACCTGGCGTCCGGTGCCGCCGTCGACGATGCCGACCCCGCATCGGGTCAGCCCGGGGTCCACCCCGAGAACGCGCACCTACGACCTCCACCACGGCGAACACTCGTTCGAGGAAGCAGGTTACCCGCCCGTCCGCGGCGCGCTCGACCCGACGCGCCGGAAACCAGCTAGAACGACGGTCTGCCGGTCGCGGTGAGCACCGGCTGCCACCGCGCGAAACCCTCTGGCGCGTCGTCGTCCCACGGCCAGCTGCCTTCCGGCGTCGGCACGATGATCTGCATGCCAGGGAAGTCGCCGTCCGGGTAGAGCAGGAACGCCGATCCGAAGAACGCCGGGTAGTGGGCGGGGTCGACGTGCTCGAACGCGACCGGGATACCCTCGAAGATGCCGTCGTAGAGCACGCCGGGCTCGAACCGCACCCCCGTGGCCGCCCTGTCCACGTAAGCGTCGAGCAGCACCGTCGCGAGCTGGTCCGGCAGGCCGACAACGACTGCCTCCGGGACGCCGTGTTTGCGCCACGCGCCAGCGGTGAAGCAGTAGCCGCCGACGCCGTCATCCGGCGCGACCGACACGACCGCGTTGCCTCTCGTGTCCGCTTCCTCGATCAGCCAGTCGCGGAACCGCTCGAGGTCCTCGGTCCTGGGCGCCGATGTGGGTGCTGCGTCCGAAGTCACGGCGATTCATTGTGCCTGCTTACCGACCGCTGTTCGCAGCACCGTCCGGCCCAACTTCGCGCCACCCATCTGGCGTAACGACGACGCGCGGCGTGCTGCCGTGGGTACCCCACAGGCGCCGCTGGTCCGGGCCGAACGGGGCGTTCGGTGCACATTGCGAGCCGAACGCCCCGTTCGGCCCGCCCGCCACCACTCAGCCGACCTCGGCGAGCACCTCGTCGCTGACGTCGAAGTTGGCGTAGACGTTCTGCACGTCGTCGGCGTCCTCGAGCGCCTCGATGAGCTTGAACACCTTCTTCGCGCCGTCCGCGTCGAGCGGCACGTTCACCGACGCCAGGAAGCTGGCCTCCGCCGACTCGTAGTCGTAGCCCGCCTCGCGGACCGCGTCGCGCACCGCGACCAGGTCGGTGGCCTCCGAGACGATCTCGAAGCTCTCGCCGAGATCGTTCACATCCTCAGCGCCTGCTTCGAGCACGGCCATGAGCACGTCGTCCTCGGTGAGGCCGTTCTTCGGCACGATCACGACGCCCTTGCGGTTGAACAGGTACGACACCGAACCGGGGTCGGCGAGCGATCCGCCGTTGCGGGTCAGCGCGGTGCGCACCTCGCTCGCGGCGCGGTTCTTGTTGTCGGTCAGGCACTCGATCAGCACGGCGACGCCGTTGGGCGCGTAGCCCTCGTACATGATCGTCTGCCAGTCGGCGCCGCCGGCTTCCTCACCGGCGCCCCGTTTGCGGGCGCGCTCGATGTTGTCCTTGGGGACGGAGTTCTTGTTCGCCTTGAGGATCGCGTCGTAGAGCGTCGGGTTGCCCTCGGGGTCTCCCCCGCCGGTGCGGGCGGCGACCTCGATGTTCTTGATCAGCCGCGCGAACAGCTTGCCCCGCTTGGCGTCGAGGGCGGCCTTCTTGTGCTTCGTGGTCGCCCACTTGGAGTGGCCGCTCATCTCTCCTCCATCTTCTCTGCTACCTGTCCTGGTAGATGCCAATCCGGCCGACGCGGCCGAACGGGCAGGTCAGCGAGCGTATGCCCGTCGCCCTACGTCCAGCCTTCTTGGCATGCCGGTCCTCATGCCGCGTCCTCGGACACGGCCGCGCGGACGATGTCCGCGAACAGCCGGTGCACCCTGCCATCACCGGTGAGCTCGGGATGGAACGCGGTCGCGAGTACACCGCCCTGGCGAACCGCGACGATCCTACCCGCGGCTGGCCCCGCAGCCGGGGTGTCCGGCACGGCGGCGAGGACCTCGACGTCCTGCCGCGCCGACTCCACCCACGGCGCCCTGATGAACACCGCGTGCACTGGTCCGTCGTCGATCCCGGTAAAGGCGAGGTCCTCCTCGAACGAGTCCACCTGCCTGCCGAACGCGTTCCGCCGCACCGTGATGTCCAACGCGCCGAGCTGGTGCTGGTCTTCCCGCCCGTCGAGGACTTCGTTGGCCAGCAGGATCATGCCCGCGCACGAACCGTAGGCGGGCATGCCGCCGATGAGCCGCTTCCGCAGCGGATCGAGCAGGTCGAAGGTATCGAGTAGCCGCGACATCGTCGTCGACTCGCCGCCGGGGATGACGATGCCGTCAACGGCGGCCAGTTCCGACTCCCTGCGCACCGTCATGGTGCGCACACCAGCGGCGCGCAGCGCGGCGACGTGTTCCCGCACATCGCCCTGCAACGCGAGCACACCAACACATGGCTGAGCAGCAGACAAACCGCGATTCCTCCCGAAATGACTGCTCACCAGCCTAATCGCGCAGGGTTAGCGCGCGCTGACCGGGTGCGGGTAGCTGCTCAGGGCACCCCTGCCAGCCGCAGCAGCGCCGCAGTCCCCGCAGCGGCGAGCACCACAACGACGAACGGCGCTTTCCGCCAGGCGAGCACACCGCCAACCAGCACGCCCGCCGGCCGGGCCCACCCGGCAAACCCGCCTGCCTCGGTCAGCGCCGCCGTGCCGACCAGCGCGGCCAGCAGTAGCACTGCGGCCAGCGTCATGGCCTCTTCCGCGCGCTGCGGGAGCCGCACGCGCTCGCGCAGCACCGGCCCGCACGCGCGCAGCGCGTAGGTCCCAGCCGCGAGCACAACGACGGCGGCGAGCAATATCACCTGCTCGGACACGACGCCTCCTCCCGAACGTGCGCTGGCTCGTCCAGCCGCCCGCGCAGCACGAACGCGATCGGCAGGGCGAGCAGCGCGAGCAGCACCGGCAGTCCCGCTGGCAGCACCGGCGTCGCCACCAGGGCGACCGCGACGCCCACCAGCGCGGCCGCGCCGGTCGTCTTGTCCCGCAGCGAGGGAAGCACCAGTGCGAGCAGCACGGCGGGGAACGCCGCGTCGAGTCCCAGCGCGGCGGTGTCGCTGACAACGGTGCCCGCGACCGCGCCGAGCACGACGCCGAGGTTCCAGCACACGAACAGCCCCACGCCGCAGGCCCAGTACGCCGCCCTGCGACGTTCGGCCTCCCGTTGGGCGAGCGCGAAGGCGACCGTCTCGTCGATCATCAGGTGGATGCCAGCCCACCGACGCCAGCCGCGCCCGAGCACGTCACCGACCGCGAAGCCGAACGGGACGTGCCTTGCGTTGACCAGCAGTCCAGCGAGGACCGCGGCGACCGGATTCCCGCCCGCTGCGATGATGCCCACGAACAAGAACTGCGACGCGCCGGCGAAGGCCAGCACCGAAAGCAGCATCGGGAGCCACACCGGCAGCCCTGCACTGACCGTGATCGCACCGAAGGAGACACCGACGATGCCGTCCGCGAGCAGAACGAGGGCGATGTCTCTGGCGAGGTCCCCCTGCAGTGTTCGCAGTGTTCGACGTACCGAACGCATGACCACTATAATGGACGATATAGCACCGTTCGTCAACCCGAACGAGTGTACTCCTGGAGCGAACGAATGCCGGATAACCAGACCAGTGCGCCGCTGACCACCATCGCCGAGTCGCTGCGACGGGAACGCACCCGCGCGGGCCTCTCGCTCAGCGAGGTCGCCAAGCGCGCGGGGATCGCCAAGTCCACCCTGTCGCAGCTCGAGTCCGGCTCAGGCAACCCGAGCATCGAGACGCTGTGGGCGCTCGGCGTCGCGCTCGAGGTGCCGTTCTCCCGGCTCGTCGACCCGCCCCGGCCGAGGGTGCGCGTCGTCCGCGCGGGCGAAGGGCCGGGCGTGACCTCCGAGCAGGCGCATTTCATCGGCACACTGCTCGCGTCCTGCCCGCCGCATGCCCGCCGTGACATCTACATCATCACGATGGAGCCGGGGTCGCCGCGCAAGGCCGACCCGCACATCCCAGGCAGCGTCGAACACCTGATCGTCGGCGCGGGCAGGCTGCGCACCGGACCCGCCGATGACGTCGTCGAGGTCGGCGCGGGGGACTACACGACGTTCCCCGGCGACGTGCCGCACGTGTACGAGGCGCTGGAGCCGGGCACCTGGGCCGTGCTGGTCATGGAGCACGTATGACGGAGTCCGTCCGCTGCGAGCGCTGCGGTAGAGACCGCGCCGAGGACACCGGCGCAGAGGCGCTCGCCTGGGCCAGCGACACGGACGCCAGCGGCACCCACTGGCTGTGCCCCCGGTGCGCGCGGGACCACGTACGCGACATCGAGGGCAAACTGCCGCGTGAGTATTGGTGACCGCCAAGGGTGTAACACGAACGGGTTACAATACGACGGACTTCGTACAGTCCGGAGCTACCGGGCGTCACCTCTGCGACACCTTCGCCATTGTAGGAAGCGGGACCCGCGCATGGCCGTCATCCTCGAGTTCGCCCTCATGGCGTTCGTCGTTGTCGGACTTCCGGTGCTACTCGTCAAGCGGGTCTGTCGTGGGGTCGAGCGGGAGATCGCGTCCTGGGTGCCGTCCGGCACACGCAGACACCGGTTCCAGATGGTCACGGTCATCAAGCAACCGCGAAGCGCGCAGCGGATCGCCGCCGACTGGTGGCCGCGCGACCGCTGGTCCCCGCCACACGTGTGAGCCGCCCGGCCGTGGCGGAGCGGCTCTGCGGTGGCTAAGGAGACAGCACCAGGGGCGTGACCCGCTTGCCCTGCACCGAACCGTCTTCTGCGGAGTACTCCCAGACCGTGAGCGTGCCCTGCTGGGTGCGGCTGACGTCGAAGCCGATCGTGACGTCGAACGAGCCCCAGCCTGCGCCGTCGTCCGTCATCGCGAAGCCCTTCGCCAGGACGGTCCCGTCCTCGGCCGCGAGCCGGTACTGGAACGTCGCCTCGAAGACGGCTGCCATTCCCCTCGCGCGGAGGCTGCCGGTGACCTCTGCCCCTGCCGCTGGCGAGTCGACGAACACGGTCGGCAGCAGGTCGAGGAAGTCAGCGCGCGACGCCGGTTCGTCCAGCACGATGCCCTCGCCGGAGAACACCGTCACCGGCTTCCCGTCGAGCCGGAACTCGACCTCGTCCACCGTGGGGAACTGGGTCACGGTGTAGACGACCTGCGCCAGCCGCGCGAACATCGAGAAAGAGCCACCGCCCGACTCGAACTCGCGCGACAGGTCGACCGTGGCCAGCCCGTCGCGGATGTTGACGCCGAGCACCAGCGTGTCGGCGGGCACCGAGGTGGCGACGCCGTTGATCAGCGTCCGGTCCGCGGCCGACGGCCCTGCCACGAGCTGTTCGAGCGAGGCCCTGGCGATGCCGGCGGTCGAGGGGATCTCGCGGTGCACCGACACCAGGAAGGGGTCGGCTCGTCCGGGTGTGCCGCCTCCCGGCGCGACGAAGTAGAGCCGGATCGACGTCGTGTCGTTCCCGCCGGTGCCGCCGGAGTCCGGCGTCCGTGGCGACGACGTGGGACTGGTCCGGGGCGCCTTGTCACCGCTGTCGGCTGGGACGTCCGATGGCGTGTCCGGGGCGGCCGTACCGGTGGGGCGGTCGCCGGTACCCCCGGACGGCAACGGCCCGGCGTCGACGACGTCGCCGCATCCGGCCAGCGCCAGCACGAGCACCAGCCCCGTGGCCAGGAACAAGACGATGCGCTTCATGATGGTCCTCCTGTCCGATCCGGACCCCGACGCCTCGCGGGTCCGTCGCGCACTCCGGCGCTGGTGCCCAGAGTCGTGCCCCGCCGTCATAGCCACGTCCGCGCCATGTCACAGATCAGTCATAACTGGCACCCTCACCTCGACCACCAGCCCACCGGCTTCCCGGTTGCGCGCCGTCACCTCGGCGTGCAAGACCCGCGCATGCTCGCGCACGATGGCGAGCCCGAGCCCGCTACCGGCACCGGCACGGGCGGCATCGCCCATGGTGAACCGGTCGAAGATCCGCTCCAGGTCGTCGTCGGGCACGCCCGGCCCGCGGTCGGCCACCTCCACCACCAGCGTGGCGTCATCGACGTCGGCGTGGACGGTCACGGACCGGCCGTCGGCATGCACCCGGGCGTTGTCGACCAAGTTCGCCACGATGCGCTCCAGTCGCCTGCGGTCGGTGCGCACCCGGAGCCCGGCGGGCGCCTGGACCGCCGCACCTGGGAGCCGCTGCGCGACGATGGCGGCCAACAGCCGCGCCACGTCGACGTCGTCCAGTTCGAGGTCGGCGGCATCACCGGCTGCGTCGAGGCGGGACAGCTCCAGCAGCTCCTCGACCAGGCCGCGCAGCCGCCGGACGTCGCGGTCGAGCAGCTCGACCACCCGTCTCCGCTCGGCGGGCAGCGCGTCGCGCTCCCCTGCCAACTCGGCGGCCTCCTGCACCAGCGCGGTCACCGGCGTACGCAGCTCGTGGGACACGTCGGCCACGAAGCGGCGCTCGCGATCGCGGGCGGCGGTCAGCTCGTCGACGGTGTCGGCCAGCGAGCCCGTCAGGCGCGCCATCCGCCAGCCAGCGAGCCCGCCCACCAGCACCAGCACCGCCGAGGCGCCGAACAGCACGAGGCGAAGCTGCCCCAGCGCGCTCTCGACGCCGCTGGTGTCGGTGACGAAATAGAAGTCGGGGCCGGACGGCGGCTTTCTGGCCGCCGTCACCAGGTACGGGACGCCCTCGACGTCGATCCACTCGGCGGCGACGCGTCCGGCATCGACCAGATCCAGGACGCCGCTGGACACGATCTCCGGCGCCGTCGGGACGTCCAGGCCGGAGACGAAGTCCTCTCCCCTGGCGAAGTCGACGTAGACGTCGATGCCGCGCCGCTCGAAGTCGTCGGCGAGTCCCGACGCCTCGATGTCGGCAGGGGCGACGGTCGCGGCGAGCCGTTCCCCGGCGAGCACGCCGACGGTGAAGCGCGCCTCCTCGATCGCCCGGTCGAGCACCTCGGCGCGCAGCGAGCGCGACACCAGCGCGAAGGCCAGCGCCGACAGCGCCACCGCCGCGACCGTGACGAGGCCCATCACGGTCAGCACAAGGCGAGCCCGGACCCGGCGTCCCCGGCGGACGATCACGGCGACGCGGCCGCGCGGTAGCCGAACCCGCGGACGGTCTCGATCACCTGGGGGCGGGAGGGCTCGGCCTCGATCTTGCCGCGCAGCCGCTGGATGGTGGCGTCCACGAGCCGCGAGTCACCGAGGTAGTCGTAGCCCCACACCCGGTCGAGCAGCTGCTCGCGGGACAGCACGTGACCGGCGTGGCGGCCGAGCTCGACCAGCAGTCGGAACTCGGTCGGGGTCAGCTCGATCCGCTCGTCGCCGCGTGCCACGCTGTGCGCCGCGACGTCCACCCGCACCGCTCCCAGCCGCAGCACGTCATCGGCCGGGGCGGTCAGCGACGCCCGGCGCAGCGCGGCGCGGACCCTGGCGATCAGCTCGGGCATCTCGAACGGCTTGGTGACGTAGTCGTCGGCGCCCATCTCCAGGCCGACGACCACGTCGACGGTGTCGGTGCGAGCGGTGAGCATCACGACCGGCATTACCGACGCGGCCCGGATCTCCCGGCACACGTCGAGCCCGTTCAGGCCCGGCAGCATCACGTCCAGCACGACCAGGTCAGGGTGGTCGACCTGGAAGCGGCGCAACCCGTCGTCGCCCGTCGCCGCCGTGAGCACGTCGAAGCCCGCGGCGCGGAGCCCACGTTCGGTGAGCTCGCGAATCGACGGGTCGTCCTCGACCACCAGGATGCGGGCTGCCATGAGCCTAGTATTCCCGCCCGGTGACCGGTTTGCGAAGTTTTACCAGCCGCGCTCGGCGAGTCGGTGCGCCTCAGGCACCTCTTCGACGTTGATGCTCCCGCAGGGATGGGCGCGGTTCGCAGCGCCCCTCGGCGGCGACTCTGGCGCGAGGTCGGGTATGGATTGGGAGGCCAGATGTGGTCGAACGGACCGCAGGCAGGTACGGACGAGACCCGAACGACCTCGCGCCCAAGACGTGGGTGCTCGCCGAGGGTTGCTGGCTACTGCCAACAGGGCAGGTTCAGGAGGTTCGTGGTGTCCAATGGCGGGAGTCCGTCGTCGAGGTTCCGCAGTCGCCCGTACAGGTCTCGCATGGCGTTCTTGTCGGGCAGGTGCTCGCCACCTGCTGCGCGTTCGAGCACGGTCACGGTGTGGATGAGGCCAATGCTGCCCACGGTCTTTCCGTCCGCTTGGAGCCGTTGCAACCGTCGGGCTTCTGTCGCGGCAGCACGGCATCCGAGCGGGAGACCGCTGATGCGTTGGACGGCTGCGGATAGCTCGTGGGTCACGTCGTCGGAGAGCACTTCCATGAGGCGCTCTGGGAGCTTCTTGCAGACGCGTCCTGCGGCTGCGAAGCGCTGATCCTGGCCCGCTTTTCGGAGGATCTCTGTTTCCACGGCTTCTGGGACGCTCAGTGCTCCCAGGGTGCTGAAAAGCAGGCGTTCCTTGTTGTCCGAGAGGAAGTTGATACCGGGTCCGGCATCCATGATGGGGCGCCGGCTCATTCGGCAGAGCCCTCAGGCGTCTCGTCGTACTCCAGGTCGCTGAGGTCCACGGTGACTGGGGGCAGGTCCGCCGCCGTCATCCACGGCGGTTGGTGTTCCTTCGGGATAACTCCGGCTTCGGTGAGTTCCTCAGCTACCGCCTCGGCACTGATTCCCCTGAGAGTGGCGACCGTCTGTGCGGTCACGACGCCTTCGCTGTAGCCGGAGACGGCACGGGCGAGCAGGCGTTGCGGGGAACGGGTGCGGTCGGCGTCGTTCTGGAGGGACTGGTATTGGTCGCTCCAGCCGAAGCGAGTCGCGAGTCGGGGCGTTGAGAGTGTCTTCCACTCCTTCTTGGTTGCGGTGTCGATGTATCCGCAGTCGCAGAGGGCGATGGCCGCGATGGCCGGGGAAACGAGGAACCACTGCACGACAGCGGACAGGTCGGCCTCGGTCAGGGTTTCCCGGTGCCCGAGGAACGCTTTGAGACCCTCGCCGGGCACCAGCAGGTGTCGGGCGAACGCGTCAGCTCTGATCTCCTCTGGGGAACGAGCGCTGAGGTCTTCGCCGCCGGTCCAGTCGCCGAAAAGTACGTGGGCGAGTTCGTGGGCCAGTGTGCTGCGCTGCCGCATGGGGTTACGGGTACGCGCAACGCCGATGAAGGCGACATCACGCACGGGGTCGCGCATTGTCAGGCCGTGTTCGTCAGGGCCTGCGTCGAGTACCGCAACGTCGTGGCCCGTGGTCTGCTCGATGAGCGCAACGAGATCACCCAGGGGTTGCACTCCCAGGTGATGCTCGCTGCGGAACTGTGCTGCTGCCTCTTTGCCCTGCTGTTCCGGTGTCATGCTCTGCCCGCCGTCACCGGGGCGCGGGGATTGCCTGGTCGTCCAGGTAGGCGTTCAGCTCGATGAAGTGCAGCAGTCGCTGGCGCATCTTGTCCATGGCAGAGCCGTTCGTAGTTCGCGCGGCGCACTGCACCCGGTCGGCAATGGCCGTTCCGGTCAGCTGAGCCACGGTGCAGCCGGTGGCGTCGGCGATCTGGATGATCTCGGTCATCTTCGCTGGTCGTTTGCCGGAGAGGATGCGGCTGAGTGTCGATTGCGAGATGCCCGTGCGATCTTCAAGCGCTCGCTGGGACAGCTGAGCTGCCTCGCGGGCGCTTTCGATGGCCCCGCCCATCTGTGTCGTCGTCATCCAAGCCACCTTCTGAATCAAGTTCTGTAATGTGATTCAGTCTAGCTGGTATGGCTGACAGTATCCACTTGACGCTCGGTCTGGGCGGCAGGTGTCCTGGCTCGTTCGCGATCTCAACCCCTCGCCGCCTGGCCCACAGCCGGAGTCGAACGGGGCTCAAGGCCACGTCACAGGCGGCAGCGACCGCACCGGCGCCCAGGGGCGGAGGCAAAGGATCAATACACAAGCGAGTGCCCCATGGACGACGTCCACGGGACACTCGCGAGGCGGGCCCTACCAGCCGCGCTCGGCGAGCCGGTGCGGCTCGGGCACCTCTTCGACGTTGATGCCGACCATGGCGTCACCGAGGCCCCGCGAGACCTTGGCGAGCATGTCCGGGTCGTCGTGGAACGTGGTGGCCTTGACGATGGCCTCCGCCCGCTGCGCCGGGTTGCCGGACTTGAAGATGCCGGAGCCGACGAACACGCCCTCGGCGCCGAGCTGCATCATCATCGCGGCGTCTGCTGGGGTGGCGATGCCGCCAGCGGTGAACAGCACCACCGGCAGTTTGCCGTCGCGGGCCACCTCGGCGACCAGCGGGTACGGCGCCTGCAGCTCCTTGGCGGCGACGTAGAGCTCGTCCTCTGGCAGCGACGTCAGCTTGCGGATCTCGGCGCGGATCTGGCGCATGTGGGTGGTCGCGTTGGAGACGTCGCCAGTACCGGCCTCGCCCTTGGAGCGGATCATGGCCGCGCCCTCGGTGATCCGCCGCAACGCCTCGCCGAGGTTGGTCGCGCCGCACACGAACGGCACGGTGAACGCGAACTTGTCGATGTGGTTGGTGTAGTCGGCGGGGGTGAGCACCTCGGACTCGTCGATGTAGTCGACGCCGAGCGCCTGCAGCACCTGCGCCTCGACGAAATGCCCGATCCTGGCCTTGGCCATCACCGGGATGGACACCGCGTTGATGATGCCGTCGATCAGGTCGGGATCGCTCATCCTGGCCACGCCGCCCTGTGCGCGGATGTCGGCAGGCACCCGTTCGAGGGCCATGACGGCGACGGCGCCCGCGTCCTCGGCGATCTTGGCCTGCTCCGGGGTGACCACGTCCATGATCACGCCGCCCTTGAGCATCTCGGCCATGCCGCGCTTGACCCGAGCGGTGCCCTTCTCGGGGGTGGTGCTTGTCGTCTCCGACTGTGTCTGGGCAGCGGTCACTGCGAGAACCTTTCTCCTTCGTGGTTTCGACGTCCATCCTACGTCGCACGTGGACCGCTCAAGCAGGCCAGTAGCGGGGTATTTCAGCAGTCCACTTCGTGATTCGTGCCACCTGCGTGACCGGTCTGGTGCGGCAGTGCCCTTGCCCCAGATCGCGATCAGGTGTGTGATCGAGGACACACGTAATCCGCTGGGACAGGAGGCCGCCATGGCTGACAGACATACGCGCAACGGCGGCTCTGGCACCGCTGTCGCTTCGCCCTCCGGCGTGCGCAATGTGGCACTCGTCGGGCCGTCGGGATCCGGCAAGACCACCCTCACCGAAGCCCTGCTCGCCGCCACCGGCACCGTCTCGCGCGCTGGCACCGTCGTCGACGGCACGACGGTCTGCGACCACGACCCCGCCGCCGTGCGACAGCAGCGCTCCGTCGGCCTCGCGCTCGCTCCCCTGCACCACGCCGACATCAAGATCAACCTCATCGACACGCCCGGCTACGTCGACTTCATCGGCGAGCTCAGGGCGGGCCTGCGCGCCGCGGACGCCGCGCTGTTCGTCGTCTGCGCGGCCGACGGCATCGACGACACAACCATCGCGTTGTGGCAGGAGTGCGCCACCGTCGGCATGCCCCGCGCCGTGGTGATCTCCCGCCTCGACCATCCCCGCGCCGACCTCGACGCCGAGCTCGCCGCCTGCCAGGAGGCGTTCGGCGGCGGCGTGCTGCCGCTGTACCTGCCCGCGGGCGACACCGGGCTGATCGGGCTGATCTCGCAGCGGCTGTTCGACTACTCGAACGGCTACCCGCCTGCGGCAGGAACCCCTGCCGACGCCGACCTCGACGCGATGTCCGAGGCACGGGAGGCGCTGATCGAGGGCATCATCGAGCAGAGCGAGGACGAGACGCTGATGGACCGCTATCTCGCGGGCGAGGAGATCTCGGAGGCCACGCTGATCGACGATCTGGAGACCGCCGTAGCGCGCGGGGCGTTCCATCCCGTCATCCCGGTGTGCGCCACGACCAGCGTCGGGCTCGCCGAGCTGCTCGAGGTGATGACGCGGGCGTTCCCGTCACCACTTGAGCACGACCCGCCCGCGGTGACCTCGCCGGGTGGCGCGCGGCACGATGCGCTGCGCGCCGACCCTGACGGCCCGCTCGCCGCCGAGGTGGTACGCACCACGATGGACTCCTACGTCGGTAGGGTGTCGCTCGTGCGGGTGTTCTCCGGCACGCTGCGGCCGGAACGGCAGGTGCACGTCTCAGGACACGGCCTCGCTGAGCGCGGTCACGCCGACCACGACGTCGACGAGCGCATCCTGCACCTGTACTCCGCACGCGGCGCCGAGCTGGAGGAGGTGCCGTACTGCGTGGCCGGTGACCTGTGCGCGCTGACGAAGGTGTCCTCCGCGGAGACCGGCGACACGGTGTCCTCGCCGGACGATCCGCTGCTCATGGCGACATGGCCGATGCCGGAGCCGCTGCTGCCGATCGCGGTCGTGGCCAACAACCGTAGCGACGAGGACGCGCTCGCCCGCAATCTCGCCCGGCTGGTCGCAGGCGATCCGACGTTGCGGCTGGAGCGCAACGCCGAGACCAACCAGCTGGTGCTGTGGTGCATGGGCGAGGCGCACGCCGACGTTGCGCTGTCCCGGCTGCGGTCCGGTGGGGCCGACGTCGGCACCGAGGACGTGCGGATCCCGCTGCGGGAGACGTTCTCCGCCAAGGCACACGGGCGCGGCAGGCACGTGAAGCAGTCCGGCGGGCACGGCCAGTACGCGGTGTGCGAGATGGAGGTGGAGCCGCTGCCACGGGGTTCGGGGTTCGAGTTCGTGGACAAGATCTACGGCGGCGCGATCCCGCACCAGTTCATCCCGAGCGTGGAGAAGGGCGTCCGGGCGCAGATGGCGAAAGGGCTGTTCGACGGCAACCCGGTGATCGACATCAGGGTGACGCTGCTTGACGGCAAGGCGCACAGCGTCGACTCTTCCGACGCCGCGTTCCAGACGGCAGGCGCACTCGGGCTGAAGGACGCCGCGGCCAACGGCAAGGTCGTCCTACTCGAACCGCTGGACGAGGTCGCGGTGACCATGCCGGACGAGCATCTGGGCACGGTGCTCGGCGACCTGTCGTCGCGGCGCGGCAGGGTGCTCGGCACCGAGTCGGCAGGCGACGGCCACAGCGTGATCAAAGCGGAGGTGCCCGCGACGGAGCTGCTGCGCTACGCGATCGACCTGCGGTCGATGACGTCTGGCACGGCCACCTTCAGCAGGACGTTCAGCCGGTACGAACCGCTGCCGCAGGGGATGCACGCCCCGGCCTAACACTCACGGGTCGGGTTCGGCGATCTCGAAGTACTCGGGCGCGGGGGCCCGGCCCGCGAGCCGGAAGTAGCGCACCTTTCGCCGCCGCCGCAGCGCGAGCGTGTCGCGGACGGCGTCGTTGTGCACCCGGCGCGCGATGACCACGCGGTGCTCGGCGTCGGACAGCTCGCGCGCGAATCCGTCTGGCAACGCGGTCCGGTCGAGCCTGCCGAGCAGCCGGGTGAGCTCGTTCTCGGCCTCCTCACGGTCGCGCCGCCCCGCGGCCTCGGCGGCATCGGCCGCCGACCGCACCCGCGCCGCGAGCGGCATCGGGGTGTCCGCGCTGGCCACCGCCCTTGCGACGACCGCCCTGCGCGCCAGCGCCGCGTCGAGGGCGGCCCAGCCCGCGTCGGTGCGCACGTGCAGCCGGTCCAGCCGGTTCGCCGTGGCCACCAGCAGCGCGCCGAGCAGCAGCGCGACCAGCACCACGATGGTGAGCAGCAGCAACAGCGCCGTCGTGGTCACGTGTCCCGCTCCGACGACACGCTGGTGACCACCGACGCCTCGCCGACGCGGCGGGGATCGGCGGCGATCGCCGCCTCGTACACTCGCAGCACCTGGTCACAGACCAGCGTCCAGTCGTAGGCCGCGACCCGCTCGGTGCCCACCGCCGCCAGCGCGGCCAGCCGGTCCCGGTCGCCGAGCAGCGACCGCAACGTCGCGGACAGCGCCGCGGCGTCACCGGTCGGCGTGAGTACCCCGGCCTTGCCGTCGTCGAGCACGCGGCGGAAGGAGTCCAGGTCGCTGGCCACCACCGGGGTGCCCGCCGCCATCGCCTCGGTGAGGATCATGCCGAAGCTCTCGCCACCCAGGTTCGGCGCACAGTAGACGTCGACACTGCGCAATGCGCTCGCCTTGGTCTCGTCGTCCACCTGGCCGAGCAGGTCGATCCGCGCGGCGAGCTCCGGACCGGCCTGCTCGTACAGCTCGTCCGGCTCACCGCCGCCGACCACGAGCAGCCGCAGGTCGGGCAGGTCGGAGATGAGCGGGCGCAGCGCATCCAGCAGCACCGGCATGCCCTTGCGGGGTTCGGTGAACCGGCCGACGAAGCCGACCGTGCCACCCTGGCGCGGGTAGCCGGGCAGCGGCTGCGCGTTGCCGTGGAACGGCACGTTCACGCCGTTGGGGATCTCCACGGCGTCGCCGCCGAGGTGCTCGACCTGCACCCGCCGCGCCAGCACCGACACCGCGATCCGCGCGGTGATCTTCTCGAGCAGCGGTCGCAGCACCGGCCGGAAGCCGAGCATGGTGCGCGAGCGCGGCGTCGACAGGTGGAAGGTCGCCACGATCGGGCCGTCGGCGACCTTCAGCGCCAGCATCGACAGGCTGGGCACCACCGGCTCGTGTAGGTGCAGCACGTCGAAGTCGTTGGCGGCGATCCAGCGGCGCACCCTGGCATACGAGACGGGGCCGAACTGCAGCCGCGCGACCGAGCCGTTGAACGGCACCCCCACCGCCCTGCCTGCGGGGTGCACGAAGTCAGGCAGCTCAGAGTCGGCGGCAGCTGGGGCGAGCACCGAGACCTCATGGCCGCGCGCCAGCAGCGCCTTCGCCAGCTCGACGACGTGGCCCTGTACCCCGCCCGGCACGGCGAACGAGTACGGGCAGACGATGCCGATCTTCACGGCTCACCGGCGTCGGCCGTGTCGAGGTCATGCCTGCGCTCGTCGTCGAGGTCGGCGAGCCAGAGCTTCTGCAGCATGTGCCAGTCGGCGGGATGGGCGGCGATGTCCCCTGCGAAGGCGTCGGCGACATGCTGGGTGGCGGACGCGATCTCCTCGCGGTCGTTGACCCGGACGCGGGGGTGGATGCGCATGCCCCAGCCGTCCTCGGTGAACCACGTCGTCAGTGGCAGCAGCGCGGCGCCGGTGCGAGCGGCGAGCCAGGCAGGCCCCGGCGGCATGCGGGTGGGCTCGCCGAAGAACGTGACCGGGATGCCCGCGCTGGTGAGATCGCGATCGGCGAGCAGGCAGACGATGCGGTTGTCCCGCAGACGGCTCTTCAGCAACGGCAGCGCCCGCGCACCGCCGGTCAGCGGCAGGATCTCGAAGCCGAGCGACTCCCGGTAACTGACGAACCGCTGGTACAGCGACTCCGGTTTGAGCCGCTCCGCCACGGTCGTGAACTGCCCGTACCGGTTGACGACCCACACCCCAGCCGCGTCCCAGTTGCCGCTGTGCGGCAGCGCCAGGATCGCGCCGTTGCCGTCCCGCAGCGCGGCGTCGAGGTTCTCCTTGCCCTCGACGCCAGCCGCGAAGCGGTCGGCGAGCGCGTCATGGTTCATCGACGGCAGCCGGAACGCTTCCTGCCAGTAGCGCGCGTAGGAGCGCATCGCCTTCTTGGTGAGCTCGTCCAGCTCGTCTTCGTTCGCCTGCGGGACGACGCGCCGCAGGTTGCGCCGGAGCTGGGACACGCCGGAGCCGCCGCGCACCGCCGCGATGTCACCACCTGCCGCGAACAGCGCGTCGGCCATCTTCGCGGGCAGCAGCCGCACCAGCCGCCACCCGGCGCCGAACCCGGCGTCGCTGAGCCAGTCGGTGGTGCGGCTCACGGCGTCACCTCCCGCGCTGATGTGCGCGCCGAGCGTACCCGTTGGATGAGCGTCCACAGCGACAGCACCGCGAGCAGCCACAACGACACCGGGATCGCGTACGGCACGCCGAAGCCCGCCAGCCCGGTGCCGACGAGGGCGATGATGAGCCGTTCCGCGCGCTCGATCAGGCCGCCATCCGCGCTCAGCCCCGACGCCTCTGCGCGGGCCTTGATGTAGGAGATGACCTGTGCC
The DNA here is from genome assembly GCA_009377385.1 of Actinophytocola sp. Lineage (GTDB taxonomy): Bacteria > Actinomycetota > Actinomycetes > Mycobacteriales > Pseudonocardiaceae > Haloechinothrix_A. Next base: position 34,919 of record WHUD01000025.1, read on the forward strand.
AGCACCAGCACGAACAGTGCGACACCCGCCGAGACGGTGTCCTCCGCGACCGTGAAGCACCACCACGCGATCGCGGCGAACACCGCGCCGTCGGTGAGCCGGTCACAGGTCGAGTCCAGCACCGCGCCGAACGGCGTCGACCGGCCCGACGCGCGCGCCATAGCGCCGTCGAGCATGTCCAGCATCGCGAAGCCCCAGACGGTGAACGTGCCCCACAACAGCAGGTCGTTCGGGAAGAACGCGAGCGCGCAAACGATCGCACCCACCGTGCCGATGAGCGTCATCGCATTCGGGGTCAGTCCAGCGCGCACCAGCGCGGCCCCGATCGGGTCGACGACACGCGAGATCGACGCGCGAGCGAACACGTTCAGCATCGGCGATGGGGCCTTACCTTCGGGGATGCGAGCTACCGGATACGTGTGATCAGCCTAGCTGCCCGTCGGGCGCGCAGCCGTCAGACTCCCGGTCGGACACATCACCAGAGTGGACGACATCACACGCCTCGCGCTGCTGCAGTCGCCGCTCCAGGTGCTCGGTGAGCATCGTGATGGCGGTGTGGAAGCCGTCCCACGCCCCGCGCTCCCGCGCGCTGAGCCGCCCCATGTCGTCCACGGCGGTCATGGTACGGGCGGACACCGACGCGCGGGGGTCGTTCCCGCCGTGCGGTGAAGCGGCTACCGCTAGACGTCGTACCAGGCGTCGGCGAGCAGCTTGCGGGTGTCACCGAGCAGCTGGGGCAACACTTTGGTGTGCCCGACGACCGGCATGAAGTTCGAGTCGCCGCCCCAGCGGGGCACCAGGTGCTGGTGCAGGTGCGCCGCGATGCCTGCCCCGGCGATGACGCCCTGGTTCATGCCGATGTTGAAGCCGTGCGCCGCGGAGACCGCGCGCACCGCCCGCATCGCCCGCTGGGTGAACTCGGCGACCTCGACCGTCTCGGTCGGCGTCAGGTCGGTGTAGTCCGCGACGTGCCGATAGGGCACCACCATCAGGTGACCCGGGTTGTACGGGTACAGGTTCAGCACCGCATACACCTCCCTGCCCCGCGCCACGATCAGCCCCGACTCGTCGTCCATCCCCGGGATGCGGCAGAACGGGCAGCCCTGCGGCTCGTTGTCGTCCGGCTTGCCCTCGCCCTTGATGTAGGCCATGCGGTGCGGCGTCCACAGCCGCTGCAGCGCATCCGCCACACCGATGCCGTCCTGCTCGGTCAGCTCGGGGCCGTCCGTCACGCCAGCACCGCTTCCATGGCTGCTGCCGTCGGGGAGGTGTTCTCCTTGCGCTCGACCCAGTTCGCGATGGCGTCCACCGCAGCGGCGACCGGCACGCCGTTGACCTGGGTGCCGTCGCGGAACCGGAACGACACCGCGCCGCCCTCGACGTCCGTGCCGCCAGCGAGCAGCAGGAACGGCACCTTCTCCTTTGTGTGGGTGCGGATCTTCTTCTGCATCCGGTCGTCGCCGGTGTCGACCTCGACCCGGATGCCGCGCGCCCGCAGCGCCTTGGCGACGTCGAGCAGGTGCGGCACGTGCTCGTCGGCGATCGGGATGCCGACCACCTGCACCGGTGCCAGCCACGCCGGGAACGCGCCAGCGTAGTGCTCGGTGAGCACGCCGAAGAACCGCTCGATCGAGCCGAACAGCGCACGGTGGATCATCACCGGCCGCTGCCGGGAGCCGTCGGATGCGGTGTAGGACAGCTCGAACCGCTCCGGCAGGTTGAAGTCGAGCTGGATGGTCGACATCTGCCAGGTGCGGCCGAGCGCGTCCGTGGCCTGCACCGAGATCTTCGGGCCGTAGAAGGCCGCGCCGCCAGGATCGTCGACCAGCTCGAGCCCGCTGTCGGTTGCCGCGACGCGCAGTGCCTCAGTGGCCTCCTCCCACACCTCGGGCGAGCCGACGTACTTCTCCTCGTCGCGGGTGGACAGCTCAAGGTAGAAGTCGTCGAGGCCGTAGTCGCGCAGCAGGTCCAGCACGAAGGTCAGCAGCGACTTCAGCTCGTCCTGCACTTGGCCGGGTGTGCAGTAGATGTGGGCGTCATCCTGGGTCATGCCGCGCACCCTGGTGAGCCCGTGCACCACACCGGACTTCTCGTAGCGGTACACCGAGCCGAACTCGAACATGCGCAGCGGCAGCTCCCGGTACGACCGGCCGCGCGCCGCGAAGATCAAGTTGTGGAACGGGCAGTTCATCGGCTTGAGGTAGTAGTCCTGGCCGGGCTTGCGGACGGCGCCGTCCTCGTGGTGCTCGGCGTCCAGGTGCATGGCGGGGAACATGCCCTCGGCGTACCAGTCGAGGTGGCCTGAGGTCTCGAACAGCGCGCTCTTGGTGATGTGCGGAGAGTAGACGAACTCGTAGCCCGCCTCCTCGTGCTTGGTGCGGGAGTAGTCCTCCATGGCGCGCCGGACGACGCCGCCCTTCGGGTGGAACACCGCGAGGCCGGAGCCGATCTCCTCGGGGAAGGAGAACAGGTCCAGTTCGTTGCCGAGCTTGCGGTGGTCGCGGCGTTCGGCCTCGGCGAGCAGCTCCATGTGCTCGTCCTGCGCCTCGGCCGACTCCCACGCGGTGCCGTAGATCCGCTGCAGCTGCGGGTTGTTCTCGTTGCCACGCCAGTAGGCTGCGGCAACGCGGGTGAGCTTGAACGCAGGGATGTGCTTGGTGGTCGGCACGTGCGGACCACGGCACAGGTCGCCCCACACGGGCTCGCCGGTGCGCGGGTTGAGGTTGTCGTAAATGGTCAGCTCGCCGCCACCGACCTCCATAATTTCGGAGGTGTCGACAGTGTCATCGCTACCCTTGACGTCGACGAGTTCCAGCTTGAACGGCTCGTCGGCGAGCTCCTCCTTGGCTTCCTCGACCAAATCGAACACGCGGCGGGCGAACCGCTGCGAGCCCTTGATGATCTGCTTCATGCGCTTCTCGAGCGCCTTCAGGTCATCAGGGGTGAAGTGGTGGTCGATACCGAAGTCGTAGTAGAAGCCGTCCTTGACCGGCGGACCGATACCGAGCTTGGCCTGCGGGAACTCCTGCTGCACCGCCTGCGCGAGCACGTGCGCGCAGGAGTGGCGGATGACGCTGCGGCCGTCCTCGGTGTTGGCCGCGACCGGCTCAACCTCGGAGTCTGCCTCCGGCGCCCAGGACAGGTCGCGCAGGCTGCCCTCGCCGTCGCGCACGACGACGACAGCGTCCGGACCCTTGCTCGGCAGGTCGGCGTCTCGCACCGCGGCACCCGCCGTAGTGCCCGCCGGCACCACCACGCGTCCGGTGGGTGCTGTGGCGAGCTGGGACGGCTGTGACACGGTGAACTCCTCGGGTTCGGTCTGACGGTGGGTGGGTGCCGAGCGGCACCCCGTAACTGTCGATGCTATCGAGTGCCGCTCGGCGTTTTCCCACCGTGTCAGCCGTCCCCCTTCGTGTCCCCCGCTCCCGACGCCGTGTTCGCCGTCCCGGACGCCGTGTTCGCCTCAGAGCTCTGTGACGACCTCGTCGTAGGCCAGCCGGGGCAGCCGGTCGAACCACGGGTTATCGCCAGGCTTGCCGAGGTTGACCACGACCAGCGATTTCGTGCTGCCGTCAGCGAAGAACTCCGCGTCGACGCCCGCGTTGTCGAAGCCGGTCAGTGGGCCCGCAGCCAGTCCGGCGGCGCGGACTTCACCGGGTCGTAGATCGCGCGGACCTGCTCGTCGGTGACGGGCTCGTCGCTGAAGGTGTTGGCCGTGCGCGCCTCGCGGAACAGCAGGTCCTGGGCGTCATCGGAGATGGAGAACGTCGGCAGTCGCGGTCGGTGCTGCCATGGGATGGGCTCCGTTTCGCTCGTATCGGTGTCGAATGCCTACATCCCGCCGCAACCTGGTTGAACGTTGAACTCTTTCTGCGGCGCGCCAGTGGGGGCGTGGATCACACCGCCGTGTCCCCCACTCCCGACGCCGTGTTCCTCAATCAGGTGCTCGCATCTCGCTCGCAGGCCGCGCCGAGGCACGCAGCGGATCGTGTCCGATGTCCATCAGGGCGTGCCGCCAGGCCGCGTCGCCCTGCACCGGTTCCAGGTCGGCCCGTCGTTGCGCGTGCACCTGGTCGACCACGTAGCGGATGACCTCGACGTCATCAGCGGTCAGATCGGCCTTGCGCTTGCGCAGCACGTGCAGCACGTGCCGGCCGGTCTCGGTTCCGGCGCGGTCTGGCAGTTCCTCGTCGTCCGGTGTGGCCGACTCGGTGCGCAGCCACTCGCTGAGCTCGCGCGACGTCATGTTCACGACGTGGTGGAACTCGTCCCAGAGCGCGTTGTCAATCACGGCGTTTCTCCCTCCTTCGCCTGCGCGATGGGTACCCGGTGCCACTCCCCCGCACACCGGCACATGTGGAATCGCTCCGCTGACCGGGTACCCGCCACAACGAGGCTGACCGGGTACCCGCCACAACGAGACGGAAAGGAGCAGATCAATGGCCAAACACGCCGAACCGATCACCGCCCAACTCGACAGCACGCAGCGCGACACCACGTGCCGGGTACTGCAACAGGCGCTGGTGGATTTGGTGGATCTGCACCTCGCCGCGAAGCAGGTGCATTGGAACGTCGTCGGGCCACAGTTCCGCACGGTTCACCTGCAACTGGACGAGCTGGTCGCCAGCGCGCGCGGCTTCGCCGACCAGGTCGCGGAGCGGTCGGCCACGCTGGGCGTTCCGGCAGACGGACGCCCGCATACCGTCGCCGACACCAGCGACGTTCCCGAACCGGACGAGGGCTGGTGCCGCGACGTCGATGCGATCGAGTACGTCGTGTCCGCGCTGGACCGGGTGATCCGGCGACTGCGCGCCGGGATCGACGAGACCGACAAGAGCGATCTGGTGACGCAGGACCTGCTGCTGGGCGCGGCCGCCGCCTTGGAGAAGGCGCACTGGATGTGGCAAGCGCAGCTGGCAGCACGCTGACCAGTCGAGCAACCAATGGTTGCGCATGGCGGTAAACCGCTCTATTGTCATGTGCAACCAAAGGTTGCAAGACGAGGGAGAGCGGGATGGAGCACGGCAGCATCGAGCGGGAGATCCACGTCGAAGCCACGCCCGATGTGGTCTACGAGGTGATCAGCACGCCCGAGCATCTGCGGGAGTGGTGGCCGGACGAGGCGGAGCTCGAGCCGGTGCCCGGCTCAAGCGGCGTCATCTCGTTTGGCGACAAGACGGTACCCCTCACCGTGGTGGAGGCCGACCCGCCCCGGCGGTTCTCTTTCCGGTGGGTGTACGACGAAGGTGAGGCCGCGACGCTGGCCAACTCGCTCCTGGTGACCTTCGAGCTGGTCCCGTCAGGCGGAGGCACGCTGCTGCGCTTCTCCGAGACGGGGTTCCGGGAGAAAGGCTGGGAGGCGGCCGTACTCGAGGAGCAGTACCGCGAGCACGTCACCGGCTGGGACCACTTCC
>WHUD01000260.1:0-843 GCA_009377385.1 Actinophytocola sp.
GTGAAAGCCTCACAATGGCTATTTGACAACGGTCTGTGATAGTCAGCAGGAATTCTCGGCGCAAAAAACGGTATCCCCACACGATCGTGTGAGGATACCGTTCGTTCTGTACGCTCTCGGGTGAAATCAGCCCGTCACAGGCAACCCTGTCGTCACCGGTGTGGGTGGCGGAGCTGTCGGCGGATCGGTGATCTCCGGCTTGTCGGGAACACCGCACGTAGCCGACGCGGCGGTGATCACTTCTTGGCCGTCGCCGAGGTTGATCTCCAGTCCGACGACCGTGAACGAGCCGTCCTTGTTGTTGGTCTGCTTGTTCGCGGTGATGCTCACCAGCGGGTTCTCGGGCAGGATGGCGGTGTTCGCCTCCAGCGGCGGGATCTCGATCTGCTGGCCCAGCATGGCCACGTTCGCGATCTCGACCGAGCCGCTCTCCTCGTCACAGGCCACCTTGATGAGCCCGATGGAGACGAGGCTGGGCGTCTCGGCGGTGGTGATGCTGGCGCAGAGCTGCTCCGGGTCGAGCTGGTCGACCACCTGGCTCGGCAGCAGATCACCGATCGCCTCGGGCACCTGTTCGGCCGGGTTCTCCGCCTCGCAGGCCGGCTTGAGGTTGTCCAGCAGGCTCTGGAACGCCGTGTTGAGCGGGGCGAGCTGGGCCGGCAGGCCGGTGCCGGGCGCGAGGCTGAGGTTGACCAGCTTCACCGACGCGGACTTCGCCGCGGCGCTCACAGCGGCCGCCTCCAGCGCGAGCAGTGGGTTGTCGGGCAGGGTAAGCGCCGAGCTCTGCTCCCTCGCGCCGCTGGACTCGACGTACGGCGTCGGCTCGATCGGGATGGGGCCTTC
>WHUD01000260.1:853-1573 GCA_009377385.1 Actinophytocola sp.
GACCCGAGGATGAAGGTACGGCCGGTTGGGGTCGGAGAGCTGGGTTGTCCGATTCCGACGGTCCAGCTGCCGACCTCGCGCCCCTCGGAGAACAGCTCGAGTCGCATCGTCCCGAGGTGCACGCGGATCAGGTACGGGGTGTAGGCGCGGTGCAGGTAGGCGCTGCGCAGCCAGCCGGTCGAGCCGTTGGGCTTGGACGGCAGCAGCACCTTGGTCCAGCCGCCCCGCTGGGCGATCACCGGCAGCCAGGTGGGGCCGATCTGCTTCGGGCCGACCTTGCCGAACGCCTGTCCGCGCGGGGCGTCGAACAGCCGGATCATCTTCTCCGGCCGTACGACCCAGCCCTGGGTCGCCCGCTGCGGGTGGCGGTCGATCGGCGCGCGGTCGAGCCTGGTGTGCGTCGTCGACTCGACCAGGGCGCTGAGGCCGACCTTGTGCTCCGTCTCCGCCGGCTCGCTGTGGTGCGAGGTCGGCCGGCCGATGACGGTGTCGGCCCCAGCAGAGAACACCAGGACGGCGACGAGACCGAGCGCGACGAGCAGCACGCCGGAGATGACGGCGGCGAGCCGGGTCGACACGGTGTCCTCGCGGGATGCCCGCGAGCTGCTGTGTTTTGTCACGAAGCCGAAGTTTCCTCATCTGCGCAGGAGTCATTACGACTGGACCGACTTGTCCTATATATACGACCGGATGACCGAAACGTTACGGCGCAGATGTCCC
>WHUD01000261.1:0-1063 GCA_009377385.1 Actinophytocola sp.
GCATCGTGCCATCCTTCCCAAGATCGGAAGGGGGTACGAAACCCGGGATGGTTCATAAGGCTCAGGATATCGGTGTGTGTCGTTGGCGGCCTTTGGTTTTCTTGCCCGCATCGTAGCCGGCACCGGCCGAGGGCACGGTGTCGGCGCCACGCACGGTCTGGGAATCGATGATGGCGGCAATGGGCAACGGATTCCGCCCGGCGTGCACGCGGACCAGGTCGACGTCGTTCATGGTGGTGCCCACTTGGACATGTTATCATGTCCAAGATCTCGATAAGGAGGTGGCCGGGATGTCCGGTCGATCGCGTCCGGTGAACGCGTGGGGCGGGCTGAGCGCTGTCGATCGCCGGGCGCAACGTCGGGCACAACTGCTGGCGGCGGGGCTCGAGGTGTTCGGCACGGTGGGTTACGCGGGCACGTCGGTGCGGCAGATCTGCCGGGTCGCCGGGCTGACCGAGCGATACTTCTACGAGTCGTTCGGTGCCCGGGAGGGCCTGCTGCTGGCGATCCGGACGGAGACCTTCCTGCTCGCCCGCAGCGCGGTGGCCGCCGCGGCCTCGGGAGGCGCCTGCGCGTTGGTGTCCTCGATCAGATCCCCGAACTCGGCCCCGCCGTCGTCGCCGTCGTCACCGCATGCGGCTACGGCCAGCACCATGACCGCGGCTACCGCGGTCGCCTTCCTCCAGCTCTGCATTGAACATTCCTCTCTTTTCATTTTTCATCACAGGCCGCGTGGGCGGAGTGCGTCCTCCGCCAGTCCGGCCAGGTAGTCGATGAGGAGTGCCAGCACGGCGATCAGCACCGCACCGACGATCGTCAGGAGCTCACGGCCTTGCTGAATACCGTTAATCACGATCGCGCCGAGGCCGCCAGCACCGATGAAGGGGGCCAGCGCGGCGGTACCGACATTGATCACCATGGCGGTGCGGATGCCCGCCAGCATCACCGGCACCGCGAGCGGCAGTTCGATCTTCCTCAGCACTGCGGCCTTGCTCATCCCCATGCCACGTGCAGACTCGATCACAGCGGGGTCCACCTGTTGCAGACCCACCATGGTGTTGCG
>WHUD01000261.1:1073-1572 GCA_009377385.1 Actinophytocola sp.
AGCACTGGCAGGGCCGCATAGGCCACCAGGGCGGCCACCGCAGGCCAGAAACCGATGTCCCAGATCAGTGCGAAGATCGTCACCAGGCCGATGGAAGGGATCGCCACGCCGATGTTGAAGACCGCGATGGTCGGAGGAGCAATGCTGCGAGCCCACGGTCGGGTCAGCATGACCCCTACCGGGATGGCTATCACCAACACGATCAGCGTTGACACCAACGTCAGCCACACATGCTCCCTGGTGGCGGTGGCGATGAAGGCGAGGTTCGCCCGGCGTTCTTCGATGCTGTCAAGGGTCTGGCTGTTGACCCATGCCCAAAGGACCACCAGCGCCACCACGAGGAGCGTCGGCATCAGCACATAGCCGGCCACCGACCTACGTCGCCGGCCGGGTGCCCTGATCTCCTTGGCGGTGGCTTCGTCGACTACGAGAGTGATCGGAACTCACCCCCCGCCGGCCTGGTCGGTTGTCTCTAGCTGATCACGGAGTCGGCTGCGCT
>WHUD01000262.1:0-1299 GCA_009377385.1 Actinophytocola sp.
ATCGGCCGGCAAGCTGGTCGACTTGTCGAGGAGGATGTCGCCGTCCACGGTCAGCCGGAACCCTCCCAGCCCCGAAGCGCCGACGTGATACGTGCCGGCTCGCGGAGCTCGAAACCGGGTCCGTAGCTCGACGGAAGCAATGTCGGTCACCGAAACGCCGTCGGTGATCGTGCCTGACCACATCAGGGCGGCCGCGTGCCTCAGCTCGCTGGTGAGTAGGTTCCCGGCGGCGTCGAAGAAGCGGACCTCCAGGCCGCGGTCGCTGCCGTCGGGGGCGGTGAGTTGCTCCGCGGGAGCGGCAGGGGTGCGGTCGGTGGTACGCCCGCCCGAGCCGTGCACCACCTCGACCCGATCGCCGAGCGCCGTCCGGATCCCGTCCAGCGGTGACACGACGTACGGCGGGGTGACCGTCGCGCTACCGCCGCCGAGGGTGCGAGCGACCGCAACATTGGGGCCGAGCACCGCGATGCGGCGCACTCCCTCGAGGTGGAGAGGGAGCAGCGAGTCGCCGTTGCGGGTGAGCACGAACCCCGCAGCCGCGGTGGAGCGGAGTTCCGCGCGGACCTCGGCGTCGGCCATGGGTTCGATCGCAGACGCCGCCGGGTCGACGCCGCCGAGGGCGCCCACACGCGCGGCAAGCAGGAGGATCCGCAGCACCTTGGCGTCCACCGACGAGCGCCTCCCCCCACGGCCCCGCGGGGCCGGGCATAACGAGGTCGAGCATGCCCTCACCTGCGGCGGCCAGCGACCGGGCAGCGAACCAGTCCGACATGACGACGCCGTCGAATTCCCACTCCCCCTTGAGGACCTGGCTCAGCAGCGGTGACTCAGTCATCGTCGTGCCGTTGACGCTGTTGTAGGCGGCCATGACCGCCCACGCGCCCGCCTCGCGGATTATCAGCTCGAAGGGGGCGAGGTACAGCTCGCGCAGGACGCGCTCGTCCACCCGGGCGTCGACAGTGAAACGCTCGGTCTCCGAGTCGTTGGCGACGAAGTGCTTTACCGTGGCGGCCACCCCGCCGGCCTGCACGCCGCGCACGTAGGCGGCGCCGGTCACCGCCGTGAGTAGCGGATCCTCGCTGAAGCACTCGAAATGCCTGCCGCCGTAGGGGCTGCGGTGCAGGTTCACGGTCGGGGCCAGCAGGACATCTACACCCTTGCGGCGTGCCTCGACGGCCAGTAGCCGGCCGACGCGCGCGACGCGCCCGGGGTCCCACGTGGCCGCCAGGGCCGTGGGTGAGGGGACGTTCGCGGAGGGGTCGCGCTCGTCCAGTACCTCGCCGCGCACACCCGCGGGGC
>WHUD01000262.1:1309-1572 GCA_009377385.1 Actinophytocola sp.
GTTCCGGATGCAGCGACCAGAAGTCCGCGCCGGTGAGCAGGCGCACCTTCTGCTCCAGCGTCAGCGACGCCAGGCGCTTGCGCAGGGTCACGAGGACGTCGGTGCCGAGCGGTGTGGTCATCGGTTCCCCTTGATCTTCATGATCGCGGCGCCACCCGCCACCGCGACGCCAGAGGCGACGAGGAACAGTAACGGGAAGCCTCCGGGGAGACGAGTGCGGGTCCGGCGGCCGGGGCCACGGACTGGGGCGCGGCGTTGGCGAT
>WHUD01000263.1:0-523 GCA_009377385.1 Actinophytocola sp.
AGGGGTCGCGCAGTAATTGGCTAGGTCGTTCTCGGGCGTGTCGCGGTTGGCTTGGCGGCGATGGTGTAGTTCCAGTCGCCGTGGAAGTCGTGACGGGTGAGGACGCCGGTGGCTTCGAGGGCCTTCATGTCACGGTCGGCGATCTTGATGCCGCGTGGGTAGGTGTTGGTGTCGAGTTCGGCGTGCACGGACAGGCCGGTGCTGGTTGTCACTGCCTGAAGGGTCTCGATAACGACCTCGTGGGATTCCAGGGGGCGTCCGCGCCAGTTGCGGCTGATCGCGGAGAACAGCCGGTGCTCGATCTTGTTCCACTTCGAGGTGCCGGGCGGCAGGTGACACACGGTGATCCTCAGCCCGGTTTCGGTGGCCAGGTCGGCCAGTTCGGTCTTCCATAGTCGGGTGCGGTAGCCGTTGGATCCGCCCCCGTCTGCGGTGATCAGCAGTCGGGACGCATCCGGGTAGGAGTCGGCGGCCGATTGCCACCAGCGGCGGATCGTGGCGACGGCGAACGCGGCGGTGTCGT
>WHUD01000263.1:533-1559 GCA_009377385.1 Actinophytocola sp.
TCGATCTTGTTCCATTTCGAGGTTCCCGGTGGTAGGTGGCACACGGTGATCGCCAGCCCGGTCTCCTCGGCGAAGGAGGCAAGTTCGGTCTTCCACAGCCGCAGCCGGGAGCCGTTGGAGCCGCCGGAGTCGGCGGTGATCAACAGCCGGCTGGCATCGGGGTAGCCGGAGGCGCCCAGGTGGTTCCACCAGCGGCGGATCGATTCCACGGCGAACTGGCCGGTGTCGGCGTCGGTGCCGACGTTGACCCAGCCGGTGTTGGTGGTGATGTCGTAGATGCCGTAGGGGGCGACCTTGCCCAGCTCCGGGTCGGGGAAATCGTGCACGTTCACCCGGACCGGCTGCCCGGCCGGTTCCCATTCGCGTCCGGCGGCGGTGTAGTTGCCGATCAGCTCCTTCTTCTTGGTGTCCACGCTGATCACCGGATCCCCGGCAGCCTGGAACCCGGCGGCCTGGGCATTGAGGTAGCCGAACTGCGCGTCGCGGTCCGGGTGCTGTTTGCCCTCCACGGCCTTGGCGTTGGCCTGCAGGCTGTAGCCAGTCGACTTCAGGAGCTTGGCGACCGTGCGCGCCGAGACCCGGTGCCCGGCCGCGGACAGCTCGGCGGCCAGCTTGGCCGTCGACTTCGTCGTCCACCGCAGCGGCGACTCGGGATCACCCCGCGAGCCCGGGTCCACCAAGACGTCCAACGCCTCAAGGATCGCCGGATCGGTGGTCACCTTGCTCGGACGCCCCGCGCCCGGACGGCGCACCCGACCCGGAATCGGCTCGGGATAATCCAGCTCGCGCACACCTTGGGCCACCGTGTCCGGATGCACCCCGGCCACCGCGGCCACCGCCGTGATCCCACCACGACCCAGCACCTTCGCCTCCGCCCCCAACAGCAGCCGCCACGCCCGTTCGTCCAGGTGCAAGCGGATCAACGACAACCGGGCAGCCATCGGTTCGAGCTCCACATCGGACAGCGTCATAGCACAACCCTACCGAAGCGAAACAGATATACCTATCTAATTACCGCGCGCGTCC
>WHUD01000264.1 GCA_009377385.1 Actinophytocola sp.
GAGCTGTTCGCCCGGTTGTCCTCGTTGCGTGACCGCGCGTTGGTCGCGTTCTGGATTTCCACCGGTGCGCGAGCGTCGGAGCTGCTGGGCGCTCGGCAGGGAGATGCCGATCCGGGCCAGCAGCTGATCACCGTGATCCGCAAGGGAACGCGGGCGCTGCAGCAGCTGCCCGCCTCACCTGATGCGTTCGTGTGGTTGCGGCTCTACCAAGCCCAGACGCACGGCCTGACACCTGGCGGGCGGGACGAGCCGTTGTGGTGGACGCTGCGCCGACCGTTTCGGGCGCTGACCTACCACGCGGCCCACCGGATGTTCGCCCGGGTCAACGCCAGTTTGGGCGCGAACTGGACCCTGCACGATCTTCGCCACTGTGCTGCCTACCGCATGGCTCGCGACCCCGACATGCCGCTGACGGACGTGCAATGGGTGCTCGGACACGCCCACCTGTCCACTACTCAGCTCTACATCTCCGCCCCGGTCGAGGACGTGATCGCCAGCGTGCTCGCCCACCACGCCCGCCAGGGTGACCGGGCCACCGCGCGGCAGGGCGCCGAGGCGGGACTTCCGCTGAGCTACCGGCGAGAGTCGCTGGACGTACTGTTCCGGCGGGATCTGCCATGAGCACGGTCAAGGGACGGCATCGCCATATCGGAAAGGGCATATCCATATCGATGCAGTACCTTCGCCAGGACCGGTGCCCGTGCCGCAGCAACCGGTGCCGACGGGATTGATCAGACACGACATGTTGTGGTCGCTGCACTGATATGGATATCCACTTATCGGAATCCAGTCTCCCGCACCCGATGAACCTGATCCACGCAGGGCGGCGGGCGCGGACATGCGTGCGCTGCTGACGAGGTTCCCGCCTCGCCCAGCGGTAGCGAATTGGCCTGCTACCGGGCACACCCGTGAGCGGGTTCTCCAGCGCTTGTTCGCACCGCCGTTCCCGGTCGACAGCAAGATCAGCGAAGCCACCCGCCGCAGGGGTCTGCGAAGAATCCTGGACTGGCTCGCCGACGAGCCCGGCGGCACCTGGCAAGACCGCTGGCTGGCCAGCGGGGCCGACACGGCGGGCAACACGGCCTGGAGAACGCTCGCGGTGGAGTGGACACGAGCCAAGGGCATCGGCTTCGCCGAAGAGTCCTATCTCCACCTGGGTGGATCGCTTCGAACCTTGATCTGTGGTGATGTGATCCGCCCGTCGCTGTCCTGGCTGACCGGCCCGGCCACCGTTCGCTGGTTGGCCTCGGACATGGCCCGCCTGCGGGATCCGAGCGGCTTCGCAGAGCTGGACGCCTTGATCGAGGCAGGTGCCCACGGGTCCGCGGCGAGTACCGAGCGGTTCACCAGGATGGAGGTGCTGAGCCGGATCGCCACCGTCATGGCGGCCAAGGGTGGCGGGGTCCGCGACATCACCGCCGGTGACTGTCTGGAGTTGCTGACGTTCATCTCCGAGAAGGTGAACGGTCGCCTCCGGCGAAACAGCCTGAACTTCTACCAGCTACTGCACACATTGGGCGTGTTTCCGCTTTATGTTTCCGCGACCGTCCG
>WHUD01000265.1 GCA_009377385.1 Actinophytocola sp.
CCGTGCACGACGACCTCACCCATGACCTTTCTCCCCTCGCGGGCCTCGACGCGGGTCCGTTCCGCCCGCCGTATTTGGGATCGTCCCCGGACGATCAGGCGACGATGCTCGCCTCTCTCCGGCACGCCCCGCTCGACCAGCTCGCTGCCACCACGCTGCCCGAGGACGTCCGAGCGCAGTCCGGCCTGAACCTTTCGCCGGTGGTGTCGGAGGTGCGTGCCTGTCGAGGTCGTCGCGCTGCCCTTCTACCGTCGCCCGCGCTGAGACCCGAGGAGAGCAGATGAGCGTTCCCGAAGACCTGCACTACCCGGCCGAGCACGAGTGGTTGACCGCCGTCGATGGTCGGGCGACCGTCGGCATCACCGCGTACGCCGTCGAAGCGCTCGACGACATCATCTACGTGGAACTTCCGCAAGTCGGCGACCACATCGAAGCCGGTCGGTCGTGCGGCGAGCTGGAGTCCACCAAGTCGGTCAGTGACCTGTACGCCCCGGCGTCCGGTGAGGTCGTCGACGTCAACACCGCCGTGGCCGACGAGCCGGGTCTGCTCAACACTGATCCGTACGGCGGCTGCTGGCTGTTCCGCCTCGCGGTCGAAGGTGAGCCGACGCTGCTCTCGGCCGACGAGTACGCCGCAATGGTTGCGTCGGAGAGACGCATCGGCTCGGCATCGGTGGACGATTGGGCACTCGCCGCTCGGCGGACGGGAGGATGAGATGAGTATCAGCGTCTTCGATCTGTTCAAGGTCGGGGTTGGCCCGTCGAGCTCGCACACCGTCGGCCCGATGCGTGCGGCTCGGACGTTCGCATGTGGCCTGGCAGCCGACGGGCTGCTCGAGGTCACAGTGTCGGTGGCAGCCGAGCTGTTCGGCTCTCTCGGCGCGACCGGTCACGGGCACGGAAGCGACAAGGCGGTGCTGCTCGGACTCGAGGGCGAGGACCCGGAGACCGTAGACACCGACACCGTCGACGACCGGGTCGAACGCATCCGGGTCGCCGGTCGGCTCACTCTTCTGGCTGAACACGAGATCCTCTTTGACCAGCACTCGAATCTGGTCATGCATCGGCGCAAGTCGCTGCCGTTCCACCCCAACGGCATGCGCTTCGCGGCCTACGACGCCGACGGTACCGAGCTGCGGTCTCGCACGTACTACTCGGTCGGCGGTGGCTTCGTCGTCGACGAGAAGGCCGCTGGCGTCGACCGCATCAAGGCCGACGCCACCGCGGTCCGATACCCGTTCCGCACCGCTGAGGAGTTGCTCGCACACTGTCGTCCCGCGGGCATGTCAGTCAGTCGGGTGATGTTGGCCAACGAGCTGTCGTGGTGCGGCGAGGAAGAGCTGCGGGCTCGCCTGCTGAGTCTCTGGCAGGTGATGCAGGACTGCGTCCGGCGTGGGTGCGAACGCGACGGTGTCCTTCCGGGTGGGCTGGGAGTACGGCGCAGGGCGGCGGAGCTGCACCGGAAGCTGGCGGCCGACCCGAACTCGACCGACTCGCTGCGCGTGATGGACTGGATCAGCCTGTTCGCCATCGCGGTG
>WHUD01000266.1 GCA_009377385.1 Actinophytocola sp.
CACCACTGACATGGGGTTATCGCTGTTCCTGATCAATGGCGACGCGCCCGGACTCGACGCCCGACCGGTGACAACCGTGGACCCCACGCGCAAAGCTGCTCAACTTCGCTTCAGCGACACCCCGGCGATCCTCGTGGGCCTCGAAGGTGATGGGGAGCGGACCCTGCGGCCAACTCTCGACACCGCGCAGGTGATGCTCGCCGCCGAGCAGGTCGGCGTGGCCGCGTACTGCCTGGAAATGGCCACCGCGTACGCCTGCCAGCGGCACCAGTTCAGCCAGCCGATCGGCTCCTTCCAGGCAATCAAGCACAAGCTCGCGAACGTGCTGCTCGAAATGGAGGCCGCCACCTCGGCCGCGATGTACGCCGCCTTCGCAGCGGACCACCGCCCGAACGAGCTGGCCGAGGTAGCCTGCATCGCGGCCGTCACCTGCGGGGAAGCGGCCCTGCTCGCGGCCAGCGAGAACGTACAGGTACATGGCGGCATCGGGATGACCTGGGAGCATCCCGCGCACCTATACCTTAAGCGCGCCACCGCCAGCCGCATCCTGTTCGGGGACCCCCAGCGCCAACTGGAGCGACTGGGCGAGCTTACCGGCATCGCAGGCGAGCCCAGCTTCAACTTCGCTGTCAATGGTTAAAATCATCCCACTTAATGTATGCATCGTGGCTCCGGTCACGACGCCTTGACAGGTACCCGCGTCTGACATATCCATATCGATGCAGTTGTGCAGGTCAGGGCGTAACAGCCGGTGCACGCCGGGCAACAGCTGGTGCGCCTTGAGCCCGGAACGTGTGACGTTGATGGTGTTGTGCTCGTACTCAGGGCCGGCGAGCGAACCCGTCAGGCCAACGCAGCCAGTCCAGGTAGTCCAGACAGGCCGCATCGTCCAGAAACCAGGCACGCAGATCAGCAAGGCTGCCCGCGTAGCGCACGCCGACCGCCGGGCTCTCCAACATGATCACAGACTACTGCATCGATATGGATATGCCCTCTGGAATATTTCTTGGCGGAACAACCTGACAGGACACAGGGGCCGGGTCGCGTCGAAAGACCAGGACTCAACGGAGGACGAATCCTGCGTCCAGGGCCCACTGAGTGCCGGTGATGAAGTACGCCTGGCCGGAGACCAGGTAAGCGACCGCGTTGGCGATGTCTTCAGGATTCAGGGCCTCGATCGGCAGTGCGTTCTGCATGGCCGACAGCGCCGGGTCGCCGGACTCGACCATCGCCATCATGGCCTCGTTCATGATCATCCCGGTCAGAACACCGGTCGGGTGAATGGTGTTCACCCGGATCGAGTGCGGAGCCAGCTCAAGAGCCAGGACCTGCATCAGACCGACCAGACCGCGCTTGGCCGCCGTGTAGGCTGCACCGCCGGGGTGCTCGGTGGCGGTGCCCTTGAGCCCGGCGCTGGAGCTGGTGATCACGATCGAGCCGCCGTTGCCTGCCGCCTTCATCGTCGGTAGCACGGTCTCGACAGTGTTCCAGACGCCGGTCAGGTTGACGTCGATGATGTCCTTCCACAC
>WHUD01000267.1:0-232 GCA_009377385.1 Actinophytocola sp.
AGGTCGTCAAGGTGGTCGCCACCGGCCACTACCCGCGCCACCTCGCGGGGTCGCTGCGAGAGAACCACGGCGAGCTGCAGGAGCTGATCAAGGAGAAGGTGGCGAACGACCCGTACCTCGGCAGGCTGAAGCGGGTACCGTTCCACGACCAGATGGTGCGGAGCGTCACCGAGACGTCGATGCGCGTGACGCTCGAGGTGCTGACCGACCCGCGTATCGACGAGTTCTTCGC
>WHUD01000267.1:242-1528 GCA_009377385.1 Actinophytocola sp.
GACTTCATCCGGCAGGCGGAGGTGCAGATCCGCGAGGCGGTGAAGCGCGGCGAGCACCAGCGGCTCGACGTGGAGGCGGACCGGATCGAGCAAGCGGCCGTCAGCGGCGACGGGAGACGGTACTGACGGCCCCCTCTGCACGGGGTGCTCGACCATCCATTGGCGACATGAGAAGGATTCGCCTTAAATGCCTTTTTGCAGGTCAAGGGCCAAATGAACTGCATTCACAAGAGTGGAGCTGACGGGACTCGAACCCGTGACCCCCACACTGCCAGCGCGATTCGATCAAGCTCCTGACCTGCGGAAACGGAGAAGCCGCTGGTCCGGTGGTGCAGTTGCGTGTCGTCTACTGCCGTTAAGTGTGGTTGAGCGCGGTTGTGAACGTATCGCTGCTCCCACTTTGCTCCCACGAAATAAGTGTTTTCATGAACTCTGCTCGCGTCCGGGGTGTTGGGCGGGAGGGGGTGCCTCATCGACCCGGCCGTTTCTCGATCAGGCGGAAGATGTGGGGGAGTGATCGCTGCCAGAGCGCCGTCGGCACTCCGGGTGGTGCGTCGTCGGCAGAGCCCAGATGCGCCCATGCCTCCCATCGCCAGCCATGCTGATGTAGGTCTTGTGGCAGGAACCGACCGTTACTTGTCGCAGACGAGGTGGAGGGTCGGACGCCGATCGGCTTCTCCGAGTAGGTTGCGGACCTGCCTGGGACTGATCCTCAGGCTTCTGCGAGGACGGGCATGCTCGCGCCGTGGTCCCCCGCGAGCTCGGCGGCCTTCTTCAGCAGCGTCGGCACCTCTCCCGGGTATGCGCTCGACGGGTCGGCCGACGAGTCGTTGACCATGGCGAGGCGCTGGTACGCGCGTCGCGCGGACGACTCGGTGGTACGCCCACGCTCGACCATGCGGCGGACCAGCGAGTGCGGCGAGACGCCCCACGTTCTGCCCAGCCGGTCCAGGGCGGCCAGGTCGAGCCGCTGCGGGAGGGCTGCGTCCATGGACGCAGCAGGGGTAAGGAATGCTGCGGCGAACTCGTCGGCCTCCTTCTCGATGGCCGCGCTGTGCTCGCATGTGTCGGCGTGCAGCAGCAGGTGCCCGATTTCGTGCGCGATCGAGAATCGGTGCTTGAACACGTTCTCGGTCCGACGCGGGGTCGTGGTGATGATGGGGCGGTCCACGATCACGACCGAGAAGGCGTCGACGTCGGCGATCACGCTACCGCAGATAATCATCCGTCATCTGCGGAACCCGCCTCTGTAGACAGATCACCCCGCGACGTCCAACCCAACGCCC
>WHUD01000268.1:0-338 GCA_009377385.1 Actinophytocola sp.
CCCCCGCGGGGTCTTCGTCGAGGCCGTCGTCCCAGTGCTGCTTGGCGTGGGTGTGGCGTGGGTGTGTTGGCCATGTTCCTGGCATGGCCCGCGCCGCAGTCCGTGACGATGAGACGTTTGGCGCGGTCGGTCGGGTCATGGGCTTCAGCCGCCCGAGTGTTCTCGCTTGTGGTAGGCAGGGCGCCACTGAGCTGCGAGAACAGTTGGTACGTCACCCCGGAAAGTCAACGCTCAAGGTGTCCACGGTGGACGAAGATGGCATCGATTTGGGCCACGCGGCGGCCCCAACGTACGTTGTTGACCACATGACAACAACGTTTCCCCAGTTCACACCCTGA
>WHUD01000268.1:348-1480 GCA_009377385.1 Actinophytocola sp.
CAGGCCCTCCTTCAGCCCGAAGTACGCGCCGAAATAGTCGAACGCGGGATCGATATCGAACTCAACCAACACGTCGATATCGCTGGACACCTCGTCGAAGGAATCTTCGGTGGCAGAGCCGAACAGATCCGGCCGCCGCACCCCTAGCTCACGGCACAGGACCTCGATCTCATGCCTCTTGGATGCGACTACGGCATGCACGGCACTCACCTCCTCACCCTGAGCCGACAAGGGGACTCGAACCCCTGACCTACGGTTTACAAGGCTGGGCGACAGCGGCGACTGTGGTCTCTACCAGGCACTTTGGTCACATTGGCGGCCTCCATGGCCCCAGATTTCACTCCGAGTGACCCGGTTTCGTGCCACGAACCGTGCCACGATCCGCAGCTGGTGTTGGTGTGCCTTAGTCGTGGTTCCATCCGAGCGCGTGGGCGTATGAGTCGCGTACTTGCGTGAGGCAGTCCGCTGCGGGTGGTAGGTCGCGCGTCTGGTGCGCGAGTTGAGCGTGCCAGTCGAACTTGGGGAGGGAGCGAAAGACGTACGGAGCGACGGTCCAGCCGGTGACGTGTCGGACGAGGCCGGCGGTCTGCTCGTTGAGCGCGCCGAGTCGGGCCATCGCGGCGAGGTCGTATAAGTCACGCGCGGTGGCGCGGTCCATCCATGCTGCGGTTTTCATGGCGGCGAACGCGGTCAGGGTGGGCACGTACAACGTGACGTCGTTGACGTCGGAGTAGCGTAACGAGACTGTTGTGCGTTCCGTTGGCCATGCGGCCAGTTCCCGGTGGTGGGAGGTGCTGAGCAGTTGGATCCGCACCTCTATGCCGTCGCGATTGACGAGGCGTGCGGGCTCGCTTGATCGCACCGTGTCGAGTAATGGTTGCCAGAAGGAGCCCGGGAACTCGCGCCTGAGCGTGATCGGAAGCTGGCGGGTGAGCAGTTGAGCGACGTCGTGGCGTTGGTCGGTGTAGAGGTCGATGTCTTCGGACAGGCGCCCACCGTTGGCCGGATCGGTCAGCCAGGTACGGGCCAGGGCGGTGCCGCCGAAGAACACCACCGGCACATCCAGCGACGCCAGTGCGCCCAGGATGTGGCTGATCAGATGATCGCGGCGCACCTGCTCCTCGGCCACACC
>WHUD01000269.1:0-593 GCA_009377385.1 Actinophytocola sp.
CGCGGTGACCGTCGCGGCCGCCGGTGGCCTGGTGTTCGGTCTCGGCTTCGGCGCGGTACAGAACACCACGTTGACCGCCATGTTCGACCGGGTCAGCTCGCGGGGGTACGACGCCGCGAGCACGGTGTGGAACATGGGGTTCGACTCGGGCATCGGTATCGGCTCGCTGGCGCTCGGCGTGCTCGCCGGCATCGCCGGGTACCCGGTGACGTTCGGTGTCGCCGCGGCGCTGCTGGTGCTGGCGCTGCCGCTCGCGGTCCCTGTCAGTCGTCGCGAGCGGGGACGGGAGAGCTGACTCGCGGAGGCGTCCCGGCGAGCGCATCGTCCACGATGCCGCGGGCGAGACCGAGGCGGCCGGCCAGGTCGGCGGGGACGTGCTGAACCGCGTGCGGGTACACGCCGGCTCGGTCATACTGTCCCCGCAGACGCGGCCCCCTCGTCGGGCTCGGTCAGCCGCAGCGGCGGCAGCGCGCGCCGACGGGCGTCTGGACCAGGCAGCGCGGGCAGATCGGCTCGCCGCACTTGCCACAGCGCAGCGCGGTCTCGACCTGCGGATGGTTGGGACAGACGACAGTCTCGATCATGTTCGTTAT
>WHUD01000269.1:603-1139 GCA_009377385.1 Actinophytocola sp.
AGCAACGTGCCCCCGGGCTCCCTGAAGTAGATGGACGTGAAGTACTGCCGGTCCCTGATCTCCGTCACAGGCACGCCCGCACCGACGAGCTCCCCCCGCCAGGCGACCTGGGTGGCCTTGTCCGGTGCCCGCCAGGCGACGTGGTGCACGGTGCCGCCGGCGACCAGCCCCGCGGGCGCGTCCGGCGTCACGAGCACGTCGACGTAGGCGCCCGGTCCGCCATCGCCTGCGGCGAACCTGATGCGGTTGCCCTGCTCGCCAGCCGGGCCCAGCCCCATGCCGGTGAGCATGCCGAGCGTCTTGTCCTCGCTCGCGACCGAGAGCGCGATCGAGTGCAGCCCCCGGATCGCGTGCTCGGCGGGCACGAACGGGCCGTCCCACGGGTCCCTCGGGTCACCACCGGGGTGCGCCACGAGCGACACCGCGAGCCCGTCGGGGTCACGGAAGGTCAGCGCGTCCTCGCCTTCCCTGCTCTGCACCCGGCTCGTCGCGACGCCCAGCCGTTCCAGGTGATCCTTCCACCAGCCGATGGACTG
>WHUD01000269.1:1149-1437 GCA_009377385.1 Actinophytocola sp.
TGCAGGCCACTGGTGGCCAGATTCATGAGACGGCCTCCAAAGCGAGCATCGAAGCGAGCATGCGGCGTGCACTGGCTGCGTCCAGGGTCATCTACGCCGCGACCGCCCTCGCCGCGGCCATGCGCACCCTCCGCGACGTCAACAGCCCGGCCGACTCGTGAACGGCCGTCGCGCACCACACTGGCTGAGTCAGCGACTGGTCGGCGTTGCCGTGGGTAGCTTGCGGTCGAACACCTCGGCAAGGTAGCCGTGGTACATAGCTTGCCGTTCGGTCGAGACCGGACGAGT
>WHUD01000026.1 GCA_009377385.1 Actinophytocola sp.
CTGCATGGTCCGAGGGCGGAGGTGCGCGTTGGCAGTTGGTGAACGGAAGCAGTGCCGTGGGCCTGCTGGCGAAGGCGACTGATCTCGTCGTGCATGCCGGCGAGGCGGGACAGCGCGGGCAGCGGCCGGTGCGCGGCGGCGTCGGTACGCAGAATGTTGGCCAGCAGCACCGCGTCGGTGGCGTCCGACTTCGCCCCCGACACCTGGTGGCGGCTACGGTACCGCGACGCGGCCAGCGGGTTGATCGCATAGATCGTGCGGCCAGTCGCCCGCAGCGCGGCCACCCACAGCCCCCGGTCGGTCTCGATCGCCACCGGAATCGGATTCTCCGGTGTGTCCCCGGCGTCGGCCAGCACCCGCAGCATCCGGGTGAACCCGGCCGCGTCGTTGCTGACCCGGGTCCGCGCGACCACCCGCCCGTCCTCGTCGACGATGGCGACATCGTGGTGGGCTTGGGCCCAGTCGATCCCGCAGTACAGCTTCACCTGCACATCACTCCCTTGCCGTTGTCACTGGTCACGAGCCTCGGTGGGGTCACGCAGCGCCCTAATCGTGGGACTCCATGGTCCGTCATCTCACTAGCCGTCCGTGACTCCAGCGCACCGCAGGACCTCGTTCTATCGAAGAGCTCGAAGCTCGGGAGTACCCAATCGGAGGTCGACCCTGCGGCGGGCTCGAGCAACGGCATCCCACCACAGCACGTGGTCTGCCGTCAGGCGCGCCGTTCTCTCTTAAGACGTCGAACGCCGGGAGCGACCAGGCATCACCGGACGGCAGACCACGCAAGGAACACACCGCGCTCACCACGACCGCGGAACTTGCCCCTACAACACGATTAGGAGCGGTGCCGCCACGGGCGATCGGCGTGTCCGTGAGGTCCTGGATCTCGGCGTGCCGCACGTTCGCCAGGTAGCGTGCGACCACATCGGACGGACCCGACCCCGACGAATACCGGACGACCGGCTGCGCCGTGCGTTACCCGCACCCGCATGTCCCCGAGCATCGCTCGCGCGACGGCCACCTCGCCCTCAGCCGTGGTGTCCGCGGTGACGTTCCCGCCGGGTCAGCCTCCCGCCATCGCTCCGACGATGAGCAGCGGCTCCTCTCCCGCGATGACCTGTTTCGGCAACGGCGTGTCGGCCGGATCGTGCGAGAGGTCCTGCTCGCAGGCGAAGTAGCGCACGAACGCCCTGCGCTTGCCGGTGTTCTGGTCGCGGATCGTGCCGCGCAGCACCGGGTATCGGCCCTCGAGCGCTTCCAGCACCGATGACACCGATGCCTCGCCGTCGACGTCCAGCACAACCTCGCCGTTCACGTGTGCCAGGTTGCGCAGATGCGTCGGGAGCTTGACGCGGATCATGGCAGCGTCTGCACCTCAACGGACAGCACCGATGGCAGGTTGGACACGATTGGCGCCCACGTGTCCCCTGCGTCGGGCGATGCGTACACCTGGCCTCCTGTGGTGCCGAAGTACACGGCGCAATCATCGAGCGAGTCGACCGCCATCGCGTCGCGCAGCACGTTGACGTAGCAGTCCTGCTGCGGCAGCCCGGTGGTCAGCGGCCCCCACTCGTTGCCACCGGCTCGGCTGCGGTACACGCGCAGCTTGCCCTCCGGCGGGTAGTGCAGCGAGTCGCTGGTGATTGGGACGACGTAGACCGTGTCAGGCTCATGGGCGTGCACCGCGATCGGGAACCCGAAGTCGGTTGGCAGGTCACCGCTGATCTCGTACCAGTTGTCGCCAGCATCGTCGCTGCGCATGACGTCCCAATGCTTCTGCATGAACAGCACGTCCGGCCGCGAGGGATGCATCGCGATGCGGTGCACGCAGTGCCCGACCTCGGCATCCGGGTCAGGGATACCGTCGGACTTCAGGCCCCGGTTGATCGCCTGCCACGTCTTCGCGCCGTCGTCGGTGCGGAACGCCCCTGCTGCGGAGATCGCGATGAACAGCCGGTCCTCGTCGGTCGGATGCTGGATGATCGTGTGCAGGCACAGCCCGCCAGCGCCCGGCTGCCACTGTGGCCCTGACCCGTGGGCGCGCAGGCCCGGCAGCTCCTGCCACGACTGGCCGCCGTCAACGGTGCGGAAGAAACCGGCGTCCTCGATGCCCGCGTAGACGGTGTCAGGGTCGGTCAGCGACGGCTCGAGGTGCCAGACGCGTGTGAACTCCCACGGCACCTCGGTGCCGTCGTAGAACTGGTGCGTGCCGGGGACGCCCTCGTAGTCGAAGTCCTTGCCCACCGGCTCCCAGGTCGTGCCACCGTCGTCCGAACGCTGGATGAGCTGCCCGAACCACGCCGTCGACTGCGATGCGTAGAGGCGGTCGGGATCCGCTGGGGACCCCGCGACGTGGTAGATCTCCCAGCCCCCGAAATGCGGTCCGCTGACCGACCAATTCTCGCGCGTGCCGTCCGACGTCAGCACAAACGCCCCCTTGCGTGTGCCGACGAGAACTCGTACCCGACTCATGCCTGCTCCATTCTGCTGACCCTCCGCTGCTGACCGCGGCCGGGCGGAACTTATCGCTGTACCGCGCAGTCTGGCAGCGGGGACCGACAATTCCGCGGTTTCAGGATTGTCCGGTATTCGAACGGGGTAAGGGCGGCGTTACGGGGTGGCCCTGCGTGGCCGCTTCAGTCGCGCGCGACCCGGCCGCCGTGGGTGGCGAGCGGCACGGTCAGCGGTTCACCTGCCTGGGCGTCGGACTCGAACGTGACGGTGTAGTCGCGGTCAGCGATGTCGAGGACGGCGACCTGGTTGCGGAAGTCCGGGCCGGCCAGCTTGCGCCACCACAGCGGCCGAGGGTCGACGCCGCGTCGGCGTGCCCACCAGCTCACCAGTCGCGTCACACCGGACGACCACGTGACGCGGAACGCGAGTTCGGCGATCCTCGGGATGGTGTTGTGTACCGGTGAGCAGGTCACCTGCCACACCCGCGGCCACTCGCGCTCATCGAAGTGCGCCTCCGCGATGTAGCTGTGGTGGACGTCGCCGGAGAGCACGCTGACCGAGGCGGGCGGTCGCGTGGTGCGTTCGCCGCTGCCGATGGCGTGCAGCAGACTGGTCAGGCGGTCGAACGAGGTGCGAAACGCCGACCAGTGCTCAAGGTCGATCGCCTGCCGGACGCGTTCGGCCAGCCAGCCGCGGACGCCGCCCCTGTCGCACGCCTGCTCGTTGAGTGACTCCAGTTCGTGCGCCGCGTGCGGCAGCAGCCACGGCAGCGACGACCCGATCAGCAGGTGCTCGTAGTCGCCGCTGGTCGCCTCCTCGATCCAGTCGAACTCCGCGTCAGACACCATGAGTCGCTGCTTCTCCAGGATGCGGCCGCACCGGGTGTCGATGACGACCAACCGCACCGATCCGATGTCGCGGCGGTAGCTCCACCGGGTGTACTTGACGCCGTCGACCTCGGTGTCGGCCTTGTCGGCGAAGTCGGCGAGGACGTCGTAAGCGTCACCGGTCTCGCCCACATGGCGGACCTCGGACAGCAGCGTGCTCTCGGCCAGCTCGGCGGGCGTGAGGTTGCCGAGGTGCTGGTAGAGCCAGTACGCCATCAGACAGCCGCGAATCCGCTCCGGCCACCACGCCTGCCGCGCCATCGCGTGCCGCCACGCCGCTGACGTGTTCCAGTCATCGATGACGTCGTGGTCGTCGACGATCATCGACGTCGACACCGTGGACATCAGCCAGCGGATCTCGGGATCGGACCACGTCTCCCAGTAGAGCCGGGTGCACTCCTCGAAGTCCGCGACGCCGATCCCCGGTGGTTTCTTGGTGTCGCGGCGCTGCCGCAGCCAATTCCGGATGTAAGGGGAGGTCTTGTCGGCGTAGACCTGGTCGCCGAGTAGCAGCAGGACGTCCGGCCACTGCGAGTCCTGCTGCTCGGCCATGCGCTCGGTGTAGGCGTTGAGTGCGTCATCGCCCACGTTGCGCCGCTGTCTTGGGGTCAGCGGTGCGGCGAACCGGCACGATCCGAACACCAGCCGCAGCCGCGAGCCCTGGTCAGCGGCGTGGGTGCGGATCCGGCTCGCGGGGAACGGCGAGTCAGGCAGCGGCCACACGGTGTATCCGTCGAGGCTCACCGTGTACGGCCGCGACACGCCCGGTGCGAGTCCGGTGACGACGACGAGTCCGTAGTGATGCCCGCCGACATGGAACGTCCGCGACATCGCGCCGAGGATCTCCACAGCGCACGGCCGGTCCGTCTCGACCCATACCGTCGCCGAGGTCTCGTCGACGTGCCGCAGCACCGGCCCCAGGATCAGTCGTGGTTCGGTCATCAGTCGTCCGCTGTCGGTGGTTCGGCGTCGTCGCTGGCGCGAATCCGTCGGTCTTTGGCCAGCCTGCTCGCTCGGCTACCGTAGTCGCAAGTCAACCGTCACGTTACCGAGGCCCGCGCACCGAAGCGCTCCTCCTGCCAGATTCCGGACTCGAGCACGTCGCGCAACTGCGCCACGGCGTCCCAGACGTCGACGTAGCGCAGGTACAGCGGGGTGAAGCCGAACCGCAGCACGTCCGGCGTGCGGAAGTCGCCGATCACGCCGCGTTCGATCAGCGCCTGGACGATGCGGTAGCCGTCCGGATGCCGCAGCGAGACCTGGCTGCCGCGCTCCTCGGGGTAACGCGGCGACGCGATCTCGACCCCGTGGCCCACGCACTCCTGCTCGACCAGGGTCAGGAACAGGCTGGTCATCGCGACGCTCTTGGCTCGGACCCAGTTCAGGTCCACCCGGCTCCAGATGTCCAGGCTGGACTCCAGCGGCGCGTAGGACAGCACCGGCGGGGTGCCGACGAGGAACCGCGAGATCCCTGGTGCCGGTCGGTACTCCTGGCTGAAGGCGAACGGATCGGCGTGGCCGTGCCAGCCGGAAAGCGGATGCCTGGCGTCGTCCTGGTGGCGTTGCGCGGCGAAGGCGAACGCGGGCGCGCCGGGCCCGCCGTTGAGGTACTTGTACGTGCAGCCGACCGCGAAGTCGACGCCGCAGTCGCCGAGCCGCACCGGCAGCGCGCCGACACTGTGACAGACGTCCCAGATCATCAACGCACCGGCGCGATGCACCTGGTCGGTGAGCCGCGCCATGTCACGCAGCCGTCCGGTGCGGTAGTCGACGTGGCCGAGCACGACCACCGCCACGTCGTCGTCCAGCACCTCAGCGAGGTCCTGGCCGTCGTAGAGCAGTTTTCGCCGGTAACCCGTGCTGGTGGCGCCCTCGACGATGTAGAGGTCGGTGGGGAAGCCGCCCGCTTCCGCCACCACGATCGAGCGCCCCGGCCGCAGCCGCAACGCCGCGCTGAGCACCTTGAACAGGTTGATCGACGTCGAATCGCACACCACTACCTCGTCCGGCCGCGCGCCGACAAGCGGGGCGATCCGTGCGCCGAGAGTGCGCGGCTTGTCGTACCAGCCCGCGTCGTTCCAGCTACGGATCAGGCCTTCGCCCCATTCGACGTCGACCATCTCGCGAACGCGTGCGCGTGCCGCGCACGGGAGCGGGCCGAGCGAGTTGCCGTCGAGGTAGACGATGTCGTCCGGCAGCGTGAACTCCTCGCGGATCGCCGCGAGCGGATCGTGCTTGTCCAGCTCAGCGCAGTCCAAGCGGGTGGTGGGTGTGGCCATGGAATCTCCCTTTTCGCTCCCGCACATCTGCCGTCGTATGCAACCCCCGGCCCTCACCGCTGATGCGTAGGGAACGGATAGGCTCCCGCTCTATGTCCGACCGACTCTATTTCCGCCAGCTGCTGTCCGGCCGTGACTTCGCTGTGGGTGATCCCGTCGCCACCCAGATGCTCAACTTCGCGTATCTGATCGGCGACCGTGAGACACGGGAAGCCGTCATCGTCGATCCCGCCTACGCCGTCGGCGACCTGCTCGACGTGCTCGCCGCGGACGACATGAGGCTGGTCGGCGTGCTCGGCACTCACCACCACCCCGATCACGTCGGCGGCAGCATGATGGGCTTCGAACTGCCAGGACTGGCAGAGCTGCTTGCCCGCGAGCAGGTCCCGGTGCACGTCAACCGCGATGAGCTCGACTGGGTGCAGCGCGTCACCGGCGTCTCCGCCACCGACCTCACCGGGCACGACCACGACGACGCGATCGATGTCGGCGCCATCACCATTCGCACCCTGCACACGCCGGGTCACACGCCGGGCAGCCAGTGCTTCCTTGTCGGGAACCGGCTCGTCGCGGGCGACACGCTGTTCCTCGACGGGTGCGGTCGCACCGACTTCCCCGGTGGCGATGCCGAGGCGATGTATCACAGCCTGCACCAGCTCGCCGGACTGCCGAACGACCCCGTCGTGTACCCGGGCCACCAGTACTCGAAGGACCCGTCCGCGCCGCTGTCCAGTGTCCGGGAAAACAACGTCGTGTTCCGTCCCCGGTCGCTGCAGGAGTGGCAGCAGATGTTCGGCGCCTGATTCGCCTCATGATCTACGGCGTAGCGGCAGCTGCCCGTCATCGACCGCTGGTGAACCCCACGACCTGCTGGAAGGTCGGCCGGTTCTGGTAGTCGATGTCACGCACACCCACGACACCCGCCGCCGTCGAGCGGATGCTGTCGATCGTCTTGTCGTAGGTGAGCTGATCGACCGGGACGCCGTCCTGCTCCTGCCGCACGCGCTCGATCGCGGCGGCGAACGACTCCCGCAGCGCCGTGCGACACCGCTCGGCAGAGCCGTCGCCGCAGTACGAGCGGTGCCACGATGGCACCGGGGCACCGAACGCCTGCCGCAGGTCCGCGCTGACGTAGCTGTACCACGGGCTGGTCCACGTCGAGCCCTGCCCGTGGCGCGGGTGGTTGTCCAGCGGCTCCGGCAGCTCATCCACCAGGTCGCCGAGCCCGCCGCGCAGCACATCCCTGGCGACACCGGACTGCCACCACTCGTCGAACAGCGCGATCGCGGCCTGATGGGAGTACGCGCCGTCGCGGTCGCGGTCCACCCGGTGCGCGCCGTCGGCGAGCCACGCCCGGAGCAGGTCGGCAGCCTCGGCGGTGGCAGGGTCGGCGCCGATCGCCTTCAACAGGTGCGGCAGCGTGTATAAAGCCCGGACGTCGACTGTCGCGGCGTCCTGTACCGCGGCGGTCAGCGACTCCAGCGTGACGTCCTTGCGCCGTACCATCGGCTCGATCCGGTCGGACAGCGCCAGGCTGCGGTGCACGCTGCCGTAACCCCACTGGTCATCGGCCGCCGCCCGGCCACGTGCCTGCTTGTTGTTCCAGTTGATCAGGTAGCCGGACGGCGGGTTGATCGCCCGCGCGTGCTCATCGAACGACTGGAAGCCCTGCCAGTCGTACCGGCTGTCGCCCCAGCGCGGCAGGTCGAACTCCACGCCATCGGCCCGCTTCGGCAACAGCCCGGAGCCGTAGTGTGCGATGTCGGAGTCGTCGGCGTAGAACCAGTTGAAGGTGTAGTCGATGCCGTGCATGGCGCGCTGGAACGACTCGGCGTCGGTGACGTAGCCCGGATCGTTGGCGCGCATGAAGCCGAGCGCGGAGTCGACCTCGTGGTTGTAGGTGCTGCGCTGCGAGACGATCGCGACCGGCTCACCGTCCACAGTGGTGCGTTTCTGCACGATGCCGTTGTGGGTGCGCAGCACAAGGAACTTGAGCTGCTGCGGCGGTTCCGGTGCCGTGGCGTTGGGGAGCACGGTCTCGGTGTGGGTGCGCTTGTCCATCGGCACGCACCGGCCGTCCCGCAGGTACGCCTCCGACTCGACCGTCGGCTCCGAGCCATCCATCTTGCACAGCCGCTCCACGACGGTGTCGACGTTGTCCAGGTTGGAGCTGGTCGCCGACCAGGCGTAGTCCACCCCGCGTCCGATCTGGACGAACAGGTGCGTGCCGGCGAACGCCACCCCGCGCGCCTTGATGCCGGGACCGTCGAGCACCTGCTCTGTCCACAACTGCGGCGCGAAGTAGCCGGTCTGCGGGCCGAACACGGCGGCGGGGTGGCCGGACCGGGTGCGGTCGCCGGATACCAGGGCGGCGTTGCTCATCGCCTTGCCTGCCTGGTTCAGGTCGAGCGTGCCCCACGGCGTGTCGAGCTGACCGGGGGCAGCGTTGTCCAGCGCGGCGGGCTGCCCACCGACGATCGCACCGGAACCGGGCGCGGTCGCGGTCGGGTTCAGGTCGGGCAGCGCGACTCCCGGCAGCGACGGCTCCAGCTCGGGGCTGCCACCGTCGGGGAACTTCTGCTCGACGGTGACCGGGCTTTCCGGGTTCTCCTTGTTGCGCAGGTCGTCGTAGACCTTGCGCGCCTCGGCCTCGCCGAACTTTTCACGCAGCTTCTGGAACCACTGCGCGTTGCCGAACTCGGCCCCGCCGCCCTTGCCGAAGATGCCACCGACAAGCGATGCGACGTAGACGACGTCCGCGCGGGTCCACTCCCTCGGTTTCTTCTGCAACGCGGCGTACTCGACGGGGCACTCCGGGCCAACCGGCAGCAGGCCGGGGCACATCTCCCGCTGCGCGGCGTTGATGCCCGCGATGAAGGCGTCCGCGATGTCCAGCAGCCGCCGCCCTTCCTCGCCGTAGCGGCCGACTGCGGCGGCCATCTGGTCGCGCGCTTCCGCAGGGGTGTACGGCGCGAGCCGGAGTTGCTGCTGGTCCATGGCGATGTTGCTCTCTGTCGCGCCGAGGAACTCGGCCGACCGCGCCGCGCCAGCGTGCCTGAGGACGTCCATCAGGAACATCCGGTCAAGCGTGCCCGCGTAACCAGCACCCCATGCGACGTCCTGGTCGGTCTTGCCCTTGATGTGGGGGACGCCGTGCTCGCCCCATGTGATGCTCAGATCGTGCCGCTCGGGGAACGTCTGCTGCGGCCGGGACCACTCGCCTTCCTGCGGTGTGGTGAAGGTTTCCGGCTTGTAGAACTCGGTGAGGTCGGCGTTCCTGATCTGCTCGGGCGTCAGCGTGTTCAGCGCGTCATACGCTTCAAGCTGGTTGCCGAAGTTGCGCGGTGTCGTCGCATCCGCCTGGCGGCCCTGCGGGTCGTTCGCGACGACCTCGGCCAGCTTCGCCGGGGTCGTCGTGCCCGCCTGCCCCGGCGGCATGATGTTCAGCACCGTGCCGTAGTCGTCGGCGGGATCGGCCCCTGGCGATGCCTGAGCAACGACGCCAGTGACCGACCCACTGACGGTGATGAGCGAGGCCGCAAGAACGGCCACCAGTCGAGACGTGCGCACGACACCTCCTTGAGTGATTTTCATGTTTTATAACGAGGTGTCAGGGCGCGGGTAACGGTGCTCGACTCAGGCCCCGTCGAGTGCCTCTTCCTGCTGGCTACGACGGAGTGCGGCGGTGCGTGCGCCAGCGATGTGCGCCCGCGCCGCCCGGCGCGCGGCAGGGCCGTCGCCCGCCATGATCGCGGTGAAGATGCGCTCGTGGTCCTGGCGAGACCTCTCCAACCGCCCGGGGATGGTCAGCGTCGTCTGCATCCCCGCGGCGAGGATCTCGTGCAGCACTCCCCTGGTCTTGCTCAAGAACCGGTTACCGGCCGCCTCCACGATGCGCAGGTGGAACGCCTCGTCCAGCGCCTGCAGCCGGTCCCAGTCCACCGGGTCCTGCCTGCTGGCCTCGTCGAGCTGCTCGTACGCCTCCCGCACCCGCGCGAGCCGTTGCGGGTCCTGTCGGGTCGCTGCCCACGCGGCGGCAGGCAGCTCAAGCACCTCCCGCATGTCGAACAGCTCAACCAGGGTCATCTCGGAGTCGCTCAGCGCGGACCGCAGCCCCCTCGTCGCGGCGGGCTCGGTGACGAACACGCCCTGCCCGTGCCGGATGTCCACCCTGCCGCGCGCCTCAAGGCTCCGCATCGCCTCCCGCAGCGACGGCCTGCTCACACCCAGCATGGTGGCCAGTTCCCGCTCAGCGGGCAGCCGCGAACCCGGCGTGAGCCGTTCGCTTTCGATCACGTCGAGCACCCGGCGCGCGATGCGCTCGGAGACCCGCCCCTGCCCGAGCGGCTCCCACAACTGGTCGGAACTGGTCATCCTCGCTCGCTTCCCGCTTCTGGCGCCCTAGCAGTATCGCAGCAGGCAGGAGCATCGCAGCGAGGCGACACCGCCAGCGCTGCGAACTACGTCACACTTGTCAGCCGCCACGCCACCATCATAAGGTCTGTGGACAGAGGTCAAACCACTTACCTTCGACCTGCCCACCTACGCTGAGAGGTGATCCCCGTGCGGCCAGACTTCCTGGCGCATCACGAAGGCGACTCCGTCGCGGTCGCGGTACGAGACCTGTCGCCCGGCACCGTCGAGGGCGGCTACCTCACCGGCCCCGTCGCCATCCAGATCGACCTGCGGCACGACGTCCCGCTCGGCCACAAGCTCGCCCTGGCCGACCTGTCGGCCGGCGACGACGTCATCGAGTACGGCGTGCGCGTCGGCACCGCGAGCAAGAACATCCACAAGGGCGAGTACGTCCACGTACACAACGTGAGGAGCGCACGGTGGCAGACGAGCGTCGCATAACCGGGTACCGCCGGCAGGACGGCACGGTCGGCATCCGCAACCACACGGTCATCCTTCCCGTCGACGACCTTTCCAACGCGGCTGCCGAGGCCGTGGCCAATGTCGTGCCGGGTACGCTCGCGCTGCCGCACGCCTACGGACGGCTGCAGTTCGGCGCGGACCTCGACCTGACCTTCCGCACGTTGATCGGCACTGGCCGCAACCCCAACGTCGCGTCGGTCGTCGTGATCGGCATCGAGCCGAACTGGACCCACCGGGTCGTCGAGGGCATCGCGGAGACCGGCAAGAAGGTCGCGGGCTACGCCATCGAGGGCAACGGCGACCTGCGCACGATCGAGCAGGCCGCGCGCACTGCGGCGAGTTTCCTGCAGGATGACTCGGAAAACGTCCGCGAGCCGGTGGAGCGCGGCGAGATCATGATGTCGATCAAGTGCGGCGAGTCCGACACCACCAGCGGACTCGGTTCCTGCCCCACCACCGCGGGGGCGGTCGACCGGTGGGTCGATGCGGGCGGCACCGTCCTGTTCGGAGAGACCAGCGAGCTGACCGGCGGCGAGCACCTGATCGCGGAGCGCTGTGTCAACGACGAGGTCCGCAAGCGGTTCCAGTCCATCTACGACAGCTACATCGACATGATCGAGCGCACCGGCGCGAATCTGCTCGGCTCGCAGCCGACGCAGGGCAACATCGCTGGCGGGCTGTCCACCATCGAGGAGAAGGCGATGGGCAACATCGCCAAGACCGGCACCAAGCCCGTCGTCGGCGCGCTCGATCCCGCGCAGACGCCAGAATCCGGGCCTGGTCTGTACTTTATGGACACCTCGTCGGCTGCTGCGGAGTGCGTCACGCTGATGGCGGCTGGCGGCGCCGCGATCCACCTCTTCCCCACCGGCCAGGGCAACGTCATCGGCAACCCGATCGAGCCGGTCGTCAAGCTCACCGCCAACCCGAAGACCGCCGAGTCCATGAGCGAGCACATCGACCTCGACTGTTCCGGGCTGCTGCGCCGCGACTACGACCTCACGCAGGCGGGTGACCTGCTGATGGACGTCGTCGACCGCACGGTCAACGGCAGGCTGACGTGTGCCGAGGTGATGGGACATCGCGAGTTCGTGTTCACCAAGCTCTATCCGAGCGCCTGACCGACGGGACTGTCGATGCATCACACCACCCTCATCGGCGGGCGGTGGTCCGACCCGCCTGGCCGCAAACACGTCCACAACCCGGTGGACGGCGCCGTCGTCGGGTCGGTCGGCTACAGCTCCGCCGCCGACGCGGAAGCGGCGGGCGACGCCGCTGCGGACGCCTTCACCGCCTGGGCCCAGACACCGGCCAGGGCGCGCGGCGATCTGCTGCGGCGCGCCGCCGACCTCATCGAGGACCGCGCGGACCAGCTCAGCACCCTTCTCGCGCGGGAAACCGGCAAGCGCAAACCAGAGGCGGCGGGCGAGATCGGGCTCTCGGCGGAGTACTTCCGCTGGTTCGCCGAGCAAGCCCGCCGACCGGCTGGCGCCGTCGTGCCGAACGAGGCCGCCGACCGGCGGCACCTCACGATCCATCGGCCAGCCGGGGTCGTCTCGAGCCTGACGCCGTGGAACTTCCCGTGCTCGATCCAGGCGCGCAAGCTCGCGCCCGCGCTCGCGGCTGGCTGCACCGTCGTCGCGCGGGTCTCGGAGAAGGCGCCGCTCGCGGTCACCGAGCTGTTCCGCTGCCTCACCGACGCCGGGCTGCCCGACGGCGTGGTCAACCTGGTGCACGGGCCCGCCGCCGAGATCACCGACGCCTACCTGGCGCACCCTGCGGTCCGGGTCGTCACATTCACCGGATCGACCGGCGTCGGACGGCGGATCATGGCCACGGCCAGCGAACGGGTGGTGCGCCCACTGCTGGAGCTCGGTGGCGACGCGGCGTTCCTGGTCTTCTCCGACGCCGACGTCGACGCCGCGGTCGAGGGCGCGCTGCTGGCGAAGTTCCGCAACACTGGGCAGTCCTGCATCGCGGCCAACCGGTTCCTGGTGCACGACGCCGTCTACGACGAGTTCACCACGGCGCTGGCCCAGCGCATCGATGCCATGACGATCGGCGACGGCATGGCCGACCCGGTCCCCGACCTGGCGGCCTGTATCGACGACGACCGGGTCCGGGAGGTCACCGGCATGGTGACCGAGGCGCTCGACAAGGGCGCGCGGCGGCTGACCGCGCCACGCGAGGTGCCGCTCGGCGCGTTCTGCGCGCCCGCGCTGCTCGCGGACGTGCCCGACGAGTGCGCGCTCGCCAGCGAGGAGGTGTTCGGACCGGCAGCCGCCGTGTTCCGGTTCAGCACCGAGGAGGAGGCGCTGGCCAGGGCGAACGGCACCGAGATGGGCCTCGCGGGCTACTTCTACGGCCGCGACACCGCGCGGATGTGGCGGGTGGCCGAGCAGTTGGACGTCGGGATCATCGGCGTCAACAATCCGCTGCCGACCGCCTGCTTCGCGCCGGTGGGCGGCACCAAGCAGTCCGGGATCGGGCGCGAGGGCGGTGAGCTGGGCCTCGCCGAGTTCGAAGAGGTCCGCTACCTGGCGTTCGGGGTGTGAGGCTGGTGAGCATCGACATCGCGGTCGTCGAGGACGTCTGGGCTGAGCCCTTCGACGAACTGGCCAGCAGGCGGGTCGTGGCGTTCGAGCCGGACGCCTGGCGCAACGACGCCCGGCTGCGCGAGCTCGCGGCGAGCGCGCGGACGCTGGTGGTGCGCAACCGCACCCAGGTCACGCGGGACGTGCTCGCCACGGGCGTGGCGGCCGTCGCCCGCGCTGGCGTCGGGCTGGACAACATCGATCTGGCCGCTGCGGCGGAACTGGGCGTGAGCGTGATCGTGCCGACAGGGGTCAACGCCGCCAGCGTGGCCGAGCACGCGCTCGGCCTCGCGCTCGCCGTCGCCCGTGACGTCGTCGCGGGTGACGGCGGGGTCAGGGCGGGCCGGTGGGACCGGACGCCCGGCCGGGAGCTGTCGGGCGGGACCTGGGGCCTGCTGTCGGCGGGCGCGACCGCGCGGGCAACGGCGCGGCTGGCCAGGGCGATCGGCATGCGCGTCGTCGCCTACGACCCGTACGTCGATCCGGCGCATCCCGAGCTGCGCGAGCTTGGTGTCCGGCTGCGCCCGCTGACCGAGGTCGTCGCGGCGGCCGACGTGCTGAGCGTGCATCTGCCCGCGACACCGGAGACCGAGGGGCTGGTCAGCCGGGAGTTGCTCGCGCACGCCAAGCAGGGGCAGATCCTGGTCAACGTCGGGCGCGGCGAGGTGCTGGACGAGGACGCCGTGGCGGAGGCGATCGAGTCGGGCCGCCTCGCTGGCGCGGGGCTGGACATGCGACGCACCGAACCCCCGACGCCCGGCCGCATCGACGCGCTGCCCGGCGTCGTGCTGACCCCGCACGTCGCGGGCATCACGCGGCAGTCGCAGGCGCGCATCGCGGGGATCCTGTGCGCCGAGCTGGACGTCCTGCTGAACGGCGGCACCTCGGCGTACGCGGTCACACCACGGGAGGCCAGCGCATGATCCACTACGCCGAGGCGCACGACCTCACGCTGTCGCTGCTGACCGGCGCGGGGTTCGCGCCGGAGCGGGCGGCCACCATCACCGAGGCGATCCTGCTCGCCGACGTCTGGGGGCTGCCCTCGCACGGGCTGCTGCGACTGCCGTACTACCTCGACCGCTGCGCGGCGGGCGGCTACCGGGTCGACGCCGAGCTGACCACGACGGAGGACACCGGTCCGCTGGTGACGCTGGACGGCGCTGGTGGGCTCGGGCACTGGCAGGTCAAGGCGGCGGCGGAGCTGGCCCGGGACCGGTGCCTCCGGTACGGCATCGCGGCGGTTGCCGTTGCCGACTCCGGGCACTGCGGCGCGCTGGGCGCGTACACGTTGCCGCTGGTGAACGCGGGCCTCGCGGGGCTGGTGTTCTCCAACGGACCTGCGGTGATGGCGCCGTGGGGCAGCAACACCCGGCTGCTGTCGACGTCGCCGATCGCGGCGGGCATCCCGGTGCCGGATCGGCCCGCGATCGTGGACCTCGCGCTCAGCGCGGTCGCGCGCGGCACGATCGCGGCGAAGGCGCAGGCTGGCGAGCCGTTGCCGGAGGGCTGGGCGCTGGACGCAGGCGGCGAGCCAACCACGGACGCGCGCGCCGCGCTGCACGGACTGCTCGCGCCGCTGGGCGGAGCGAAGGGCTACGCGCTGGCGTTCCTGGTCGAGTCGCTGACGGGCGGCATGGTCGGCCCGAACCTGTCCGCCGACGTGCCGGACTTCTTCGACGCGGACAGCAACCACCAACCACAGGGCATCGCGCACCTGGTCGTGGCGCTGGATCCGCGCAGGACGACGCCGGGCGACGCCGACGCGCGGCTACGCGACCTCGCCAAACGGGTCGGTGACAGCGGTGGGCGGATTCCCGGCGGACGCAGGCTGTTACCCGCGGAGATCACCGGGGACACGCCGCTCGCCGTGGCCGACGCGGTGCTCGCGGACCTGCGCGCCCGCGCATAGCCAGACGCCCCGCCGGGTGGCCAAATGTTCGGAAATCAACAACCTCTGGTAGTGTCGTCCGGGTTGGGCGAACGATCCGGAGGGAGCGACGAGCATGGGCGATCAGTCGATGCGCTACGTGGGCGCGCCTGATCGCCGCGACCGCATCCTGGCCACGCTGCGCACAACCGGCTTCCTGTCGGTGACGGCGCTTGCCCGCGAGCTCGGCGTCTCCGACATGACGGTGCGCAGGGACCTGCGCAGGCTCGCCGAGCAGGGCAAGGTCCAGGTGGTTCACGGCGGGGTGAGCCTGCTGCACGGCACGCTGCAGACGCCGGACTTCGCCGCGCGCGCCAAGAACAACGCGACGGCCAAGCGCGCCATCGCCAAGCAGGCGCTTGACTACGTCGACGCCGCCGACACCATCGCGCTCGACGCGGGCACCACCACCTACGAGCTGGCGCAGGCCCTGCCGGACGACTTCGCGGGCACGGTGGTGACCAACTCGGTTCCCGTCGTGCAGTTGCTGCTGCACCAGCCCGGCAAGCGGCTGATCGGGCTCGGCGGCGACCTGGTGCACGAGAGCCAGGCGTTCGCGGGACCGATGACGGCGGAGGACGCCAGCAGACTGCGAGTTCGCACGTTCTTCCTCGGCGCGGCAGCGGTGGACGCCAAGGGCGTCTACGTGGCTGCCGACATCGAGCGGCCGACCAAGCTCGCGCTGATGGACATCGCCGACCGGGTGGTGCTGCTGGTCGACAACGCCAAGTTCGCCCACCGCGAGCCTGTGGTGCTGTGCGACCTCGACCGGATCGACGTGCTGATCTCCGACCGCTCCCCCGGCGCCGAGATCGAAGCCGCGCTGGCTCATCACGGCGTCGAGCTGCGCACCGCACGGTCCGGGCGCGGCGAGGGCCGCTACGCCGGATAACCCCGCCGCCGCCTCGACTCACTCCCGTAACTCCTCGCCTGCCGCTGCCGCGCGGCCGCTCGCCGCCGAAGCCTCCCTAAGATGTTGACTTTCCAACATATATTGTTAGTCTTTCGACACGACAGCGGCGAGCGAGCCGGAAGGAGCCGTCATGGCACACCGCGCAGCGACCTTCATCGGCACCGTGACGATGGACGCCATCGCGCTCGTCGACGCCTACCCCGCAGCGGACGAGCGCGTGCTGGCCCGCGACCTGGTCACCGCCGGTGGCGGCCCGGCCGCGACGGCGGCGGTCGCGGCGGCCCGCGCTGGCATCGCCGACGTCCGGTTCGTAGGCGCGGTCGGCGCAGACGAGGCCGGTGAGCGCGCCATCGCCGACCTGACCGACGCCGGGATCGACGTCTCCGGCGTACGCCGGATCGAGGGGGAACCGACGGCGTCCAGCGTCATCATCGTGGACCACGGCAGCGGAACACGAGCCATCTGCGGCCGTCCTGGACCACGACTCACGCTGGACGCCGAACAACTGGCCCTGGTGGGCGACGCGGGCTGGGTGCATGTCGACCACGTCGGCTGGCCCGCCCTCACCGGGGCCGGTCTCACCCCGACGACCACCGAGCGGTCACGGATCTCGGTCGACGCGGGCAACCCGATCGAGGACTTCAGCCCGAAGGGCGTCGACCTGTTCGTGCCCACGGAGGCGGCACTGGCCCGGATGTACGGCGACGGCGACCTGCCCGCGCTGCTGGACGCGGCGCTCGGCGCGGGCGCGCGCACGGTGGTTGCCACGCGCGGCGGCGCGGGCGCGGTCGCCGCAACGGAGGACGGCCAGCGCGTCGACGTCCCGGCGCACCGGGGCGCGGTGCTGTCCACCCTCGGCGCTGGCGACGTCTTCCACGGCGCGCTGCTCGCCGCCGTGCTGCGCGACTCAGCGCACGCGACCGCACTGGCCGACGCCGTCCGCTACGCCACCGTCGCCGCCGGGTTGTCCTGCCGCGCGCTCGATGGCCGATCCGGCATCCCCAGCCACGACGAGATCGTCGCCCACCTGCCTGCGCACTGACACCGACACAAGGAGAACCGACCGACGTGGCCATCACAGCCGGGTCCGCCCCCGATCTGTCCCGCCTCACCCGCCCCTCCGGCGCGTTCGCCATGCTGGCCGTCGACCAGCGCGAGGCGTTGCGGGCGATGTTCGCCGAGCCCCAGGACGAGCCGGTCACCGACGAGCAGATCACCGACTTCAAGCTCGCCGCCACGCGCCAGCTCACCCCGCACGCCTCCGCCGTGTTGCTGGACAAGCAGTTCGTGCTGGACCGCGCGATCGAGCAGTCCGCGGTCGCGCCGGGCTGCGCGCTGATCGCGGCAGCCGACTACTTCATCGGCAGCGACGACGAGATCGTGGCCGACGTCCACATCGATGAGTCGGTCGACCCCGAGCACTACCGCGACCAGGGGGTCGCCGCGTTGAAGCTGCTGGTGCTCTGGCGACCGGACGAGGATCCCGGCCCGCGCATCGCGATGGTGCGGCGGTTCGTGCAGCGCTGCCGTGCGGCGGGGCTGATCAGCATCATCGAGCCGGTCTCGCGCGCGCCGCGCGACGGCAGGCAGTGGGACCACAACGCGGGCGTACTCGCCGCCGCGGCCGAACTCGGCAGCCTCGGCGCGGACCTCTACAAAGCCGAGGTGCCGCTGCACGGCAAGGGCACCGACGACGAGATCCGGCGCGGCTGCGCGACGATCACCGAGTCGGTGTCCTCGCCGTGGGTGGTGCTGTCCTCCGGCGTGCCGCAGGACGACTTCCCGCGCGCGGTGCGGCTCGCCGTCGCCGAGGGCGCGTCCGGGTTCCTGGCGGGGCGCGCGGTCTGGCGCGGCTGCATCGGCACGCCGGACGTCGACGCCGCGCTGCGTGACGACGCCACGAAACGGCTGCGCTCGCTGGCCGAGATGGTCGACGAGGCCGTGGCCGCGCGGGGAGGTGCCCGATGAAAGTCGTCTGCATCGCCACCGCCCGCCCCACGTTCGCCGTGGACGCTGCCGCCGAACGCGCCAAGCAAGCCCGCGCACTGCTCACCGAGACGGGCGCCGAGGTCACCGGCCCTGACGAGCTGGTCATGACGCCCGAGGACATCGAGGCCGCCGCGAGCCACCTGGACGGCCAACCCGACCTCGTCGTCAACGTCTGCGCCACGTTCTCCGACGCCACCCCCGGGCTGCGGTTGTACCGGGAGCTGGACACGCCGGTGCTGCTGTGGGCGTTCCGGGAGCCCGGCGAGGTCGGCGACCGGCTCTGGCTCAACTCGCTGTGCGGCGCGAACCTCTTCGGCCACGCCCTGGTCCGCGAGGGCGGCGCGGTGCGGCTGCTCTACGGCGACCCGGACGAACCCGAGGTGCGCACCGCGCTGCGCCGCGCGCTGGCGGGCGAACTGCCCGCCGCTCCCCCGCTGCCGACGACGCACCGGACCCGCGCCGACGAGGCCGAGGCGCGCCAGGCGCTCGACCGGCTCACCGGCAAGCGGATCGGCGTTATCGGCGACGCCCCGCCGGGCTTCACCCCGAGCGAGTACGATCCCGATCTGATCGCGGATCTGTTCGGTGTCAGCACGGAACCGCTCACCGTGCCGGAGATGTTCGCCAAGGTGGCCGACGTCGACGCCGACACCCGCACCGCCGAACTCGCCGACGCCCTGGCGCAACGCCCCACCCTGGACGGCCTTGCTCCCGACCATCTCGACCGGTTCGCCGCGGTCACCTCGGCGCTGCGGGACTGGACCGCCGAGCGGACACTGCCCGCCGTCGCCGTGCGGTGCTGGCCGGAGTTCCCCACCGAACTCGGGGTATGCCCATGCTCGGCGCTGTCCCGCGTCGCCGATGAGGGCACCGTGTCGGCCTGCGAGCGCGACGTCTACGGCGCGCTGACCATGCTGCTGCTCGAAGCGCTCGGCTCCGGCCCGACGTACCTGGTCGACACCGTCGACCTCGACGCCGCCCGCAACCTGGTGCGGGTGTGGCACTGCGGCTCGGCGGCCACCGCGCTGGCCGCCGACCCCGCCAACGCCACGCAGTCGGTGCACTGCAACCGCAAGATCGGCGTCACGGGCGACTTCGGCCTCAAGACCGGTCCGGTGGTGCTCGCCCGGCTCACCGACAACCCCGGCGGAGGGCTGCGGCTGCTGCTCGCCAGCGGCGAGTCGGTGCCAGCGCCCAACCGCTTCCAGGGCAACACCGCCGACGTCGTGCTCGACGCGCGGGCGGACGAGTTCGTGCACGGCCTGGTGACCGGCGGCTTCCCGCACCACACCGTGCTGGCGTGGCGGGACGTCCGCCCCGCGCTTCGTGCCACCGCCGACCTGCTCGGCATCCCCGTCATCGAGTGGTGATTCGCAGATCCAGTGAGGCCTGCTCGCAGGGCCGAACCATCCAATAAGGAGGACAACGATGTCCAACACCCATCCAGGAATGAACCGGCGCCGCGCCTTGCAGTTGTTCGGCGTGGCGGGACTGGGAACGGTGGCCGCCGCATGCGCCGGTCCCGGCTCGACCGCGTCCGGCGGCGGCAGCAAGGTCGAAGGCGGTGACATCGGTGGCGAGCTGTCGTTCGCGCACTGGCGCGCCGAGGACAAGGCCGTCCTCGACAAGATCATCAAGGACTTCCTCGCGGCCAACAAGGGCGTGTCCATCCGCCAGGACATCTCGCCGTCGACCGACTACCAGGCCACCGCACTGCAGCGCGTCAAGGACGCCGCGATCGGCGACGTCTTCACGGCGCTGCGCGGGCCGCAGTTCAGCGACATGGTCAAGGCCGGCCTGTTCGCCGACCTGACCAACGAGTCCGTTGTGGACAACTACATTCCCGAGCTCATCGCGGACGGCAAAGGTGGCGGCAAGCAGCTCGGCCTGCCCTACCAACTGGTGTTCCTCATACCGCTGGCCAACCGCGACCTGCTCGACAAGCACGGGTTCTCGGAGCTGCCGCTGTCCTGGGACGGCTTCCTCGACATGTGCGACAAGCTCAAGAGCAAGGGCATCACGCCGATGGCGTTCCCCGGCGCCGACGCGGGCAACGCGGGCCAGCTCATCAACGGCATGGTGATGAACAACGCGCCGTCCGACGACATGTTCACCAAGATCGAGTCCGGAGAGTACAAGGCCACCGACGACTGGTACCTTAAGACGCTGGAGCAGTAC
This sequence comes from Actinophytocola sp., assembly GCA_009377385.1. Taxonomy (GTDB): domain Bacteria; phylum Actinomycetota; class Actinomycetes; order Mycobacteriales; family Pseudonocardiaceae; genus Haloechinothrix_A. The sequence continues at coordinate 20,100 of WHUD01000026.1, forward strand.
GCCCAGCTCCGGCCGTACGTGCAGCCGAACGCGGCAGGCACGGCCCACGAACCGGCGCAGCAGATCTTCGCGTCGGAGCAGGCGGCGTTGCTGACAACCGGCTCCTACGACGCGGCGTCGGTGCGCGCGCTGGACGCGGACTTCGCCATGGACGTCTTCACGCCGATCACGGTGGCCAAGAACGAGATGAAGTACGAGGGCTGCCACAACACCACGTTCATCCTCGGCGTGAACACCGCGACCGACAACCAGGCGACCGCACTGGCGTTCGTCGAGCACCTCTCCGACCCGGAGGTGGCGGGGACCTACGCCAACGGCACCGCCCAGCACGTGACGATCGACGGCGTCGAGTACGACGACCGCGACCTCAAGGCAATCGAACCGTGGCTATCGAAGAACACGCTGCTCGCGCCCAGGTACCAGTTCACCGACCTGGACATCGCGGCTGCGGTGGAGAACGCTGCCATCGAGGTGATCGGCGGGACGAGCCCAGAACAGGCCGCCGAGGAAGCACAGCGCATCGTCGACCAGCGCAGGAAGTAGCCCATGGCCATGACGACCGCCGAGCAGATCCCCAGGGAGCGGTCGAGTGCCGATCGTCCCCGGCGGGGCGGTCCGCGCGGCCGGTCCCGGCGCACGCGCGGGCCGGGATTCTCCCGGTCGCTGTACCTGTTCGCGCTGCCAGCCCTTGTGCTGTACGTGATCTTCTTCGCGGTCCCCACGGCACAGGCGGTGCAGTACGCGCTGACCGACTGGGACGGCTTCTCCGCCACCTACGACAACGTCGGCCTCGACAACTTCAAGACCATAGCCACCGGCGACGACCTGTTCCGCAACGCGACGTCGAACAGCCTGAAGTTCCTGCTTGTCGTCGTCGTGTTCCAGACGCTGTTCGCGCTGGTGCTGGCGATCCTGCTTGCCCGCAACTCGCGCGGGTCGGTGTTGTTGCGGGCGCTGTACTTCTTCCCGACCATCCTGTCCAGCGTGTCGGTGGCGTTCGTCTGGAAGTTCGTCTACGACCCGAACTTCGGACTGATCAACCAGACGCTGGACGCGGTCGGACTGGAGGGGCTGCAGAGCGCGTTCCTCGGCGACTCGGCGCAGGCGATCTACTGGGCGGCCGCGACGCAGGTGTGGTTCCACGCCGGGCAGATGATGGTCATCTTCATCGCCGGGTTGCAGCAGATCCCGAGGGAGCTGTACGAGGCGGCCGAAGTGGACGGCGCGTCGCGGTGGGCGCAGTTCCGGCACGTGACCTGGCCGATGATCGCCCCGGCGACGGCGATCGTGATGGCCTACACCACGATCCAGTCGTTCAAGGCGTTCGACCTGATCATCGGACTCGGCGGCAACCCGCCGAAACCGGCGCTGGACATTCTGTCGACGCGGATCTACGGCTCGTTCGCGAACTCGGAGTTCGGCTACGCCGCCGCCGAGTCGGTCGTCTTCATGATCATCATCGCGGTGCTGACCTGGTTGCAGCGGCGCGTGGTCCGCAAGGTTCAGGCAGAGGGCTGAGGAGGCAGGCATGCGCGTACAACTCACCCGTCGCATGATTCTGTTGGTCTACGCGACGCTGATCGTCGTGCCGCTGCTTGTCGTCTTCTTCGGCACGTTCAAGACCACCCGGCAGCTGTTCGACGCGCCGTTCGGGCTGCCCCCGTCGCTGACGGTGGAGAACTACCGCGTCATCCTCGCCGAGCACGACATCGGCACGGCGTTCCTCAACAGCACCGTCGTAGTCGGGTTGTCGGTGCCGCTGACGCTGTTCCTCGCCAGCCTCGCCGCGTATGCGGTCAGCCGGATTCCCGGCTGGAAGGGCTGGGCGATCTTCGGCTTCCTCGTGCTCGGGCTCGCCGTGCCCGCGCAGGCGAACATGATTCCGCAATACGTGCTGTTCGACTCGCTGGGACTGCTGAACAGCAGGCTCGGACTCGTGCTGATCAACATCGTGGTGACGCTGCCGGTGGCGGTGTTCATCCTGACCGGGTTCATGAAGACGCTGCCGCGCGAGATCTACGAGGCAGCCAGCATCGATGGCGCAGGCCCGTGGCGGGTGTACCGCTCGGTGGTGATCCCGCTGTCGCTGCCGTCGATCGCGGCGACCGCGATCTTCCTGTTCGTCATCCACTGGAACGACCTGCTGTACCCGTTGCTGTTCATCCAGGAGCCGGACAAGAAGACGTTGCCGCTTGCGCTGCTTGACTTCACGGGACAGCACCTGACCAACTATCCGTTGCTGTTCACCGGCGTCGTGGTGTCGTCGGTGCCGATCCTGGTCGCCTACCTGTTCCTGCAGCGTTGGTTCGTCGCAGGGATGACGGCGGGCTCGGTGAAAGGCTGAGGGCATGTCTGAGACCTTGTTGCTCCGTCGCGTCACCGGCGTCGAACGACGCGACGACGAGGTGCTGCTCGCCGTGACCGGCGTGCCAGGGGTGCGCGTTGGCTCGATGCCGGGCTACCTCACCGGCGAGCCGCTCGCCGAGCAAGGCGTCGAGACGACGCTGCCGAACCTGCCCGACCTGCTGCTGCCGCCGGTCACCGAACACGCATTCACGCTGCGGGTGGCGTTTCCGGCGCCAGGCACGGTGCGGCTGACGGTGGCGCGGGCGGGCGCCGCGGTGCTGGACGACGACGGCGGCTGGCTCGGCATCGTCACCAATCCCCGGCCGGACGACGTGACGCCCTCGGTGGACGACGGCCCCGAGGTCGCGCTCGCTACCGAGTTCCTGCGGGTGATCGTGCGACGGGCGCCGTTCGCGTTGCGGGTGGAGAACGTCGCCAGCGGCGCGGTGCTGCTGCGCACAGCGGAGCGGCTGCGGCAGGCGGCTGGGTTCCCGATGGCGCCGCCGGTGCTCGCCGACGCGAGCGGCACCACGCTGCATTTTGAGCTTGGCGCGGACGAGCAGATCCTCGGCTTCGGGGAGCAGTTCAGCAGGCTGGTCAAGAACGGCCAGACGTTGCGGCTGCGCAGCGAGGACGCGCTCGGCACGGGCACCGGGCTGGCGTACAAGCCGGTGCCGGTGTGGCATTCGACGTCCGGCTACACCGGTCTGCTCAACACCGGCGCGGTGATCACCGCCGACGTCGGGCACACCCGGCCGAGCGCGTTCGGGCTGACCGTCGAGGACGAGGCGCTGGACCTGTACGTCGTCGCGGACGCATCCGCCAAACGGCGGCTGTCTGCGTACACCGCGTTGACCGGGCGGGGGCCAGTGCCGCCGCTGTGGGCGTTCGGCTACTGGATGGGCCGCTGCCGCTACCACTCGCGCGACGAGATGCTCGACGTCGCGCGCGGCATGCGGGACCGCGACGTCCCGATCGACGTGCTGCACTGCGATCCGGACTGGCTCGTCGTGGACCGGCTGAACTGCGACTTCCAATGGAACACCGAGCGGTTCGGGGACCGGCGGGAGTTCGTCGACGCGCTCGGCAAGCACGACGTCCGGTTGTCGGTGTGGGAACTGCCCTACCTTGACCCGGCATCGCCTCGCTACGCCGAGGCCGAGGCGAAGGGCTTCCTGATGCGCACGGCCGACGGCGGCGTCGCCGCGATCGCCAAGACGCCGACGCCGGACGGCAGGGCCCGCGCGCTGGTGGACTTCACCAACTCGGCGGCCGTCGCGTGGTGGCAGGGGATGCACGAGGACTTCCTCGACGATGGTGTCGCGGTGTTCAAGACCGACTTCGGCGAGGCGCTGCCGGACGACGTCGCGCCGCACAGCGAGCTGCCGGCGAACCACGCGCACAACCTGTACCCGCTCTACTACAACGGCGCGGTGTGGCAGGCGATCCGGCGGCACACCGGGCGCGCGGCGCTGGTGTGGGGCCGCAGCGGCTGGGCGGGTTCGCAGCGCTATCCAGGCCAGTGGGCGGGTGACGCGGAGTCCACTGTGGCCGGTATGCAGGCGACGTTGCGCGGCGGGCTGTCCTACGCGCTGAGCGCGCCGGGCTACTGGAGCCACGACATCGGCGGCTTCTACGGGCCGGAGCTGACGCCGGAGCTGTATGTGCGGTGGACCCAGTTCGGCGCGCTGTCGCCGCTGATGCGAGCGCACGGGCTGCGGCCCCGCGAGCCGTGGATGTTCGGGCAGCGGGCGTTCGAGCTGGCGCGCGCCTGGATTCGGCTGCGCTACGAGCTGCTGCCGTACCTGTGGCAGGTGGCGCACGGGTCCAGCGCGCACGGCTGGCCGGTGCTGCGCCCGCTGGCGCTGGAGTATCCGGACGACCCGGTCGCGCCCGGCATCGACGACGCCTTCCTACTCGGCTCCGACCTGCTGATAGTGCCGGTGTTCGACGACGGCCCTGACCCGGTGGCGCGGCGGTTCTACCTGCCGGAAGGGCGCTGGACCGACTTGTTCACCGGGGAGGTGTTCGCCGGGCCAGGGTTCGTGACACGGGAGGTGCCGCTGGAGCGGATTCCGGTGCTGCTGCGCGCGGGCGCGGTGCTGCCGAAGGTGGCGGTGGACGCCTCAGTGCGCCGCACCGACGACCTGCTCCGGCGACCGTGGACGCTGCACGTGGCTGGCGACGGCGAGCTGGCGCGCGAGCTGGTCGGGTTCGACGGTACACCGACGTCGGTGCGGATGGCGGGCGGCAGGGTCACCGCGTCCGGTACACAACCGATCGCCGCCGACGTCGTGCGTCTGTCGGCATAGGGTTCGCCGGGCATTTATCGCTACGCGCGCGACTAGCAGAATCGCGAGGTCGCGGCTACCTACTTTCGTCGGTTCACGCTGCATCGAGTCGACCTGGCTGCGCGGTGGCTACAACACCATCTCGGGCACGTCGATGGCCTCCCCGCACGCGGCCGGTGGCGCCGCGCTGTACAAGGCCACTCATCCGAGTGCGTCGCCGGACCAGGTGAAGTCGGCGCTGCAGTCGGCGGGCACCACCGACTGGATATGGCCGAGCGAGGATCCGGACGGCGTTCAGGAGCGCCTGCTGAACGCCGGCGGTTTCTAGCTTCTTTCGGGGCGACCTCCCCCTGGGCTCGGATCGCGGCACGGTCCGAGCCCAGGTCGTGCCGAGCCCAGGCGTTGTTTGGCCGTGTGCGTTATGCCTGCCGCCGATGGGCCGACAGGTCTTTGCGGAACGACTATTCAGCGGCGGTCGGTCATCCGCGATCAATTGCCCCGGCGAAGCTCGTTGGCACCGTGCTAGCCGCGAGTGGTACCAGTCGCGGGGCAATTCCGCGTGAGGTGCTGTCAGTGTCGGTGTGACTGCGTAGCGTATGCGTCGCGGCCGGTTTCCCAGCCGGTCTCCCCTCGGTATCGTTCCCATGGTGAGGAGGTCAGCGGATGACCGAACCGGACGACCTGTCCCAGCGCGTCAACGCGCTTGAGGCGCAGGGCAGGAGTCAGCGCGAGGATGTCGCGACGGCGCGCAGCGACGCGGCAGCCGCGCGCGTGCTCGCGGCAGCGGCCGACCGCGATGTGTCCGAGGTGCGCGCGGAACTGCGCGCCCACACGTCGTCACTCAACGCACTACACGAAACGCAGGTCGAACAGGGCCGGGTGCTCAACGAACACAGCAGAATTCTCGGAGCGCACAGCGAGATGCTCGGCACGCTGCAAGCTGGCGTCACGCAGATCGTGGAGTTGCTCACCGAACGCCGAGGCGCCACCTAGCCTCGTCCGCGCGGCCCTGTGCGCCGCGCCTGGGGTGGCGGGGCAGTCAGACCCTGCGATCGTTCAGGGCGTCACGCACCTTGTCGATGATGCTGACGCCGGCGTCGAGAATGAGATTGGCGGGTGGACGATCCGGCATACCAGGGTGGGGCCGAGTCGGCGCGGAGTCCTTGGCCAGGATCACCTTCCTGCCCAGGTCACGTAACTCCCCATCGGAGCAGTGCGAGCGCAACGCGGGCAGCAGGTCACGTTCCTCCTCCTCGATGTGGTGGCGCACATTCTCGATCAACTGGGTCACGACCTCATCGAAGCGTGGATCGGACGGGTCGAGCGGTTCCAGCTCCTTCATGAGCTGTTCCGCCCTCGCGTGCTCGGCGATCTCGTTGTCGATCAGGTCGTCGGCGCCTTCGATGCGGTCGCGCGCGACCGGGTACACGAACTGCTCCTCGGCGACCGAGTGCCGCACCAGGCCGGCGATCACGTGGTCGACGAGGCGCTTGCGGTAAGCGAGCGAGTGGTTGTGCCGTTCGATCTCACTGAACGCACGCTCAAGATCACGGTGATCCCGGACGATGGCGTGGATCAGGTCGTCGGCGGACTGCTGCGTCGTGCTCATCCGTTCTCCCCTGGTCGCTACGGCTCGCACCAGGCATACCCGCCGAAGGCGTGCGCGACACGTCACCGCAGGGTGGCGGACGACCACACCGTGCCCGCGTCGCTGACCAGCTCTACACCGACGACGTCAGCTGCACCCGGCACGCGCACGACCCAGGTCCAGCCCTGCTCCGTACGGGTCTGCCACCGTCCGGCGTCGACGCTGCTGCCGTCGGCAAGAACCAATCGGCAGGTATAGCGCTTGCTCACGGGCGCATCGGACACGCCGACCACCATGACCGGTTCGCCGTCGACCGCGCTGGCCGACACGGTGCCGACGGGGTCGCCGTCGCTGGTGCGCAACAGCGCGGAGTTGCTGGTGACGGCGGTCCCGGGCTCCGCTTCCGGCGGTGCCAGCGCGACGACTCCGGCCGCGCCGAGAGCCATGCCGAGGACAACGGCCGCCGCTAGCCAGAACGCCGTACCGCCCGACGGCCATCGCCCACGGGCACGCGCCACCGGTCCGGAGGTGATGGCCCCGACCACCGCGCTGTCGAATCCTGTCGGCGGGTCGACGCGCCGCGCCGCGGCCAAAGTGCGATCGAGCGTGGCTTGGATGGAGTCGTAGCTGCTCCGGCAGACGTCACATGCACCTAGATGCCGAAGCAGCTCGTCACGGCTGGGCGTGCTGGCGTCGTCGAGGTCGTCCAGCGCCAGATCGACGAGCAGGCCTTCGGAGGGATGCCGGTCAGTCATCGCGCACCTGCTCCATTCCCGCACGCAGCCGCCGCAGCCCCGAGCGAATGCGCGTCTTGGCCGTGCCGAGCGGAATCCCCTCGTGCTCGCTCACCTCGACAGCCGTACAGCCCGCCACCACCGCGAGCACCACGGCGCGCGCCTGTTCCGGTGCCATGGCATGCAACCGTGCCACGGCACGGTCGCTTTCCAACCTGCGCAGCGCCGACTCGACCGGGTCAGGCCCCTGCACTGTGTCGTTGATGATCTGTTCCAGGACGTCGCCGTCGGTCGGGGTCGCTCTGCGCGCCCTGACGACGTCGATCGCGGCATTGCGGGTGATCGTCAGCAGCCACGTCAGCACCGACCCGCGCCGGGTGTCATAGCCCGACGCCGCTCGCCATGCGCGCAGGAACACCTCTTGTGCGACGTCTTCGGCGACGGCGGCGTCCCTGGTGATCGACACCGCGAGCCCGAACACCGCGCTCTGGAAGCGACGCACGAACGCCGTGACGGCTGCGTGGTCACCGACCGCGACGCCCGCGACCAGCGCCGCGTCCGACGCCCTGTCCGCGCGGGAGATCAGCTGCACGTTAGGAGATACGGACGCATCAGCGGCGGGGATTGCGTCCGAGTGCGATCCGACGGAACGCTCCGTGCGCACTTCGGGCGACGCTGGCCGGGAGTTCCGTCGCCATCGCCGTCGCACCATCATCCCGACCTTTACCGAACGCCCCGAGAATCACCGTCACCGGTGACGACATACGCACGCATTCCGCATCAAACTATCGCAGACCGTACGAACGGAACCTTACGCGGCGAGATCGGGCGCCCGGTCGGGCGGCAGGCCCAGCACCACACGCGCGGATGCGGTCAGCACGGCAGGAACACGCTCCCCTGGCCTGCCTGCGCGAACCGGCACGACGAGGGCGCGGCGGGCGAGCCGGTGCGCGGTGAACTGGTCACAGCAGGCGAGGCCGTCGATGAACAGGTCGGGCTCACAGCTACATGTGATCTCCGCGCGGCCGAGACCGACCGCACGCAGCGTGGCACGTTCCCGATGGTTCAGTTCGACGGTTCGCTCTGCCATGACGTACTCACAGTCTCGATTTTCGATGTGGTGAGTACCACTTTCCGGGATACATCTGGTTCCCACCAGAGCCAGATGCGCCTCGGTTTGGAGGTACCAGTTCGTCATTCCGCCACCGTCGCGACTGCGGAACACGGCGGCGGGAGTGACGAACTCAGCGTCCCGAGCGACGAACTCAGCGTCCCGGGCGAGGGACACAGCGTCCCGGGCGAGGGACACAGCGTCCGGAACGGGGGACACGGCGATCAGACGTAGTCGGCGTACTTGTCGAGGTAGCGGACGGGCTTGGAGAGGGCGTCGCGGCGGAACGGGTCGCCCAGCTCGCGGGTGCACATGACCTCCAGCACCGTGGTCTTGCCCTCGGTCATCTGCGCCTCGACGGCGCGCTCAAGGGCGGGACCGACCGCGTCGAGCTTGTCCACGACCACGCCCTCGGCACCCATCGCCTGTGCAATCCCGGCGAAGCTCGGGTTGTCCAGCTCCCCGGCGACGAAGCGGCGGTTGTAGAAGTCCACCTGGTTCTTCTTCTCCGCGCCCCACTGCCGGTTGTGGAACACCACGGCGGTGACCGGGATGTCGTGGCGCACGGCAGTGAGGATCTCACCCATGCTCATCGCCCAGGCGCCGTCACCGGCGTAGGCGATCGCGGGCCGGTCCGGGGCCGCCGCCTTGGCGCCGATGATCGTCGGCAGCGCGTAGCCGCAGTTACCCCAGCTCATCGCGGCGAAGAAGCTACGCGGCCGCTCGAACCGCAGGTAGCTGTTGGCCACCGAGTTGATGTTGCCGATGTCGGTGGACACCATGACGTCGGCGGGCATGGCCTTCTCCAGCTCCCGCAGCACCTGCCTGGGGTGCAGCCAGTTACCGTCCTCGCCATCGGCCTCGTCAATCATGTCCAGGCTGAACGGGTCACGCTCGTGGCTCCACTCGTCCAGCTCGGCCTCCCAGGCGTCCTTCTCGGCCCGGATGGTCTCGGCACGACGCTCGCGGGAGCCGTCGCAGGACAGCGTGCGACCTGCCAGCCGCTCGGTGAGCGCTACGGCGGACGCCTTGGCGTCGCCGCAGATGCCGACCGAGATCTTCTTGACCAAGCCAAGCATCTTGTGGTCTGCGTCGATCTGGATGATCTTGGCGTCCTTGGGCCAGTAGTCGAGGCCGTGCTGCGGCAGCGTGCCGAACGGCCCGAGCCGCGAGCCGAGCGCGACCACGACGTCGGCCTGCGCGAGCAGCTTCATCGCGGCCTTCGAACCCTGGTAGCCGAGCGGGCCGCACCACAGCGGGTGGCTGGCTGGGAACGAGTCGTTGTGCAGGTAGCTGTTGACGACCGGAGCACCGAGCCGCTCGGCGAGCGCCTGGCACTCCGCGACGCCGTCCGCCATCACCACACCGCCACCGGAGATGATCACCGGGAACTCGGCGGTAGCCAGCAGCTCGGCGGCCTCGTCCAGGCTGCGCTGCCCGCCAGGGCCCCGATCGAGCCGGTTCGGGCGCGGAATCTCTGCTTCGAGCTCACCATAGAAGTGGTCGCGCGGGATGTTGAGTTGCGTCGGGCCGATCTCGGACATCGCGCGGTCGAAGGCCCGGCCGGTCAGCTCCGCCATCCGCTTCGGGTTGTTGACGTGCGCCTGATACTTGGTGAACTCCTGGAACATCGGCAGCTGGTTGGCCTCCTGGAAGCCGCCGAGGCCCATGCCCATCGTGCCCGCCTCCGGCGTCACCATCACGACCGGGCTGTGCGCCCAGTACGCGGCGGCCACGGCGGTGACGCAGTTGCTGATGCCGGGGCCGTTCTGGCCAATCACCACGCCGTGCCGCCCGCTCACGCGCGCGTAGCCGTCGGCCATGTGCGCCGCGCCCTGCTCGTGCACGACCGGGATCAGCCTGATGCCAGCCGGGGCGAAGATGTCCATGGCATCCATGAAGGCTGAGCCCATGATGCCGAAGATGTCTGTGACGCCGTTGGCTGCCATGGTCTCGACGAACGCTTCCGACGGCGTCATCCGCTGCGTCCCGGTGACGACGTCGCGTTCCGGTGTCTGGGTCATCGCTGCTCTCCTCCTCGGCCCGGCAACTAGTTCCGGAAATCAAGACGGCAAGTTCCTGTAATCAAGACTCATCAGCACTGTAGGGCGAGGCATCGCCGCGAGTCAATACAGATTCAGCTATCCGGTATACGTTGTACGGATTTTCGAGACTCTGTAGCATTCCAGGCATGACCACCACCGACCTCACCGACGTCAGTGGCGACACCCCGACGTTGCGTCTGTTCGCGCTGCTCGAACTGATCGCGGGCAAGGACCGGTTCGTCTCGCTGCAGAGCCTGGTGGACGAGACGAGCCTCCCGAAGCCGACCGTGCACCGCATGCTGCAGCAGTTGGAGGCGGCGGGCCTGCTGGTGCGGCAGGGCGACAACCGGCAGTACGGCACCGGCGCCCGGCTGCGCCGCCTCGCCGAGAACGTGCTGCTCAACGCCACCCAGCACGGCGCGCGACACGGCGTGCTGCGCGATCTCGTCGACGAGCTCGGCGAGGCGTGCAACGTGACGGCGTTGTCCGGCAACGAGGTGATCTATCTAGACCGAGTGGAGACGCCGGAACCGCTGCGGTTCGCGCTGCACCCGGGTTCGCGGGTGCCGGTGCACTGCTCGGCGAGCGGCAAGATGCTGCTGTCGCAGTTCGGCCCGGCGCAACGACGCAAGCTGCTTGCCCACGCCCCGCTGCGACGTCACACCGACAAGACCATCACCGACCTGGACGCGCTGGAAGCCGAGCTCAAGGACGTCAGGGCGAAGGGCTACGCGATCGACGACGAGGAGTTCCTGCCCGGCCTGGTCTGCGCAGCCGTGCTGGTACCGACCTCGGCGGGCCGGTCGAACATGTGCGTCGCGGTGCAGGCCCCGACCATGCGGCTGACCCCGGACAAGGCACTGCGGCTGCTGCCCGCGCTGCACCGCGCCGCCGCCGCGATGGGCAGGATCGAGACCGAGGGAGCCGCGCCGTGACCCGGCAGCCGGACCTCGAGGTGAAGGCACGCGACGTATTCGGCATCGAGTCCGACCTTGTGGTGCCCGCGTTCAGCGAGCCAGACGAGCACGTGCCAGCCGTCGACGAAAGCTATCGGTTCAACCCCGATGTCACGCTGGCGCTGCTCGCCGGGTTCGCCTACGACCGGCGGGTGCTGGTGCAGGGGCTGCACGGCACCGGCAAGTCCACTCACATCGAGCAGGTCGCCGCACGACTGAACTGGCCGTGCGCTCGGATCAACCTGGACGGCCACATCGGACGCAGCGACCTGCTCGGCCGCGACGCCGTCGTGCTGCGCGACGGCAAGCAGGTGACGGAGTTCGTCGAGGGAATCGTGCCCTGGGCGCTGCGACGCCCGGTGGCGCTGATCTTCGACGAGTACGACGCCGGGCGACCGGACGTCATGTTCGTCATCCAGCGGGTGCTCGAACGCGACGGCACGCTCAGCCTGCCCGACTCGAACCGGGTCATCCGGCCGCATCCGTACTTCCGGTTGTTCGCCACCGCCAACACCGTCGGGCTCGGCAACCTCAACGGCCTCTACCACGGCGTGCAGCGGCTCAACCACGCGCAGATCGACCGCTGGAACATCGTCGCGACGCTGAACTATCTGTCCACATCGGAGGAAGCCGGAATCGTGCGCTCGCGGGTGCCCCGGCTGGACGCGGAGATGGTCACCGCGATGGTGCACGTGGCCCAGCTGACCAGGACGGGGTTCGCCGCTGGCGACCTGTCTACGCTGATGTCGCCGCGCACCGTGATCACCTGGGCGGAGAACGTCGAGGTGTTCGGTGAAGCCGCGCTCGCGTTCCGGCTGTCGTTCGCGAACAAGTGCGACGAGGCCGAGCAGGAGATCGTCGCGGAGTACTTCCAGCGTTGTTTCGGCAATGAACTGGCCGACGAGCTCGGCGCGACCGCATGAGCCATCTGTGCTCCGCTGCGATCCGCGCGCTGTCCGGCACGCCGAACGTGCGGCTGCGCGGCGAGGTGCTGCATGACGGCGAGCGCACACTGCCGGTCACCGCGCCGCATCTGCGCCCTGGCGACGGCGCGGACGTCGGCAGCCGCCGGGGTGCCGCCGATGGCATGGCGTCGCGGCTGCGGCACTCCGACCTCGCACTCCACCAACGACTCCGGCCCGCCGATGCGCTGCCTGGGCTGGTGTTCGACCTACTCGAGCAGTTCCGGGCAGAAGCCCTGGCCGCCGAGCAATACCCCGGCGTGCGGGCGAACCTGCGGCACCGGTTCCTGCGGTGGACCCGCGAGTTCGCCGATGCCGGGCTGACGGAGACCGACACCGGGCAGCTGCTGTACACCATCGCGCAGGTCGGCCGCACCACCGTGCTGGGCGATCCGGTGCCCGCCGAGGCGCAGGAGGTCATCGAGGCGACCCGGTTCGCGCTCGCGGGCCGTATCGGGCACGCGCTGCGGGGACTGCGCAGCGACCGCGCCGACCAGCGTCGTTACGCCCGCTCGGCGCTGGCCGTCGCCACCGTGATCGGCGAGCTGGCCGCAAGCGCCGAGGAGTCCGACGCGGACCCTGGCCGGGCCACGGTGGGCATGGCGCGGCTGTTCGGCCTGGACGACGCGGACGACGACGGCGGGTTCGCAAGCGCGCGGGTGCCTTCGGAGCCCGCAGGGACCGTGTCGGAGTATCGCGCGTTCACCACGACCTACGACGTCGAGCAGCCAGCATCGACAGCGGTGCGGCCCGCACTGCTCGCCGACTACCGGCAGCGGCTGGACGACCGGCTCGCGGCGGCGGGCGTCGCGCTCGCCCCGCTGGTGCGCGAACTACAGCGACTGCTGGCAGGGACCGGCGCCAGCAGCGATTGGGAGCGCGGGTACGAGGCGGGCGCCGTCGACGCGGCGCAACTGACCCGGTTGGTCACGACCACCGGCGCGCGGGACGTCTTTCGCGCCGAGACCGAGCAGCCGGACGTGAGCTGCGTCGTCACGCTGCTCATCGACTGCTCTGGGTCGATGCGCCGTCACGCCGAGGCCGTCGCGATGCTGGCCGACGTGCTCGCCCGCGCGCTGGAGCGCGCCGGGGCGAGGTGCGAGATCCTCGGGTTCACCACGCGCGGTTGGCACGGCGGGTGTGCGGTGGCCGACTGGCGCCGGGCGGGCAAGCCGGCACACCCCGGCAGGCTCACCGAGCTGCGGCACCTCGTAGTCAAGGACGCCGACACGAGCTACCGCCGCGCCCGGAGGGACATCGCGGCGCTGCTCAAACCCGACCTGTACCGCGAGGGCGTCGCGGGCGAGGCGTTGCGCTGGGCGCAGCGGCGGGTGCTCGCACGGCCGGAACGGCACCGGGTGGTGCTGTTCGTCTCGGACGGCATTCCGATGGACACCGCGACCGCGCAGGTCAACGGCAGCCGCTACCTCGACGACCACCTCAGCGACGTCGTGCTGCGCACCGAACAGGCGGGCGACCCGGCGCTGGCAGGGATCGGCGCGAACGCGGACCTGGGCCGTCACTTCCGGCACGCCCGCGAGCTCGACGTCGCCAGCGGGGTGAGCAACGCGCTGCTGCGGCAGCTGCTGCGCACCCTTGCGGAGACGCGGGCGTAGGCCCGGGCTCGGCTGCCCGGGCCTACGCCGTCCTGCCGGTGCCGTGAGGGCTCAGGCGCGATCGCGACCCGTTATGACGTGCCCGCCGGAGTTTGCCGGGTGGACGCCTCGACCTGGGCAGCCCCGGTATCCTTGGCGCCTTCGGCGGCCTCGGTGCCACCTGCCGACTCCCGCCCGGCGCCGTCGCCCAGGATCAGGTAGCGCATCTCGTCGTCGCTGAGCTTGTTGTTCGCGGCGCGCCGGATGCCGTAGAACACCAAGCCGAGCACGATCCACACCACCAGCGCGGTCAGCGACTCGGTTCCCAGCATCGCCGGGGAGAACGGCAGCAACAGCAGCCCGAGGAACGTCGCGCCGATGGCGGCGCCGAGCAGGCTCAGCACCAGCTTGGCGGGCGAGCCCACCGAGCCAGCCCGGAACTTCCGGAACGCGACAAGGCAGGTGTAGGTGTAGGCGATCGTCACGCCCACCGCCGACATGTCGACAACCCACAGCAGCGCCTCGCGGCCGAACCACGGCGCGACAAGGCACAACGCGGCGGCGAAGCCGATACCGATGTACGGCGTGCCGTACCTCGGGTGCAGCTTGCCGAACGCGGCGGGCAACATCCGCGCCCGCCCCATGGCGAACAGCAGCCTGCTCGCGGCGACGTAGAAGCCGTTCAGCCCGGTGAAGATGCCCATCGACAGCGCCAGCGCCAGCAGCATGATGCCGATGCCGCCGAACAGCCCGGACACCGCGTCTCCGGTGCCCCAGATAGGCCCGTCAGCGACCAGCGCGGTCCACGGCGTCGCCGACGCGGTCGCGATGATCATCAGCGCGTACAGCCCTGCTGCCGCGATGATGGCAAGCACGATAAGCCGGAACGCCTTGGCTGGAGCGAAGTCGAACTCCTCGGCGGCCTGCGGGACGTTGTCGAAGCCGACGTACGCCCATGGCGCGATGGCCACGATCGCCAGTATCGCCGTCCATGGCGGGACGTCGACGGGGAAGGCGGGTGCGGCGTTGCTGAGCTGGCCGTCTGGGTGCAACAGCACGCCGAGCAGGATCGCGGCGACCCCGGCCAGCATGATCAGGCAGAAGATGTACTGCAACCGGCCAGACACCGTCGCGCCCCGGATGTTGAGGAACGCGAACAGCACCAGCGCGGTACTGGCGATCAGCACCTCGCCGAGGTAGACCTCCCAGCCCGCGACCTCGTACAGCAGCACCTGTTCGGCTACCTGCGGCAGCACGTACCGCGCGAGCAGCGCCAGCGCGGAGGCGTTCAACGCGACGATGCACGTATAGCCGAGGGTGAGGAACCACCCGCAGAGGAATGCGTGCCGCCTGCCGAAGCCGACGTAGGCGTAGGCGAACTCGCCGCCGGACACCGGGAAGCTGCGGATGAGGAACCCGTAGCTGACGGCGATGACGATCATCATCAGGCCGCCGATGAGGAAGCCGATGATGGCGCCGAGCGGGCCCGCCGTGCCGAGCCAGTCGGTCGGCAGCACGAACGCGCCCCACCCGACGGCTGAGCCGAGCGCGATGGCCCAGACCCACCTCGGTTTGAGCGTCTTTGACAACTGGGCACGGGGCTCCGCCCCGGCTGGAGTGTGACTGATCGGTTGCATGTGACCCTCGATCTCCGGGAACCCGCGCGGGTTCCCCTTCAGTGTGCGGAGGAACGAGGCTTGGCCTAGTCCGCCGCGTTTGCTTGCAGGGCACTGATCGCGGAGACGGCAACGATGTCTGCGCTGCTGCAACCACGGGAAAGGTCGTTCACCGGCGCGGCGAGTCCTTGCAGGATGGGGCCGTACGCCCGCGCGCCCGCGAGCCGCTCGGTGATCTTGTAGCCGATGTTTCCGGCTGACAGGTTGGGGAAGATGAACACGTTGGCCCGCCCCGCGACGGGCGAGCCGTTCGCCTTGCTGCGGCCAACGGAGTCGAGCAGCGCGGCGTCGAACTGCAGCTCGCCGTCGATGGCGAGCGCGGGGTCCCGCTCGGTCACCAGTGCGGTCGCCTCCCTGACCAGCCCGACACTGGTGTGCTCGGCGCTGCCCTTGGTGGAGAACGACAGCATGGCGACGGCGGGCTCGGTGCCGGTGAGCGTCGCGTAGGTGTGGCTGGTGGCCACGGCGACCTCGGCGAGCTGCGGCGCGTCCGGTTCGGGTAGCACGGCGCAGTCGCCATAGCCGATGAGCCTGCCATCCGGAAGCGCCATCAGGAAACTGCTGGTCACGCACTGCGCGCCTGGTGCGGTGCCGACCACCCGCAGTGCGGCACGCAGCACCTCGGCGGTCGGCCTGCACGCGCCTGCCACGCAGGCGTCCGCGAGCCCGGCAGGCACAGCGGCGACGGCCAGCGCCAGCGGGTCGGCGCCGATGCCAGGAAGCCGCTCGTCGAGCACCGCCCCCGCCGGTCCGTCGGCGAGCGCGGGCGGCTCGGCGATGGTGACCCGCTCGTCGAGCCGCACCCCCTCCCGCTCGGCGACGTCGTGCACCCGGTCGCGCTGCGCGACCAGCACTGGGGTCACGCCGAACTCCGCCAGCCGCGCCGCCGCAGTGACCACGCGTGGGTCGTCACCGTCGGCGAGCGCCACTCGCGTCGGCGTCCCCGCCAGCCGCGCGCACCAGCGCGCGATCAGCGCGTCCGGCGCGGCGACCTGCGGTTCGGGGGCGACGGTGGACATGCTCAGCGCTCCGTGCCGATAGCGTCGGCCAGCGGGAGGTGGTCGAGCCCGTGCGCCCGCGCGACGGGCTCGTTGGTGAGCTGCCCGCCGAGGGTGTTCAGGCCGGGCGCGAGCACCGGGTCGTCGGCCAGCGCCTGCCGCCAGCCCTTGTCGGCGATCGCCCTGACGTACGGCAGGGTGACGTTGGTGAGCGCGTAGGTGGAGGTGTTCGGCACCGCGCCGGGCATGTTGGCGACGCAGTAGAACACCGAGTCGTGCACGGGGTACGTCGGGTCGTCGTGGGTGGTCGGCCGGGAGTCCTCGAAGCAGCCGCCCTGGTCGATCGAGATGTCGACAAGCACACTGCCCGGCTTCATCCGCGCCACCTGCGCGTTGGACACCAGCCGGGGCGCCTTCGCGCCTGGCAGCAGCACCGCGCCGATGACCAGGTCGGCGCCGAGCACCGCGCGTTCGATCTCGAAGCTGTTGGCGACGACGGTGGTGACGCGTCCGTTGTAGCGGCGATCGAGCGCGCGCAGCTTGTCGACGTCGGTGTCGAGCACCGTGACGTCGGCCCAGCCGCCGACCGCCATCGCGATCGCGTTCGTGCCAGCTACCCCGGCGCCGAGTACGACGACCTTGGCCGGTTCGACGCCGGTGACGCCGCCGAGCAGCAGCCCGCGCCCACCGCCGGTGCGGCGCAGCGCCTCCGCGCCGACCTGCGGCGCGAGGCAGCCAGCGACCTCGCTCATCGGGTACAGCAGCGGCAGCGCGCCGCTCGGGAGCTGCACCGTCTCGTAGGCGATGGCGGTGGTCTTGGCGCCCAGCAGCGCGTCGGTGCACTCGCGTGACGCCGCCAGGTGCAGGTAGGTGAACAACGTCAGGTCCTCGCGCAGCCGGTGGTACTCCGACTCGATCGGCTCCTTGACCTTCAGCACCAGTTCGGACTGGCCCCACACCTCTTCGGCCGACTCCAGGATCTTCGCGCCAGCCGCGGTGAACTCGTCGTCGCGGATGGACGATCCGGCACCCGCGCCGGTTTCGATCACGACGTCGTGGCCTCGGCTGGTCAGCTCGTGCACGCCTGGTGGCGTGAGCGCGACGCGGTACTCGTGGTTCTTGACTTCCTTGGGAACGCCGATACGCATGGCGTCATCTCGCTTTCTGGGTGGGGATTCAGGTCCGCACGTGGGTGTCGACGGCGTCGACGACGGCGGAGACCTTGTGCAGCAGGTCGTCGAGTACGACCTGGTCGGCGACCAGCGGTGGGGAGAGCATCAGCATGGTGGCGCCCCGGTCGTCGGGGCGGGTGATGAGTCCGACGTCGCGCATGGCGCGTGGCATGACCTCGCCGACGATCTCGCGGCTCTGCTGCTCGGTCAGTGGCCTGCCGGTGTGGCGGTCGGCGGCGAACTCCAGCGCGTAGAAGAACCCGGTGCCGCGCCACTCCGCGACGCTGCTGCTGGCGTCGCGGATGCGATCGAGCCCGGCCTGAAAGTGCGGCTCCAACGCGCGCACGTTGCCGAGGACGTCCTCATCGGACAGTGCGGTCAGGTTGGCGACGGCGACGGCCGTCGACACCGGGTGCCCACCCCACGTGGCGCCGTGGGTGAAGGTGCCAGCCTGCGGCGAGTCGTAGAGTCGCTCGACCAGCGGGCGGCGCAGCAACACCCCGCCGAGCGGGGCGTAGCCGGACGTCGCGCCCTTGGCGAAGGTGATCAAATCAGGCACCACGCCGTACTTCGCGCTGCCGAACCACTCCCCAAGCCTGCCGTAGGCGCAAATGACCTCGTCCGCGACCAGCAGGATGCCGTGGCGGTCGCAGATCTCGCGCAACTGCTGCCAGTAGCCCTCCGGCGGCACGATCGCACCCCGGGAGTTCTGCACCGGCTCGGCGAACACGGCGGCGATGGTCTCCGGGCCTTCCTCCTCGATGACGGCCTCGATCGCCTTGACGCTAGGCAGCTCGGCGGCGCTGCCGCCCTCGGGTACCCGCTCGCCGAGCGTGTTCGGGACGTGCCGGACGCCGGGCATCAGCGGGCCGAACGGCTCCCTGAACTTCGGGATACCGGTGACGGCGAGCGCCCCGAGCGTGGTGCCGTGGTAGGCCATGTCCCGCGCGATGATCTTGGTGCGCTGTGGCTCGCCCTGGCCACGGTGATACTGCCGGACGAACTTCACCGCCGACTCAACGGCCTCCGAACCGGAGTTGACAAAGAAGACAGTCTCCAGATCACCCGGCGCGTGCCCGGCGATCAGCGTGGCCGCCTCGACCGAGGCTGGATGCGCCGCCGACCAGTTCGTCCAATACGCCAGCGACTCCATCTGCTTGGCCGCCGCCGCGGAAATGTCGGAACGGCCGTGGCCGATGTTGACGCAAAACAACCCAGCCAAGCCATCGAGGAAGCCGCGGCCGGAGTCGTCGTAGACGTAGCAGCCCTCACCGCGGGTGATGATCGGCAGCGCGTCCTCGCGCCACGCCGCACCCTTCGTGAAATGCGGAAGCAGGTGTCGCCGAGCCAATGCTCGGATGTCAGTCGATGTCACGGGTCCCTCCGCGGTCGTCCTTCGATTCGCGTGATGCGGACCACTGTGCGGGACCGACAGGACCCATAACAGATCCAGAGCGCGACGTCTTTTTGGGTACCAGTGCGAAACTGGTACCCCGAAAGTGCCCTCGATCTGGACCTGTGCGGAAGACCACAGGGCCAGTAGCTTCACCGCGACCTCACATCAACCCGGAGGTGCGGATGGAGCGGGCGGATCGGATCCTCTACGGCGGGCGGGTGCGCACGCTGGACGCGGTCGGGAGCACGGCGGACGCGGTCGCGATCCGCGACGGCCGGGTGCTCGCGCTTGGTACCAGCCGCGAGATGGCCGCGCTGGCCGGTGAGCGCACCGAGTGGTGCGACTTGGCGGGCCGCACGGCCCTACCCGGCTTCATCGAGACGCACAACCACCCGTACTTCTTCGGCTTGACGCTGGCCGCGGCGGTCGACGCGGGCTCGCCGCCGAACGATGCCATCGCCGACATCGTCGAGCGGGTCGCCGAGGCCGCTCGTGCGGCAGAGCCCGGCGAGTGGATCGTCGGCTACCGCTACGACGACACGCTGCTCGCCGACTGTCGCCACCCCACGCGGCACGACCTCGATCCGGTGTCCGGCGACCATCCGGTGCTGCTGGTGCACGTCTCGGGGCATTTCGTCACCGCGAACACCCGCGCGCTGCGAGCGGCGGGGATCGGGCCAGGCACGCAGGACCCGCCTGGCGGGGTCATCGGCAGGGACGACTCCGGTGAACCGAACGGGGTACTCGCCGAGACGGCCGCGTTCCCGGTCTACGCGCTGCTGCCCAAGCGATCCCACCGCGAGATGACCGAGATCCTCGGCCTCGCGGGCGACGCATACCTCGCCGCCG
>WHUD01000270.1 GCA_009377385.1 Actinophytocola sp.
GCCGCGCTGCTGTCGCCGGTCACCGGCTGGTCCGTCACCGGAACGGAGTTGCACGACCACGGCCGCCAGCAGCAGCCAGCAGACCAGCGCCCCAGCAACGGCGAACGGGAGACCTCGCACGACCAGCCCCTTCCGCACCGCCGTCGCGCAGCCATCGGGTGGCATGCGGCGATGCGGGGCTAGCGTGCGATCAGGCGTTCACTGGGAGTTCCTGCGGCGTTCACTGGGAGTTCCAAACGCTCCGGAGTTGTTCCTGACGCTCCGGATTTGTTCCTAAGCGACGATCACAGCAGTTGAATGCGCCGTCGCAGGCCCGACACCGAACGCCCGCACTCCTCACACGTCCGAGCGGATGCCGATCATGACACGTCCGTTCGGATACTATGTTCTGGCCCACCCTCGCCCCCCCCCGTAAGTCAGAGGGAGTCATGACCACGGAACGCCGCGGGCCGTTTTCCTTCGAGCGCCCGTTCTACTGGAGCTTTCAGAAGCTCGAGATCCTGGAGAAGTACGCCACGGCCGCAGCGCGCATCCTCGGGAAGTACCACCGAGTCACGTTCGTTGATCTCATGGCAGGTGAAGCTCAGTACAGCTCGGGGGACCTTGGCTCCACAGGCCACTTCGCCGCGATCGCGGCAGGCAACGCGGCGCTCGGTCGTCAGGTTCGGTGCATCGCATACGAGGCGAACGATCGTGCGTTCGCCATGCTCGAGGCGAACACGGCCCAGGTTCGCGCGCTCGTTGAGGTTCGGCACGCTCGTTGGGAGACGGAGGTCTCAGGCCTACTCAGCGATCTCCGAGGCGACTTCGCGCTCTTCTTCGTTGATCCGATGGGGCTGCGTGACATTCCGTGGTCAGCGTTGGAGGCGATTGTTCGACGGGATGCGTCAGAACTCCTCGTGAACTTCGCGTCGCCAACCGCCGCCCGCCTCGTCGGCAAGTGGCGAAGCGGCACTCCGACGGCGGCGGGTGACAAGGCACGGCTTGATGCGGTCTATGGCGGCGACTCGTGGATTGTCGCGGCCGGCCAGTCGACCACTAGCGGCGGTGAGCTTCACGAGCGTCTTGCCCGACACTACGCAGAACGACTGGCCAGCGTCGGGAGTTATTCGGTCGCTCGGCAGACAATTCGGCAGGCCGGAGCGAGGGGTCGACCGAAGTATCACATCATGTTCGCATCGAGAGCGCCGCTCGCGTTCGAGATCATGAACGGCGTGCTCGCCGGACAGACCGAACGCCTGAGACTCGAGGCGCTCGCGGCGACGTCGCGTATCCCTGAAGGCCAGCTGTCGCTGAATCTCGACACTGAATCGGTTGAGGAAGCCGCAAGACGACTGCTCGTCGAGCGGCTGGCCGCGTCGTTCGTCCACGATGAGTCGCTGCGGGGACGACCGATGACTGTCGAGCGGCTCTTCCGGTCAGCGTTTAGTTCCCGCT
>WHUD01000271.1:0-514 GCA_009377385.1 Actinophytocola sp.
GGTGCCCGCCCGTTCCAGGGTGAGCGGGGCGGTCCAGGTGCCGTCGGCGGCCATGTCGGGATGTATGTGGTCGAAGTCGGCGAGGTCGGTGCGGACCACGTAGACGTGCATGAGCTTGGTCTGTTCGCGCTGGAAACGCGTGTGCGGCTGGCCGTGGTCGTTGAGGATGAGAAACGACAGCGTGCCCTCGCCGGGCGTGCCGGGAAAGCGGACGTCGGCGAGCGTGTAGCCGCCGGCACTGGCCGAACGGCCGTCGCCGACCGTCTCGACGCCGCTTGTGTGGCCGTGTCCCATCGCAGCGCCGGCGTGGTGACCGTGTCCTCCCGCGTGGCCCGCGGGCGGGCTGGGTGCGGGCGATTCCTGCCCGCACCCAGCCACCACCAGCAGCACCACGGCGGCAACGATCCGCAGTGATCACTCGGTGCATCCTTCCGTCAGGAGCGGCGGCGGGCCAGCAGCCCGGTCGTCAGGCCCGCGCCGCCGAGCCCTGCGACCTCGATCCACGGACGACCTC
>WHUD01000271.1:524-1416 GCA_009377385.1 Actinophytocola sp.
CTCGCCGGGCACGATGGCGTCGGCCTTGCTGTCGGCGGTCCAGGTGATCGTCCGCACGGCCTCGGTGAGCGGCTCCTCGCCCTCGCCCTGGGCGAAGGTCAGCTTCTCGTAGTCACCCTTCAGGGCTTCCTCCGGGTTGACGGTGACGTGCGCCGCGGCCGGGACCGCACCGAGCAGGGCGACGACGACGGCACCCGCGATCACCGCGGTGAGCCGAGATTCCAGAGCATCCACGACCTCGGACAGCGCGGGATCGTCCTCGCCGTCCAACCGGGCCGACACCTGCTCCCGGCACTGTCCACACCTCACGACCAAGTAGTCGGATACCGCACGCGTCCAGTTCCCGGCCCACCCGGGTACATCGGAACATCCCACGCGCCACCGGCATCTGCCGCATCAAGCATGAGAAGCCCGGCGGGAGCGCCCGGCCGCCTGTGTAATAGGTGGTGAATGCTTGTAGCGCTAGGTTCCAGCCGGAGCTTCTCCAGGCGGACGACGAATGAGTTTCGACGCTGCCGATGGTCAATACCGGCGACACATCGACTACGCGTGGAAGACGACATGGCACTGGAGCTCTTCGCCGGAATCCCCGTCACCGACTACACCGCGGCGTTGCCGTGGTACGAACGATTCTTCGGGCGGCAACCATCGTTCCTCCCGAACGCCATCGAGGCGGTGTGGGAGATCGCAGACGACCGGTACATCTACATCGTGCAGGACCCGGGACGGGCGGGGAACGCCTTGGTGATGTCCTTTGTCGACGATCTCGATGGCCGGGTCGCCGAGATCGCCCAGCGAGGTATCGATCCCGAAAAGCGCGACACGTATGAGGGCGGCGTGACCAAGGTGACCTACCGGGACCCGGACGGTAACGAGATCAGCCTCGGCAACG
>WHUD01000272.1 GCA_009377385.1 Actinophytocola sp.
GGCCGCGCGCGTGGCCGAGGACCGCGACGCAGCGCGCCGAGCGGGTCGAGGCCGAGCTCACCGCGGCCAGGAGCCGCGTCGACGAGGCCCGCGACGAGCTGTCCGGAGTGCGCGGCCAGCTGGCCACCGCCACCGCCGAGCGCGACGGTGCCCGCGGCGATGTTGAGCAGGCCCAGGCGTACGGCGAGCAGCGGGTCGCCGACCTCCGCTCCAGCTACGACCAACAGGTCGAGCAGCTCCGCGGCGAACGAGACACCGCGGCCGCCGAGGCCCGCGAGGAACGCCGCCGCGCGGACCGAGCCGAAGCCCAGCTCAACGGCACCGACGCCGGTGAGGAGGGGCACCGGTGCCTCGGTGACGCGGTCACGACGTCGGCGGACCAGCAGGGAGCAGGGGACCAGTCATGACGTCAGGCAACGGCAACAGGTCACTGCTCGACGAGCTCGACGCCACCGCAACCGTGACGGCGCCATCAGCTCGGTCGCGACGGGTTCAGTTGTCGCGGCGGGCAGGATGGCGGTTGCCGCCGAACACGCGGTCGGTAGCCTACTCGTCGCGGTTCGCCAACCCGTACCGGCCCCCGGCAGCCCGGACCGTGGAGGCGAACGCAGCCGCGGTCGAGCAGTACCGGGCACGCCTGCGTGCGCACCCGGCGTTGGTCACCGGCGAGGTCGGCGCCGGCAAGACCGTCGCGGTCCGCGCCGCGCTCGCCGGTGCTCATGATCTGTCCCTTGTGGTCAGACGGGTTGGGCAGCCGGCGCGGTGTGGCCGGTGAGGAACTCCTCGACGAGCGCCGCGGTCTGGCCGAACTGCTCGACCTGCGGGATGTGACCGCAGTCGTCGACGATCGCGACTCGGCTGTGCGGGATCCGCGTGGCGAACTCGTCCGCGTAGGCGACCGGGGCCAGCGCGTCGTCGCGACCCCAGACGATCAACGTGGGCGCGGCGATGCGGTGCAGCCGGTTGCCCAGCCCGCGGTCGATGATCGGCCAGGTGAACTTGGCGGTGGCGCCCAGCGCCCACATCATGGCGGCCTGGGCCGCCACTGCCGCGTCCGGGTCGTCCGGCAGTGCCAGCATGGCTTGTGCGGCCGGCCCGTTCGGATCCTTGAACAGCACCTCGGGCAGCGCCTGCGGGGCGAGCGCGGCAGGGTTGACCACCGGTGCGTCGTCTCGCCACAGGCCGACCGGGTCGAGCAGGACGACCTTGCCGGGCAGCGCGGGATACGCCGCGGCGACCTCGGCGGCGAGCATGCCGCCGAACGACTGGCCCACGATGCTCGGGTGGTCGAGGCCGAGCCGCCGGGTGAGCTCCTCGTACACCAGCACCATGTCGGACAGCTCGTCCACCTGGTGAATGGCGTACGGGTCGCCGGCGCTGGTGCCGGGGAAC
>WHUD01000273.1 GCA_009377385.1 Actinophytocola sp.
GGCGTCGCCTGACGACGGCGCCACCACCGATGTCTTGGCGTTGCTGGAATTTGCAGCCATTCCGATGACCTCGCTGAATAGGTGAGCTAATCCTAGCATCGTACTTCGTACTTCGACATCGGCTCGTTCCCCTCTCCAACTCGCGCGGTAGTTCGTGCGCGTGTAGCGAGGAGTTGAGTTTCAGCTAGCGAGTTCGTCAGGGCATGTAGTGCGTCGCTGCACGTTCTCGCCGCGCTCTGCGACGTTTTCGAGTGCACCCCCGGTCGATCTGATCACGACCACGGCCGAGAACGCCGCAGCCCGCACGACCGCGGCGGTGCAGGCCGGTGTGATCGGGGCTGCACCGCCGATGCGACCCAAACGTGCCCGGATCCGACCCGAGCAGTGACGCGGAAGAGGCCGTATCCTCCGTGCCCGCGTTGCGGACGGGTGCAACGGTGCCATGTTCGCTGGCCGGAAGGGTGGATCTGCGGCACCTGCCACACCCGGGCCCTGGAGACACACGGGCACTGCGCGGGATGCGGCGTGGAACGCCTGACTCCAGGCATCGACGCCGATGGCGCTCGGCTCTGCGTCGACTGCGCCGGGATCCCCGGTGACTACATTTGCCGGCGGTGCGGCGCCGCCCTCGCGACGGGTGCTGCGAACGTGCATCCTCACCGAGTTGCTGCGCGATGTTGAGAATGACCCCAGCACTACCGCTCCAGGCGGGGCCACATCAGACTGGCACACCCACGATGTCCTCGACGGGACCGGTGCGGTGCGGTGCGGTGCGGTGCGGTGCGAGCTTCTCCCACTGTTCGAGGCGCTGCGCCAGATGCGCCGTCCTCGCAGCGGGTTCACCTGGGCCAGCAGGCTTGACGTGCAGCAGCTGCGGACGCTCGCGCGCGAGCGGCGACCATTGAGTCACGCGGTGCTCAACGAGTTGCGGCCACGGCGGGCGGTGCCGCATCTGCGTGACTTGCTGATGCATCACGGAGTGCTCCCACCGGCCGATCGAGACTTGCTGCTGTTCGAAGCCTGGCTGGCCGACTGGCTGCCCACCATCGGCGACCGCGAACACCGCCAGACGCTGAACCACTTCGTCCGATGGCACATCCTGCGTCGGCTCCGAGACATCACAGCCTCCGGACCGATCGGAAGTTACCACGACAAGCAGGCCCGGCTGCACATCACCCGAGCCGTGAGCTTCTTGGAGTGGCTTGCAAACAATGGCGTCGACCTGGGCGGATGCACCCAGGCCAACCTGGACGCCTGGCAAGCCGAAGACTACCTCGACCGGCGTCACGCCCAGCCGTTCCTGCGCTGGTGCATGGATGCCCGCCGCGTCCACAGGCTGCGCGTCCCCACCCGAGCCACCGACAATCCCGCGCCGCTGGACCAACACCAGCG
>WHUD01000274.1:0-313 GCA_009377385.1 Actinophytocola sp.
CGGTGTCACTGACAGGCAGCCCGGTCCCCGCCGCGGTGTCGGTGTCCGGCCCCGAGGGTCGCCTCACCCCGGAGACCGCGGCGGGTATCGCGCCGATCGTGACCGACGTCGCAGAGCGCCTCTCCCAACGACTGGCCGACGAAGGCTTCGGGGGCTAGCCTGCCCGATCCGGGCAGTCCGTCGGCGAACTGCCCGGCGAGGTTGACGCGGCCCACATCGCACTCTAACCTGAGTCCGTAAACCGGAATCTTTATTCCGCAATGCGAAATCAGGTGAGAGCTGATGAGCCAGGATGGCGACCGCTTCGAGGTGA
>WHUD01000274.1:323-1111 GCA_009377385.1 Actinophytocola sp.
GCGACATGCCGGGTGGAGATCGTGGCATTATCTCCTGGCCCGGACGTGAGCAGGAGTTCCGCGACAACGTGGCGATCGTTACCGAGATCGGCAAGCGGACCGGCTGCCGAGCGTTCAATGCTCTCTACGGCAACCGCATCGATGGCGCCGATCCGACCGAGCAGGATGAGCTGGCGCTCGAGAACCTGACCTACGCCGCCCAGAGCGTCGCGGCCGTCGACGGGACCGTGCTGGTCGAGCCCGTCAGTGGGGCGCCGAAGTACCCGCTGCTCACCGCGGCCGACGCAATAGCGGTGATCGACAAGGCGCACGCCGGGGGCGCAACCAACGTTGGCCTGCTCGCCGACCTCTACCACCTGCACGTCAACGGCGATCACATCGATCGCGCGATCTCCGACTACGCCGGCCGGATCGCCCACGTGCAGATCGCCGACGCCCCCGGCCGGCACGAACCGGGCACCGGTGAACTCGATCTGGACCGCTACCTCGCCCAGCTGGCGGCCAACGGATACGCCGGTTGGATCGGGTGCGAGTACAAGCCATCGGGCGCCAGCGTGGACAGCTTCGGCTGGCGCAAGTGAGAAAGGAACCGCACACCCATGACCACAGTGGGATTCATCGGCCTGGGCACCATGGGCGCGCCGATGGCCGTCAACCTCGTCAACGCCGGCTTTGACGTGATCGGGCACAACCGCAGCCGGCCGGCGGTGGAGCGGCTGGGCGAGCAGGGTGTCCGCGCGGCCGGTTCGGTGGCCGAGGCGACGCGCGAGGCCGACACCGTCATCACG
>WHUD01000274.1:1121-1385 GCA_009377385.1 Actinophytocola sp.
CTACGTCGACTGCAGCACGATCCGGCCCGGCACCTGCCAATCCATCGCCGAGCAGGCCAAGGCGCGTGGCATCCGGGCGCTGGACGCACCGGTCAGCGGTGGCGAGCAGGGCGCCATCGACGGCGCGCTGTCGATCATGGTCGGCGGCGAGGAAGCCGACTTCACCGCGGCCGGGCCGGTGCTCAACGCGGTCGGCACGACGATCGCGCACGTCGGACCCGCGGGTGCAGGCCAGACGGTCAAGGCCGCCAACCAGCTCATCGT
>WHUD01000275.1 GCA_009377385.1 Actinophytocola sp.
CCACGTTTCCGATGTCGCTCTATGCGACGTCTGACTGTTCCGGGACACCCGTGACGATATTGCGACCATATCGCCAACCGGGGTATCAGGCGCCGGCTCATGTACCAGTCAACTCCGTGCGCGGACTCGGCTGACCAACCTGTGCTGGATGCCGCGCGGAGAGTCGACGTCTGGCTGTGCACATAGACCAGAGTATCCGATGTTCGGATATATGCAAACGAGGTCGCCGGAAACAGCTGCCCATTGTGACCGGGGACTGTAAGTCGACCTCTGCTGAAGTTGTCCGGGATCAATAACCATGAGCACGTCAGTGCTGAGTGTCGACGTGACTTATGGAGAAGGTGCGAGTGGTTACCGATGAGCTTTCCGACGCTGTCCTAGCCGGTGCTTCCGGCAGCGTGCTCGAGCAGCGCCCGGTTCCGGACGAGTACATTGCGGCCCATTTGCGCCGCGAGGACGTCGACATGTTCGCGGACACTGCTGACAAGGACGTCAGCAGGTCGTTGCACGTCGGCCCCGTGCCGATGCCGGAGCTGGCGCCGGACGAGGTTCTCGTTGCGGTGATGGCTAGCTCCATCAACTACAACACCGTGTGGTCGGCGATGTTCGAGCCGATTCCGACCTTCCAGTTCTTGGCGAAGTTTGGCAAGCAGGGCGTGTGGGAGGCGCGGCACGATCAGCCGTATCACGTCGTTGGCTCCGACGCCGCGGGTGTCATTGTGCGGCTGGGGAATGGTGTCCGGCATTGGCAGGTAGGGGATCACGTCGTCGCCAGTCCCGCCTATGTCGATGATCAAGAGCCAGGGACGCACGCTGACGGCATGATGGGCTCCCGCCAGCTCGCGTGGGGATTCGAGACGAATTTCGGTGCACTGGCTCATTACACGATCGTGCGGGCGAGTCAGTTGATTCCGAAGCCGGCACACCTCACCTGGGAAGAAGCTGCGTGCAACACACTGTGTGCGGGCACGGCGTATCGCATGCTCGTTGGCGAGCACGGCGCCCGGATCAAGCAAGGAGACGTTGTCCTCATCTGGGGAGCGACCGGGGGACTTGGCGGCTACGCGGTGCAGTACGTCCGCAATGGTGGCGGCATCGCCGTCGGCGTGGTCAGCTCCGAGCGGAAGGCTCGGGTGCTTCGCGCCCTGGGATGTGACCTCATCATCAATCGGGAAGAGCTCGGCTTCGCCGACTACACCGGGGACGATCCTTCACAGACGGTCGAGATTGGCAAGCGACTGGGTGCGATCATCCGGCGCGAAACGGGCACGGAGCCGCACTTCGTGTTCGACTATGTCGGGAAGGCGACGTTCGGAATCTCGGTGTTTGTCGTGCGGCGCGGCGGGGCCGTCGTAACGTGTGGATCGAGCACCGGAT
>WHUD01000276.1:0-1085 GCA_009377385.1 Actinophytocola sp.
GCTCCGGGGAGTCGGAAGCAGCGACCCGAACCCGCATCGCGGGAGCGATGAACGCGCAGGCTGCGAGGTAACCGGCCCCGTGTCTCGCTTTCCGCACTTCTCTGCCGCGTTTAGCTCGCCCATCCCTCGGTCTGGTCGACGGCCTGGATAGTGAGGGTGTCCAGTTCGGTGGCGAGGTTGCGTAGGCGGCGGGCGTTGTCGAGCCATGGCTGGTAGCGGGCGAGCTGGTCGGCGGTGAGCAGCTTGGTGACGGTCTTTCCCTCGACGGTTCGGGCCCACTGGATGTAGGGGCCGTGGAGCTGCGGGAGTTCGTCCTTGCAGCGGCAGCGGCGCTTGCCGCAGCGCATCATCCGGGTGACCACGCTGCCGGTAACGCCCAGTCGATCTGGGCGGTTTCGGGCGACACGCGACCTAACTTCGGTCTAGATGCCAGGGTGCTGAACGGAGGTCTGGAGGTCGGCACGACACCACAAGCATCCAGCCCACGGGTGAAAAGACAGCACTATTTCCTAGCGAGCCGTAGGCGACGTCGTTGACCCCGTGTCGGGCCCTAGCCAAGCCCGCGTGACAGGGTCAGCGCCACCGCACGGACGGCAGGGGCGACCTGGTTGGTGCGCACCCGGTTGCTCCAGCCCGACAGGGAGATGGCCGCGACCGCGCGCCCTTTCGCGTCGATCAACGGGCTGGCCACGCACACCACGCCGATGCCGGACTCCTCGCGGTCGAAGGCGACTCCTTCGGTGCGGATCTTGGCCAGCTGGCGGCGCAAGACGGCGGGCGAGGTGATGGTACGCCTGCCGACACGATGCAGCCCGGCATCGATCACCCGCGCCACGGCCTCGTGGTCGGAGAACGCCAGGATCGCCTTGCCGACACCGGTCGCGTGCGCCGGGAACCTGCCGCCGACCCGCGAGGGCAGGGTGGGCGCGTCCGGTCCGCGCAGGATGTCCAGGTAGACGACTTCGGAGCCCTCGAGCACCGCAAGGTGAACGGTGTTGCGCGTCGCTTCCCGCAGGTCGGCGAGGTGCGGCCGGGCCGCGTCGACAAGGCCGCGCTGCTGGGTGGCCAGCTGCCCGATCTCGAAC
>WHUD01000276.1:1095-1370 GCA_009377385.1 Actinophytocola sp.
GCAATATCGGTACAGACCTGCTTGCGAAGCTGAGGCGGAGCCGGCACGTTGAGGTGCGCTACATGGTGGGGGTGATCCCGGAGTCCGACGGTTTGCGGCGGGCGGCGGCGTTGGGCATCGAGACGTCGGCCGGCGGGGTGGAGTGGCTGCTCGAGCGTCAGGTGTTGCCGGATTTGGTGTTGGAAGCAACATCGGCGCGGGCGCACGTGGCGAACGCGGCGCGGTATGCCGAGGCGGGGGTCCGGGCGGTGGACCTGACGCCGGCGGGGTTGGGG
>WHUD01000277.1 GCA_009377385.1 Actinophytocola sp.
ACCTGCGCTACATCACCGCATAGGAAGTCGACTTACTTACGATCTCCTTAGTAATTGGCGTGACGGGAGGGCGATATGCGAGCGCTGGTCCCGATTGTCGTCGCCCTTTTCCTCGTCACATTCGCGTCGGCGGCGGCGAATGCTGGCAGTGCCCAGCGAACCGGCCCGGAATTCCGTCAGGAACGGACTTGGAATTTCGAGCAAGCCACGATTCCTGGTGCGCAAAGTCGTGGAAATTGGGGCGACGGCGTGACAGTCGCGGTCATCGACACCTGGGTGGATTTCGCGCATCCGGACCTCAAGGGTCGCATCGCGGGACACGCGCTCTGCATCGACAGCGCCTCCGGTTGCCGGGACAGGGCCTATGACCGCGATTCTTGTATACACGGCACACACGTCGCGGGAACCGTCGTCTCAGGGCGTTATGGCGTGGCGCCCGACGCGCAGGTGTATCCCGTTCAGGTACTTGCCTACGACCGAGCGAGCGACGCGTGCACCGGCTCGTCCGAGGACGTCGCACGTGGGATCCGGTTCGCCGTCGCCAAGGGCGTTGACGTGATCAACCTGTCGCTCGGCACGCTCGTCCCGGGTGTGTTTTCGAGTGATGCGGTGACAGCCGCTGTCGATGCGGCCGCGCGCGCCGGCGTCGTCGTCGTCTTCGCCGCGGGTAACAACACGGTCCCCATCAGTGAGGATTACGGCTCGGACGCGCTGCTCGTCGCCGCGACGGGCCCTGACGGCGACATCGCGTCCTACTCGTCCCGAGGTGGGTCGGTGTCGCTTGCCGCGCCTGGCGGTGATGATGGCGCCGCTGGCCTGACCCAGTGCGGCTCACAGACCTGTATCCGGTCGACGGTCCCGGACGGTTCGTATGCGCTTCTCGAAGGAACGTCAATGGCGGCACCCCATGTGTCAGGGACCGCGGCGCTGCTGCTGTCGCAAATTCCCGACCGGGGTCGTGAGGACGTCGTGAGGTCGTTGCAGTCGACAGCGCGCCCGCTCGCGGGAACCCGTCATGGGCTGATCGACGCGGCAGCTGCACTGGGACTACGGAAAGGGACCTCATCACCGAGGACAACGGCGGGCAGCGGGCCAAGCAACGAGCCGGGCTTGTCGACGCGGCAGCGAACGCGGCAGCCGCGGCCCTCGCAGCATGCTGGCGCACCGGAAACCGGCTCTGGTCCCCATGCCGACCCTGTCAGCTCCCGGTCGGTGACCTTTCCCCGCGAATCAGGCGTACATCGTGGCGAGCGCGAGACGTCTCCGAGGGCAACTGACAAGACGAAGCCGGGGCCACTGACTTCTGACCTAAGGACTTGCCGATAAATAAGCGCTTCATTTAGTGGTCCATCCGTCATGAT
>WHUD01000278.1 GCA_009377385.1 Actinophytocola sp.
TTCACAACTGTCCACATAGGAAAGTTCCGTCGATGCTTCGAGGCTTGACCCTACCCGACTCGTGGCGCAGCCTGCTGGAGGCCTTCCGGCCGGTGTTTCACCGCTCCTCGACGTTCACGTTGTTTCTGCTGCTCGCGACCGGGCTGGTAGCCCAGACCACCCGGCGCACGGTGGTCGGGATGCTCGCTGGGGCGGGGATGGCCACGGTGGTGTCGTTTCACTCGGTGTGCCGGTTCTTCTCGCAGCACGCCTGGTCGGTCGACCGGCTGGGGCTGCTGCTTGCCCGGCTGATCGTCACCCGGCTGCTCGAAGCTGACGCGCCGATCCTTGTGGCCTTCGATGACACCCTGTTCCGCCGCTGGGGCCGCAAGGTGCATCACGCCTTCTGGACGCACGACGGTGCTGCGCAGGGACCAGCGAAGTTGGGTCGCGGTAACCGGTGGGTGATCGCCGGGATCGTGGTCGAGCTGCCGTTTTGCGGGCACCCGGTGTGTCTGCCGGTGCTGTTTCGGCTGTGGGGCGGCAAGGGCAGCGCCACACCCGTGCAGCTGGCCTCCGAGCTGCTGAAACTCCTGGCTGAGGAGTTTCCCGGCCGCGCCACCCACGGTGTGGGTGATGCTGCCTACCACGGCAAACTGCTCGTCGTGGCCGACACGACCTGGACGACTCGGCTGCCGTCCAACGCCGCCCTGTTCGGGCCGAAGCCGCCGCGCACCGGCAAACGCGGCCGCCCCCGGCTCAAGGGGCAGCGGCTGGGTCGACCCACCGAGCTAACCACGTCCGCGAGGTGGCAGCGCCTGAGGGTATCGCGTTACGGGCGTCGCGACATCATTCTCGTCGCGGTCATCGAGACGATCTGGTACGGCGCGTTCGGCAACACGCCCGGCCGCACGGTCCTGGTGCGCGACACCGGCACCGACAGCGGCTACGACCTGGCGATCTTCACCACCGACCTCGACAGCGGCGTCGCCGACATCGTCGCCCGGTATGCGGCCCGCTGGCCCATCGAGACCGCCATTGCCGCCAGCAAGCAGCTGCTCGGAATCGGACAGACGCGCAATCGTCTCCAACGAGCGGTCGAACGGACCGTGCCGTTCAGCTT
Source organism: Actinophytocola sp. (assembly GCA_009377385.1). Lineage (GTDB taxonomy): Bacteria > Actinomycetota > Actinomycetes > Mycobacteriales > Pseudonocardiaceae > Haloechinothrix_A. Next base: position 1,103 of record WHUD01000278.1, read on the forward strand.
CTGCGTCTACAGCCTCGTGATTGTCTGGTACGCCACCGTCGGTTACCACCCCGACGACATCACCAGCCGGCTCGCCGCGCAGCCCTGGTACGGCCACAAGACCGAGCCCGCGTTCGAGGACATGGTCGCCAAGCTCCGCCGCAGCCTCATCGCAGCCCGAATAACTGGCGTTGGCGCAGCTCAACCCGACCCCGACAAATACCGTGACTTCGCCCTGGCCTGCGCCGCCACCGCCGCGTGACTGCGAAACTCAAG
>WHUD01000279.1 GCA_009377385.1 Actinophytocola sp.
GGCGGTGGCCGGGCGGGACCCCAGCCTCGCCGACATCGCCAAGGCGTTCCAGGTCCCGGGGCGGATGTTCGACACCTCGGACTTCGTCGCCTTCATCGCCCCGGGCGGCGGGCTCCTCGCCGTCTCGAGCGAGGGCACCGGGGGCCCGACGCTCGACGCCCTCGACACCGCCCCCGTCGGTGAGGGCCCGAACACCCCGAACAACTGCGCTAGGGACTTCGCCTACGGCGACGAACTTCTCATCCTGCGAATCCACAGCGATACCTCAACGCGGGAGGTCCTCGTCCGCTACCACGGCTGCGACGGCCACGGCATCGACGACGGCACCACCCAGCGCCGCCTCACCCCCGAACTCCTGCGTCCCCTCCTGACCGGTCCCCACCAACCATCCATGCTCAGCGGCGACGTCGGCCAACTCCTGGCCCGCGGCCCGAAATAGTCGTGACGCCCGGGAGAGACATGGCACGAAGTGTGCAGAGGCCTCCGCGCGCTGCAGCTTGGGGCGTCAGTACCAAATAGTCCGATCGGGTGGCGATGGTTTGGGGAGCAGGCCGTCACCCCATTTCGCGCTGGCCGGATCGCTGTTCCCATTCAGCGTGCAGGAGCGTCCACAATGGTCTAAAGCAAGATCAACCCCTGGCCGCGTCTCCGCAGGTCAGGGGTTGAATTAGCGTTGTTCACAAGAAGTGGAGCTGACGGGACTCGAACCCGTGACCCCCACACTGCCAGTGGCGACAACGCCGTGTGACCAGGCGGTTTGCTGGGGATCGGCGGCGTGAGTGCCGCTCGATGTCGCATGTCGGGCAGCAGTAGGCAACATTTCGTGGATGAGTTCGTGGATGGAGATCAACTTCGGCAGGTGTTGCGAATCGCCGAGACGTCCCTACTCCAGCCTGGTGAGCACCTCGCTGACCAGACAACCATCCTTGACATCGAACCAATAGACAAGGCATATTGTCTGTGTGCGGATCGGTAGGCCAGCGTGGAAGCATGGGATCGCCGAGGCCGACATCTGGCATGCCGTCCGCAACGCGGTGCGCCGGATCGTCATGGACGACGACCTGACCATGCTCATTGGCCCGTCGACTGGCGGGGCGTTGCTGGAGGTGGGAGTTCTCGACATCGATGGAGACGACCCGGTTGTCATCCATGCCATGCCCCTGCGGGCGAAGTTCTACCGGTTCCTCTGATGAGGAGGTGAGAAAGACGATGCGACACACAGACGAAGAGATCGAACATGCCGGGCAGCGGTTCGAGCAGCTTGCCGACGAGCTCGACCCAGCAACCGTTGAGGTCGAGCGTATCGACGACCTCCGCCAGATCGCCGCGTCATCCGAGACCATCCGCGCC
>WHUD01000027.1:0-9162 GCA_009377385.1 Actinophytocola sp.
GCGTGTGGCGGTGCACCCCGAGCTGGGTGGCCGCCCGGTCCCAGTGGCCGTTGTGTTCCAACCAGCTGCGCAACGACGTCAACAGCTCACCGCGACCCGCCGCGTCGTGCTCGCGCAGCGGGGCGAGCATGTGGTCGGTGAACGCCCGCGCCGCCTCCGGCTCAAGCAACCCCAGCACCCCGCCAGCGGCGTGCTCGCCGTAGCGCACTACCGGCTTGCCCGCCGCGCGTGCCGCCTCCGCCGCCCGTCGCGCCTGCCGGTACCCGACTTCGATGTCCGATGTGGACGTCGAGATCCCGGCGTGTAGCCCCGGGAGCTGGGGGACGTCGTCGCCGAGGAGCAACACCGCCCCGTCGTGCTCGGCTGCGAAGACCTGCTCGGTTTCCAGCACGTCCATCGCCGCCGTCCGCGCCCTGGCGCCGCCCAGCAGCGACGTTACCCGCCACGGGGGTCCAGGCACCGGCCCGAACACCGCGCCGATGGTGTCCAGCGCCAGCTCCGACTGCCCGCTGAGCAGCAGGCTTGCCAACCCCGAGCGGAGCCCGCGCAGGCTCTCGCCGTGGGCGCGATCCCGTTCCAGCGACAGCGACAGCAGCGACGCCGCCGTCGTCACGATGTGCCGGTCGGCGCTGTCCAGTCCCGCCGGAGCGCCCACCGCGAGGAAGCCGCGTCCCCTGGTGCCCAACGCCTGCAGCAGCACCTCGTCGCCGTCCACGGTTGCCAGCCGGGATCCCGCCCGCACCTGCGGCAGCTCCGCCCGTAGCGCGGCGGCGCGCGACCGTGCGGACGCGGGCGCGGCCTCGCGCACCACGCCGGAGCCGTCCAACAGCAGCACCCAAGCGTCCACCAACCGCGCAAGCTTGCGCACCAACGCGCCGGGTCCCCGCCTGCCCAGCGCAGTGCGCGTCAGCTCCTGCTGCCCCTTGCCGGTGCGCACGACGGCGGCGTACTCGTCGGCGGCGACGGCGGCGGACACGGCCTTGGTGATCGCGATGAACGGCGTCCCTTGCGGCACGTCGAGCAGCGGCAACCCCTGCTCGGCGGCGGATTCGATCAGTGCGTGCGGCACCTCGGCGTGACTCAGCCCGCTGCCGAAACCGACCCCGGTGACACCGGCGGCCACCAGCCGCCGCACGTAGTCCGGCACCGAGACGTCGTCGATCGTCATGCCGGTGGTGAGCAGCAGTTCGCCGCCGTCGAGGAACGCGGTGGGGTCGGCCAGTTCGGTCGGATGCACCCACGCGATCTCCCGATCCAGCGCACGCTCGCCCGCCAGAACCCGCAGGTCAAGCGACCGCTGGGCCACCAGGTCCCGCAACGCAAGTGCCATAGTGTCGAATTGTATCCGCCAAGTTATCCAACTTGGCACTCTGCCGGATCGGCCCCGTAGCGCATGCTGAGGCACATGACGGCTACGACCACTCCCTCCCGGCTCCGTACCGAGGTGCCCGGCCCCAAGTCGCGCGCGCTGCACCAGCGGCGTACGAGCGCCGTTGCGGCCGGGGTCGGCTCGGTGTTGCCTGCGTACGTGACGTCCGCGAGCGGCGGACTGCTCACCGACGCCGACGGCAACACCCTCATCGACCTTGGCTCCGGCATCGCCGTGACCAACGTCGGCCACGCCGTGCCCGCCGTCGTCGATCGGGTCCGCGAGCAGGCCGAGCGGTTCACCCACACCTGCTTCATGGTCACGCCCTACGAGGGCTACGTCGAGGTGTGCGAGACGCTGAACCAGCTCACTCCCGGCGACCACGAGAAGCGCTCTGTGCTGTTCAACTCCGGCGCCGAGGCGGTGGAGAACGCCGTCAAGATCGCCAGGGTCGCAACCGGGCGGCAGGCCGTCGTCGTGTTCGACCACGCCTACCACGGCCGGACCAACCTGACGATGGCGCTGACCGCGAAGTCGGTGCCGTACAAGCACGGCTTCGGGCCGTTCGCGCCCGAGGTGTACCGGGTGCCGGGTTCGTACCCCTGCCACGACGGCCTGACCGGCGAGCATGCGGCCGCCGCCGCGATCGACCGGATCGAGAAGCAGCTCGGCGGGGACTCCGTCGCCGCCGTGGTGATCGAGCCGATCCAGGGCGAGAGTGGGTTCATCGAGCCAGCGCCGGGCTTCCTGCCCGCATTGTCGCGCTGGTGCACGGCCAACGGCGTGGTGTTCGTCGCCGACGAGGTGCAGACCGGCTTCTGCCGCACCGGCGCGTGGTTCGCCAGCGAGCACGAAGACGTCGTGCCCGACCTGGTCGCCACGGCGAAGGGCATCGCGGGTGGGCTGCCGCTGGCGGCCGTCACCGGGCGGTCGGAGCTGATGGACGCCGTGCCGCCCGGCGGACTCGGCGGCACCTACGGCGGCAACCCGATCGCCTGCGCGGCCGCGCTCGGCGCGATCGAGACCATGCGCACCGAGAACCTGACCGACGCCGCGCGATCCATCGGCGACATGGTGCTGCCCCGGCTACGGGCAGTGGCCGAGGAGACCGGCGTCATCGGGGATGTCCGGGGCCGGGGTGCGATGCTGGCGGCGGAGTTCGTCCGGCCAGACACCCGGGAGCCAGATCCGGACCTCACCAAACGCGTCGCGGCCGCGTGTCACGCCGCCGGAGTCGTGGTGCTGACCTGCGGCACCTACGGCAACGTAGTGCGGCTGCTCCCGCCGCTGACGATGCCCGCCGACCTGCTCGACGAGGGCCTGTCGGTACTGGAAACGGCGATCCGCGAGGGGGCGACCCGATGAGTACCCCGTTCTGGATCGCGGGCAAACCGGTGACCAGCGGCGACACCACCACGGTCTACCACTCCTACGACAGCTCCGAGGCAGGCGTCCACTGTGTTCCGTCCACATCGGACGTCGAGACAGCGGTTCAAGCCGCGCACGACGCGCGCACCGAAACCGCCGCGCTCCCCGCACACGCGCGGGCGGCGGCCCTGGACCACGTCTCCCGCACGCTGACCGAGCGCACCGAGGATTTCGCACAGCTCATCACCGCCGAGTCGGCCAAGCCGATCACCTGGGCCCGCGCCGAGGTGGGACGCGCGGTGTCGACGTTCCGCTGGGCCGCCGAGGAGGCCCGCCGGTTCTCCGGCGAACTGCAACGGCTCGACACCGACCCTGGCGCCACCGGGCGGATGGCGCTGGTGCGGCGGGTGCCGCGCGGGCCGGTGCTGGGGATCACGCCGTTCAACTTCCCGCTCAACCTGGTGGCGCACAAGGTGGCGCCCGCGCTCGCGGTGGGTGCGCCGATCGTGCTCAAGCCGGCGCCCGCGACGCCGCTGACGGCGCTGGCGCTCGGCGAGGTGCTGGCCGATGCCGGCTTGCCCGCTGGGGCCTGGTCGATCCTGCCGGTCGGCAACGACGTCGCGGCCGAGATGGTCATCGACCCCCGGCTGCCGGTGGTGTCGTTCACCGGCTCGGTTCCGGTGGGCTGGCGGATCCGGGATTCGGTGCCGCGCAAGCACGTCGCCCTTGAGCTGGGTGGCAACGCCGCGGCCGTCGTCTGTCCGGACTGGACGGACCTGGACTTCGCCGCCAAGCGCATCGCGACGTTCGCGATGTACCAGGCTGGCCAGTCGTGCATCGCGGTGCAGCGGGTGTACGCGCACACCGACGTCTTCGACGAGCTGGTGGAGCGGGTTGTTGACCAGGTTGGCGCGCTGGGCACCGGTGACCCGCGCTCGCCCCACACGCAGGTCGGTCCACTGATCGACGTCGCGGCCGCCGAGCGCGTCGAGTCCTGGGTGAACGACGCGATCGCCGCTGGTGCACGACGCAGGCTCGGCGGAAGGCGCGATGGCGCGACGGTTGAGCCGACGGTGCTGACCGACGTGCCTGAGGACGCCGCGGTGATGGCCGACGAGGTGTTCGGTCCGGTGGTGTGCCTGAATCCGGTCGACTCGGTCGACAAGGCGCTGCGGCGGGTGAACGACTCGCGGTTCGGCTTGCAGACCGGCGTGTTCACCCGTGACCTGCCGACGGCGTTCCAGGCGTCCGCGACGTTGGACGTCGGCGGCGTCGTCGTGGGCGATGTGCCGAGCTTCCGGGCGGATCAGATGCCGTACGGCGGGGTGAAGGACTCCGGCGTCGGACGGGAGGGTCCCGCCGCGGCGATGGCCGACTTCACCGAGGAGCGCGTCACCGTCCTCACCGGACTCCAGCTGTAGCGTGCACTGACTCCCCGTCACCCTGACGCCGCTAACCGCGACTCTGACGTTGAACACTGGTCGTCCTTTCTGGGCGCGTCATCCTGTCGCTGCCATGCGCGAACGGCTGTGAGGATCTGTTGGCGCTGTACCTCCATGACAGGGTTATGGGAAAGGTCGGCCAGCCACTGATAGTGGTCGATACCAACGCGGATGTGGTGGAACTCGGTGACTCGGTACAGGTTCCGCACGACTCGCTGTGCTTCGGTGATGTCGCGTAGCAGAAACTCGCGGTCGACGTTGGATAGCTCACCGTCAAGTCCAGCACGGAAGCGTTCCAAGCGTTGCGCATCGGTGAGCGTCTGCTCCAGCGTTGTTCCGGCCTCCCGCAGCCCGTCGCGGATGGTTTTGTACGTGCTTCTGAGCTTGCGCACGTAGTCCTGGACGAGGAACTTGTCCGCCCACATCTGATCGCTCGCGTCATCCGCATCTGAGAGATCGTCGTCGATCGTCTCGTCAGAGTCCGCGGTGTCCTTGTCACATTCGTCGCCGTGATTCCCTGATAACCCTGGCGCGTCTTGGGCGTCAGACACAGCCGGTACGGCGAACGTTTGGTCGCACTTGTGGCGGCACGGCCCGTCGAGGAGACACCGGACATACTCGTCAGGATCGATGCGTTGTGCCGCCGCCTCGACGCGCGCAAGGTGCCCCTCTACCTGAGCCAGAAGCCCGTCGCGGGTGTAGTGCGCGAATACGATAGTCCTACAGCGGCGGGCATGTTCGGCACAGGCGCAGCGTTCCCACGTTCCCGCGCCGGAGATGTGCGCCCGGCCGCGGTCAAATTCCAGCCGCGGTGCGAGTGGGCCTAGTGGTTCCTCGAAGCGGTCCTCGTCATCGTCCCTGTAGCCCAGGCACAGTTGGTTGTCCCCAAATGCTTGCGAGTAAAACCAGCCACCCGAAATGGCGGTCCATCCGCGCCGCCGCAAGATCTCGAAAATCGCTTGGATTTCCGGCTCGTCGCGGTCCGCGTCGGGTGGCGACGCCAACGGCTCGTCGTTCATGGCTTCTTCCTTATAGGTCTGTCGGCGTTTGGATTCGGTGTCGCGCAGTAGGTCAAACTGGTCCGGGTCGATTTCGCCGACGGCCTGGACTTCGACCAGAGCTTGAGACGGTCGAGCCTGCTCGGGCACGGTCGCCTCCATTCTTCGGGTTGTCCGCACGGCGCCTGATCGCCGGGCGAACACGCCACGTCATCTCAACGAACAAACTAGTGACGGAGAGTGCTTACTCCAATGGGAAGTTCAGCGGATGTTCGGCGCCGTAGCCCGTTTTTTCATCGCAGAGTGACGGCGTATACGCCGAGTGGGTGATGGTCATACCCGGTCCAGTCCATGTCGCTGGTTGACACAAGGGCGCAGTTAGATGAAACATTTGTTTTATTACTTGGGCACCCGACAGAGATTTAGTCACAAGTGATGAGGCATACTTGATGCGCATCGCGACCCTGGGCCTGTTCCACGAGGCCAACACGTTCTCGCCGATCAAGGCCGACCGTGACCTCTATACCGATGGCGGCGTGCTGCGGGGCGACGAGATGGTCGCCAAACACGGCACGGCAGGGACAACGCTGGGTGGATTCCTCGCCGCTGACCAGTGGCAGGACGTCGAGGTCGTGCCGCTGCTGTTCGCCCACGTCAATCCAATCGGGCCCATCGTCTGCGACGTCTTCGACGAGCTGCTCGCCGACATGCTCGCCGATCTGGAAGAACGCGGGCCGTGGGACGCGGTGCTGCTGGCGTTGCACGGCGCGGCCGTGGCCGAGCACATCGCGGATGCCGACGGGGAGATCGCAACGCGGGTACGGGAGCGGGTCGGGCCGCACACGGCCCTCGGCGCAACGTTCGACCTCCACGCCAACCTGTCGCCCCGGCTGATCGACGCGCTCGATGTCGCGACCGTGTACCAGACCAACCCACACGTCGACGCCCGCGAACAGGCGCTGAAGTGCGCCGACATCGTGGTGCGGGCGGTCAGGGGCGAAGTCCGGCCGTGCCAGACGCTCGTCCCGCTGCCGCTCGTCGTCAACATCACCCGGCAGGACACGTCGGAGCAGCCGATGGCCGACCTGATCGCCACCGCCGCCGCCATCGCGAGTCGTCCCGGGATGCTCGATGCCAGCGTCGTCCAGGGCTTCCCGTACGCGGACGTGCCACACATGGGGATGTCGGCGCTGGCCATCCACGATGGTGACGAAATCGCGGCCAAGCATGCCGCCACCGAACTGGCCGAGGTGATCTGGGCGGCGCGTTCCGACCTGCAAGCGCGTGGGCTCAGCGTCGACGAAGCGCTGGACGTCGCCGGACGCGAGTCGGTCGGTCCCGTCGTACTCCTCGACGTTGGCGACAACATCGGCGGCGGGGCGCCCGGCGATTCCACGGTCTTGCTCGCAGCGGCGCAGCACAGGGGCGTCGGCTCGTTCCTGCAGACACTGTGGGATCCCGAGGGCGTCGCGCAGTGCATCGCCGCAGGCACCGGGGCCACCGTGCGCACAAGCGTCGGTGCGCGCCACGCGCATTCACCAGGTCAGGCGGTTCCGGTCGAGGGCACCGTCAGGCTGATCTCCGACGGTCACTTCGAAGACCCCACCCCGACCCACGGCGGTTTCCGATTCTTCGACATGGGTCCCACGGCGGTGCTGGACACCACGGACGGGCACACCCTGGTGCTCACGTCCAAGCAGGTCATCGCCTCCAGTCTCCAACAGCACCGTTGTCTCGGCATCGAACCCGCCGACTACCACATGATCGTCGCCAAAGGCGTCAACTCACCCCGCGCCGCCTACGGCACCATCGCCAGCAGCCTGCTTGTCGTTGACACCGGCGGCATCACTGCCATGGGCATCGAGCGCTTCAACTACCGGAACCGCAGCACACCGATTTATCCGTTCGAGGACGCCGAGTTCGGGGTGGCGTTGCGATGAGCGACACGACATCCCCACTCCGGCTCACTGCGACGTCTGTGACCCGGACGGCGGCCGAGCTCGGCGAATCGCCGCTGTGGGACGGCGCTGCGGGACTGCGTTGGGTCGACGTCCCCGGGCAGCGGTTGTGCACGCTCACCCCGGACGGCACCGAGTCGACGGTCGAGCTTTCGCGGACCGTGACAGCGATCGGACGCGGTGAGAGCGACGCGCTGGTAGCGGTGACCAGCACCGGATTCGGGACGCTCGATCCGGGGACCGGAACGGTCATCGATCGGGTACGGGTGTTGGACGACGCCACCATCTCGATGAATGACGGCACCGTCGACGCCAGTGGTGCGTGCTGGGCAGGCTCAGCCGTCAGGGACGGCAGCCGCAGGGGCGCACTGTACCGCTTCGACGGCACCGAGGCGACCACTCAGCTCACCGGCCTCGGGATGTCCAACGGGCTCGAATGGTCACCGGCGGCCGACGTGCTGTACCACGTCGACACCACGGCGGGCACCCTCACCGCGTGGGAGTGCGACGTCGCCGACGGGAAGCTGGGCGAGGGCAGGTTGTTGCGCTCCGTCCCCTCGGATGTGGGCCTGCCGGACGGCCTGATGGTCGACGCCGACGGCGACATCTGGCTCGCCGTCTGGGGACAGGGCGAGGTCTGGCGCATCGACGCGCGGACAGGTGACACGACCGGGATCGTCACCGTGCCCACCCGCTACCCGACCAGTTGCGCCTTCGGTGGCGACTCGCTGTCGACGTTGTTCATCACGAGTGCGGCCCACGAGAACGCGCCGGGTGGTGGCCTGGTGTACGCCGTCGATCTACCGGTCAAGGGGCGGCAGCCCCATCAGTTCGGCGGGACCGCGCGATGACACGGCACGACAAGGCCCCTGTCGCACTGATCACCGGCGCGTCCCGCGGCATCGGCGCCGCGACCGCCCGCAGGCTCGCCGCCGACGGGATGGTGGTCGCTCTCAACAGCTATCCGGACGAGGCCATGCTGTCAGCGGCGAAACACGTCGCGTCCGAGATCGAGCAGGCGGGCGGCCACGCCGCCGTGTATCCCGCGGACATCAGCGACGCCACCGCTGTCGACGGATTGTTCTCCCGGTGCGAGCAGGAACTGGGCACGGTCACCGCGCTCGTCCTCAACGCAGCCACCACGGCGCGCGAACCGTGGACGGAGATCACCGAAGCGAGCTGGGAGCGGATCACGGCTGTGAACCTCAAGGGCGCCTTCCTCTGTTGCCGGCGTGCCTTTGGCGGTACCGAACCACCACCCGCGAGCGGCATCGTCACGATCAGCAGCGTGCTCGCACGGGTCGGCGCACCGAACGCGCTGCACTACGCCACCACAAAGGCCGGCATCCTCGGCTTCACCCGGTCGCTCGCCCAGGAGCTCGGCGAGCGAGGCATCCGGGTCAACTGCGTGATCCCCGGCGCCATCCAGACCGAGGAAGAACTGGAAGCGTTCCCGGACCAGGAGGCGGTGCGAGCCGTCGTCTTCGACAAGCAGATCCTGCGACGCCGGGGCCAGGCCAGCGACGTCGCGGGCGCGGTCAGCTTCCTGCTCGGCCCCGACAGCCGGTTCATCACCGGCCAGGCCGTGTGCGTCGACGGCGGCTGGGCCTCGCTTTGACGCCGGTTCAGTACCTTTGCTGGGCAGCCGTCGGACCGATCTCGCCAAGCACCCTGCCCTTGACGTCACTCGTCCGCGCGGCCACTGTCAATGAGAGATCGACACCGCAGCGACAGGACAGGCATGACGAACACGGTCTATCACTCCGCACGGGAACTACACGCCCAACTCAGCGCGCGCGAGATCTCCGCCCGCGAACTCCTCGACGCCCACGTCGAACGCCACGATGCCATCCACGGCGTCGTCAACGCCGTCGTGGCCACGGACTTCGAACGCGCCAAGGCGGACGCCAGGGCCATCGACGACGCCAGGACGCGCGGTGAGCAGCTCGGGCCGCTCGCTGGAATCCCCATGACCGTTAAGGACGGCTACGACGTCGACGGCATGCCCGCGGTCGCGGGCAACCCGG
>WHUD01000027.1:9172-39666 GCA_009377385.1 Actinophytocola sp.
GGCCACATCCCCCCACCGCCGGGACGTTACGTCGAGTATGACCTCGGCGTCGCAGGCCCGATGGCACGCACGGCCGACGACCTCCGCTCGCTCTACGGCGTCCTCCGAGGCGCGCAGGAACCGTCCACACGCGACGTCACAGGCGCCCGCATCGCACTATGGCTGGACGCACCGGGCTTCCCGCTCGCCAGCGACGTCCGCGCCGCGATCGAACACGCCGCCGACCACCTGCGTAAACAGGGCGCACACGTCGAGCTCGCGCCACTCCCGTTCGCCACGGACGAGCTCATCGAGAACTACCTCGCCCTGCTCTACCCCATCATCGGCGCCGGCCTGCCCAACCCCGTGTACGACAAGCTCGGCCAGGCCCGCGACGCCCACATCGCGTCCGGCGACGACACCCTCGACCCATACGGCATGACCGCGATGGCCGTGCACTCCACCGCGTCGTACCGCGACGTCGCCAGGGCACAGGCCAAACGCCAGGCCCTCAAAGACGCCTTCGCGGCGTGGTTCGAGCAGTGGGACGCCGTCCTGGCACCGATCTCGGCCATCCCCGCCATGACGCACCGCCAGGACGGCCCGCTCCCCGAGCGCACCATCGAGGTGGACGACGTCGACGTCGGCTACACCCACCTCTTCGACTGGGTCTCGCTCGCCACCAACCTGCACCTGCCCGCGGTCGCCGCACCGGTGACGCAGACGTCCACCGGCCTCCCCATCGGCGCGCAGCTCATCGGCGGCTGGCACGACGAGCACTTCCTCATCGACATCGCCGAAGCCCTCGAACGCGAGACCGGCGGCTTCCGCGCGCCGTAGGCCGACACAAAGCTGCCGGGCGCGCCGAAACCGACGCACCCGGCAGCCTGGATCGTCAGAACCCGCCGACGTTGAGCAGCGGCTCCTGGATGCCGTCGCGGTCCTCGGACGGGAACGTCCAGTCGGCCGTGCCCGCGTTCTGCAGGGCCCGCTTGACCTGCTCGGGGCTCGCCGACGGGTTGTTCGCCGTGTACAGCGCCGCCGCGCCAGCCGCGTGCGGGCTCGCCATCGACGTCCCGGAAATCGTGTTGTAGCCACCGTCGAGCCAGGTCGACTCGATGCACACTCCGGGCGCGATGACGTCGACGTCCTCGCCGTAGTTCGAGAAGTCGGCGAAGGTGTCGTCGACGTCGTTGCGGCACGTCGGTGCGGCGCCACCGCCTGGCTGGCCGTTGAAGTCGGCGAGCGCGCTGACGGTGATCACCTCGTCGTACGCCGCGGGCACGAAGTCCTTGGCGTCCGCCGAGTTGTTGCCCGCGGCGACCACGAACGTCACGCCAGCGGCGACCGCGCTGCAGATGGCCTGGTGCTCGGCGTCGCCGTTGGTGTTGCCGCAGTCGCCGTCGTCGCTGCCCTCACCGCCGAGGCTCATGTTGGCGACCTCGATCTGATCGGAATGGGCGGCGACGTAGTCGATCCCGCAGACCACGTCGGACGTCGTGCCGGACCCGAGCGCGTTGAGCACCTTGACCGGCCAGATCCGCGCACCGGGCGCCATGCCGACGACACCGTTGGTGTCGTCGACCGCGCCGATGGTGCCTGCTACGTGCGTGCCATGGCCGTGCTGGTCCTCAGGACTCAGGCTGAGCGTCGAGCAGTTCTTGGCGCCCGCCTCGTACACGTTGAGGTCAGGGTGATCCATGTCGGCACCGGTGTCGATCACGGCGACGTCGGCGTCGACCCGCTGGTCAACGCCGTCGATGGCCGCTGTCGGGCTCTGGTCCGCGTCGGCGCGGTCGATGCCGGTCGGCGTGCTCTGCGCGGTGGCATGCACCGGCCTGTCACGCTGGATGTAGTCGACCGCCGGATTGGCCGCGAGCTGCTGCCGGGCGACCTCGGTCAGCTTCGCCGAATATCCGTTCAACGCCGAACTGTAGACGTGGCCAAGTGTGCCGCCCAGTGCCCCCATCTGTTGCTGCGCCACCGACGCGGCGTCGATACCGCTCTTGAGCACCACGATGTAGCTGTCGAGCTCACCGCCGGGTGTGTGGGCCGCCGCGGTCTGCGCCGGAACCGCTGTCGCGCCCGCTACCGCACACGCGGCGAACACGACGCCCATCTTCCTTCTCATTAAAGTGGATATCCATATCAGTGCAGCGACCACAACATGTCGTGTCTGATCAATCCCGTCGGCACCGGTTGCTGCGGCACGGGCACCGGTCCTGGCGAAGGTACTGCATCGATATGGATATGCCCTCTCATTAATTTCGTCTCCCATGCGTCGATACGGCAGAGTGTCCGATACGCGAGCCGGATTCACGTCCGCTGCCTTGGCTGACCAACGGATGGGATGAGCAGGGGAAACGGGGGCGCTGACAATAGCCGCTAGGTCGGCTAGTGGATTACTCCATCTGCCGTAGTCACAGCGATCAACGATCTTGCCTTGGCCGATACCATCGCCAGGCACCTTTACGACGGATCGTCCGGCACGTACCTGCCGGTGAAGGGAACTGTCACATGAGTTCTGTGCGTTTCGAGAAGGCCAGCCGGGTGTACCCGGGGTCGAGCACACCCGCGGTCGACGCGCTCGACCTCGAGATCGAGGACGGCGAGTTCATGGTGCTCGTCGGCCCGTCCGGCTGCGGGAAGTCCACCTCCCTGCGGATGCTCGCGGGGCTTGAGGAAACAACATCGGGCGCGATCTACATCGGGGATCGCGATGTGTCCGGTGTGGCCCCGAAGGATCGCGACATCGCCATGGTCTTCCAGAACTACGCGCTGTATCCGCACATGAGCGTCGCCGACAACATGGCGTTCGCGCTCAAGATGCAAGGCGTGTCAAAGGAAACCAGGCTGACGCAGGTCAAAGAGGTGGCCGAACTGCTAGCCCTGCAGGACTATCTCGATCGCAAGCCGAAGGAACTCTCCGGTGGCCAGCGGCAGCGAGTCGCGATGGGTCGCGCCATCGTTCGGCAGCCGCAGGTGTTCTGTATGGACGAACCACTGTCCAACCTGGACGCCAAGCTCCGCGTGTCCACTCGTAGCCAGATCGCATCACTGCAACGGCGGCTCGGCATCACCACCGTCTACGTCACCCACGACCAGGTCGAGGCGATGACGATGGGCGACCGCGTCGCCGTGCTCAAGGACGGCGTGCTGCAACAGGTCGACGTCCCGCTCACGCTGTACGACAAGCCAGCCAACCTGTTCGTCGCGGGGTTCATCGGCTCGCCCGCGATGAACCTGCTCGACGGCAAACCAGCCGAGGGCGGCGCCGACGTCGGCGGCTACGTCGTCCCGCTCGACCGCGACACGCAGGCGATGACGACCGGACGAGCGCTGAAGGTCGGCGTCCGGCCCGAGCATTGGCACATCGTGGCTGACGACGACGAACCCGGCCTCCCCGTCGAGGTGACGCTGATCGAGGAACTGGGCGCGGACGCCTACCTCTACGGCAGCGCCACCGACAAAGAGCAGACCGAACTCGCCGAGATCGTGGCGCGGATCGACCCGAGAAAGCCCCCGCGCAAGGGCCAGTCACTGCGGTTGACATGTGACCCGGAGCGGGTGCTGGTGTTCGACGCCGACACCGGTGAGCGCCTGACCGCGTGACGTCGGGCGTCCCCCGGCCCCGCCCGGATCAGGACCTCAGCCGGGCGGGTCCGGGGGACGTCACGTCGCCGAGGTGGGCGCAGCGCTCCAGCTCAGCGTCGAGCGCGTCGGCGACCCGCGCGGGGAACGGGCTGGTGCGGCGCACCGTGAGGTCGACATGCGCCGAGACGAACTCCAGGGTGTTGGCCACCTGGTCGGTGGTGCGGTTGACCAGGAACGAGATGCCGCGCACCAGCTTGGCGGAGCGGTCGAGCAGCACGACGTGGGCCGAGACTTCCTGCCCGACGAGCACCTCGTTGTGGTACCGCAGATGCTGCTCCAGCGTGAAGGCGCCCTCGTCGGGCCGCTTGGCGTCCTCGTAGCCAAGCCTGCGAAACACGGCCCACACCGCGAAGGACTGCAGCTCGAAGTAGTGCTTGATGTTCATGTGACCGTTGAGGTCTTCGTACTCGGGCGGGATGCCCTGCTTCATCTCGGCGGGGAGGAGCAGCAGTTCCGCGACGGGCGGCAGCCATCCGCCCCGCGTGTCACTGGATGTCATCGGCGTTCCTTAGGACAGGAAACTAAGCGCTTGCTTAGGTTCCATGTGCGACGCCGAGTTGTCAACGATCCCGGTCACACCTCGTCGCGCACTGCCCGGCACTCGGCCTCGATGCGCTGCCACGCGGAGCGCACGTGCTCGCGCGTGGTCGCGGGCGCGCCGATGGCCACCCGCAGCGTCATGTGCCCGCCGACCTTGGTGTGGCTGAGGTAGACGTCGCCGGAGTCGTTGAGCCGCTCAAGCAACGTGGCCGTCGCGGCGTCCTGGTCGGACAGATCCCGCCACAGTGGACGGAAGCACACCAGCCCGAACGGATGGTGCTCCAGCAGCGCGAAGTCCTCGTGCGCCCGGACCCAGCCCGCCAGTTCGTCGGCGAGCGCCACACCGGTGCGTATGTGTTCCCGCAGGCCCTCGGCGCCGTACCAGCGCAGCACCGCCCACAGCTTCAGCGCGCGGAACCGCCTGCCGAGCGGGATCTGCCAGTCGCGGTAGTCGATCACCTCGCCGGACTCGGTCGCGGCGTTGCGCAGGTACTCCGGCAGGATCGACAGCGCCTCGATGAGCGGCACGCGGTCAGCGACCCACAGCACGGTGCAGTCGAAGTTCGTCAGCAGCCATTTGTGCGGGTCGGTCACGTAGGAGTCCGCGAACTCCGCGACGCCGTTGTTGACCCAGCGCAGCTCGTCGCACACAGCGGCGACCCCGGCGTAGGCGGCGTCCACGTGCAGCCAGACACCGCGCTCGGCGCAGATCTCGCCGATGCGCCGCACCGGGTCGATCGCGGTGGTCGACGTCGTTCCGATCGTCGCGCACACCATCGTCGGCGTCGCCCCGTCCGCCAGGTCCTTCTCAATGAGCGTGGCGAGGTGGTCGGGGCGCATCGCCAGCGTGTCGGGGTCGACGTCGACGACGCGAGCAGCGCGACAAGGCTGCCGCTGGACGCCGAGTCCTCGATGACCCCGCCGCCGCGCGCGTCGGTGCGCCAGTGCTCCGGCAGGCCGAGCAGGTCGGCGAGCCAGTCGACGACGACGGTCTCCAGCTCGGTGCAGGCGGGACTGGTCGCCCAGATCATCCCTTGCACGCCGAGGCCGGACGACAACAGGTCGCCGAGGATCGCGGGACCGCTGGCGTTAGCGGGGAAGTAGGCGAAGTAGTTCGGGTGTTGCCAGTGTGTGACGCCGGGCAGGATGATCCGGTCGAGGTCGGCGAGCACGCGATCGAACGGCTCGCCCTGTTCAGGGGCGCGGTCCGGCAGCGCCGCCCTGATATCGCCCGGCCGCACCTGCGAGCGCACCGGGTAGGATTCGATCTCGGCCATGTAGTCGGCGATCCAGTCGATCACCTGCTTGCCGTGTTTGCGGAACTCGTCCGCGGACATGTGACCAGCCATAACCCGACACTAGCGGCGGGGGCGCAGCCGCTCCGGGAGCGTGAACGTCCGCTCGTGGTCGGCGATGGTCTCCGCCGAGACGGGCGCGGTCTGCTCAAGGTGCTGCTCCAGCCGGGGCGTCGAACCGCCGTCAAGGAACCTCGTGCGGTCGCGGGTCAGGAACGGCAGCCCGATGCGGGCGGACTCCACCGTCACGGTGGTGTTCGTCGGCACGTGGGTCCACCAGTTCGCGTCCGACCCGGTGACCAGCACGCCGAGCCGGTGCCCCTCTGCGAGCACCCAGTCCTGCCCGTACAGCTCGAACGTCGCCACCTGCTCGCCGCTGCCGCGCAGCAACGAGGTGCCCCGGTTGATCAGCCGGGCGGTGCCGTCGGGGGCGATGTCGTAGACCAGGCCGACCAGGTTCGACCTCGGCGCCGGGGCGTTCACCCGCGTGGTGAGCACCGGCTCGCCCGCCAGCCAAGTCCGGTGCGGCATCGGCTGCGAAATCGTCCAGACGCCGTTGCCGGTCTCGGCCGCCGAGCCCGTAGCGCGGTTGCCGTTGTCGTCGGCGTAGCTGCCGGGGTTCAGATCGTTCCACAGCATCGTCGCGTCGGCCGGTGGCCAGGACTCCTCAGCGCGGTACCGCCCGAGGTTGTCCTGCACCTCGACGGCGGGGTCCGTGTGCCGCGGCTCGCCCTTGACGTGCTGGTCGAAGAACCGCATCACCTGGCCGATGAACTCCTCGACGGTGCGCCCGGTCTCGGTGCGGCCGTCGTCGTTCTTCTCCCAGCCACGCACGTGGTCGAACTGGCCGAACCACGCCCGGTTCGCCTCGCCGGCGAGGCCGTTGTAGAAGTCGAACGCGGCGTCGGGCTTGGTGTTGGTCTCCAGGTAGCCCTGGGTGAGGAACAGCGGCGTGTCCGAGCCGCGCGTGGCGCGCAGCAGGTTGCGTTCCAACCAGAACGGCGTCTCCGGGCTGTCCTGCTGCTGCATCGCGATGTTGACGCCGTAGCACCAGGCCTGCGGCGCGCCATTGACGTGGTACTGCGGCGAGTCGGTCAGCGAGCCCGGTTTGGCGTCGATGGCCTGGAACAACGCGGGCGTCGCTACGGAGTTCAGGAACCGGACGCCGTTGTTGTAGAGGTAGTTGTAGCCGGAGAACACCGGCTCCATCGAGACGACGGCGGCAAGGCCGTCGGGGTCCTTTGCCATGCCCATCAGCCCGGTCCAGGCATCGTACGACTTGCCGATCATGCCCACCTTGCCGGTGGACCAGGGCTGCGACGCCGCCCACTCGACAGCGGCCTCGACCGCACCCTGCTCGCGATTGCCGCCCCAGTCGTTGCAGCCTGACGACCCGCCGAAGCCGGGCAGGTCCACCATCACGTAGGTGTAGCCACGGTCGAGGACGTGCGACAGGTCGAGGAAGTCGTAGAACCGCTCGTTCGGCCCCTCCTCGGTGAAGCCCGCCTCGATGGTGGAGCCGGAATGGTTCAAGTACGGACTCACCGTGAGGATCACCGGCGTGCGGGTGTCGGGGTCGACGCCAGCGGGGCGGAGGACATCAGCGTGCAGCGTGTTGACGCCGTCACCCGCTGGGAAGTACTCCTCGAAGTAGGTGGCGTCGTCGCGCGGGGCAGCCTGCGCGGGCACAACGGGGGCCAGGAGCAGGCCGGCGACGGCCGTGGTCACAGCCGCGAGCGCACGGAGCCTCATCGGATCATCCCTTCGGTGAGCAACCAGACAAGGTGGATAACGCTCACGATCCGGGATGGTGACGGTGCGGCTCAGGCTCCCGGCGATGCGCCGCTCGGAACGTCTCGGCGCTCCGTTCGGACGACGTGTGCCGCACTTCCCGCCTGTCCCGCGCCTCCGCCGTCTCCCGCCCTTCCCGCGTGTCCCGCGCTTCCGGCATAGCGCCGCGCCGCGACGACGCGCGCTCGCCGCGTTCCGGCCGCTCCCGGCTGGCGTCGGCGGCGACCGCTCCTCGCCCGGGCCTGGGTTCCGGCGCGCGCAACTGGTCCGGCGCGCGCCGTTGGTCGGATGTGCGCAACTGGTCCGGCGTGCGCCACTGGCCCGGCGCGCGGTGTTGGTCCGCTCGCGCCACGACCGGTGCGGGCAGTGCCACGAGGGTGCCGCCGCGCAGGTTCGTTTCACGCCGGGGGCGCATCGTCACCGGCACGGTGATCGACTGGGTGGTCGCCGCGCGCGGGGGCTCCGCCGAACGGTCCAGCGGGCCGGGCAGCGCTCCCTCCGCCAACGGGACGTTCCTGGTGACGGTGGGCAGCGCGTAGGTGCCGATGTCCGACACCACGATCACGCCGCAGACCAGCAGTGACGACAGCACGAACCCGGTCGCCGCGTTGGCGCCGCGTATGGCCTGCGAATCCATCATCCGCGCCACCCTGGTTCGTGGGTCACCGTTTCACCACGCCCATACCATACCTGGACAATTCGTTCATAGAAACATCTACCAAACGATTCGCCAAGATCGCCCACACGGGCTCGCAGGTGGCGCCGATCAGCACATCAACGGTCCGCCAGTCAGCTTCATGTTCAACGGGCGCGACCGACGCGAGATACGACGTCGGCCAGATTCATTCGTTGTTCCTGACGAGTTCGTCCGCCGCAGCTACGCTGCGATCTTCCGGCGGCGCGTAAGGAGTGTGCCCGATGCCCGATGAGCTGTCCCGGCGGGCGATGTTTCGGCGCGGTGCGGTGCTGACCAGCGGTGTCGCCGGGCTGGGTATGGCGACCGCGACGCCTGCCGCAGCGGACACCGAGATCACGCTGACCGCGACCGCCTTCGGCGCTGGCACCTACCTGTACCTCCCGTTCCAGGTGCCCGCCGGGGTGAACCGGGTAGCGGTATCCATGACGAAGTCCGCCGATGCCGCCGTCGGCATCGGACTGTTCGACCAGCGCGGCCCCGACTACGGCTCGCCTGGCTTCCGTGGCGTCTACGGCGAGGAGGACAGCTCCTTCTTCGTGGCAGCGCACGCCGCGTCGCGGGCGTTCCGGGCAGGCCGGATCGAACCGGGCACCTGGACGGTGATCATGCCGGTGTTCCGCGCGCCGACGCCGACGGAACTGGCCGTGACGGTGCGGCTGAGCTTCGGGGCGCAACTCAGGGAGACGTCGCTCGGTCGCGAACAGGACGTAGTCCGCGACCAACCCGGCTGGTATCGCGGCGACCTGCACAACCACACCACGCACTCCTCTGATGCGTTCGCGTCCGGCAGCGCGCTGCGGCCGGACGAGTACCCGGACGCGATGCGCCGCGCCGGGCTGGACTGGGTGGTTTTCACCGACCACAACGTCACGACCAGCAACGACGACCTCGCGCGCATCGCGGGTCACGGCGGGGTGCTGTTGATCGGTGGGGTGGAGATGACCAACTGGTTCCACGGCCACGCGACTGTCACCGGGCTC
Organism: Actinophytocola sp.; assembly: GCA_009377385.1. Taxonomy (GTDB): domain Bacteria; phylum Actinomycetota; class Actinomycetes; order Mycobacteriales; family Pseudonocardiaceae; genus Haloechinothrix_A. The sequence continues at coordinate 18,109 of WHUD01000027.1, forward strand.
CCTCCCGGCGCGTGGCTCGACTGGCGGCAACGGCCGGGCGCGGTCCCGCTGCAACGCCACGAACGCCGGATCGGCGCGTTCTTCGACGCGGCACGGCGGCACGGCGCGTACGTGTCGGCGGCGCATCCGGCGGCCGCGCACTTGTCCTGGCAGTTCCTCGCCGACGGGCTCGCCGACCCCGCGCTGCTGCCGGACGGACTCGAGGTCTGGAACGGGCCGTACCAACCGGACGACGACGGCGCGATCGCCATCTGGGATCGGCTGCTCGCGGCGGGGCACAGGGTGTTCGCCAACGGCGGCAGCGACCTCCACGGCACCGCGAACCCGGAGGCGTCCGCACTGGGGGCGCCGACCACGGTCGTGTACGCGGAGTCGCTCTCGCGGGACGCCGTTGTGGCCGCGCTCAAAGTGGGCCGGAGCTACATCACCTCCGGGCCCGAGCTCTACCTCACCGCCCGAGGGCCTGCCGGGCAGCGCGCCATGGTCGGCGGCACCGTGACCGGTGCGGCGACCGACGTCGTCACGGTGTCCGTACTGGTGCGCGGCGGTGCCGACCGGGTACTGACGCTGCTGCGGCACGGCGTCGCGGTGCACGCCGAGCCGATTACCGCCGACGAGCAGACGGTGACACTGGACCAGCGGATCGGACCGGGCGGCTACGTGCGCGCGGAACTGCGCGGCGCACCGGCACCCGACGTCGACGACCCACTCAACGGCCGCTCCGGCATGGCCGCCCTCACCAACCCGATATTCCTCACCCCGGACTGACCCGCAAGTCCCCCGTTGTGGGGCCGCGAGTCCCCCGTTGCGGTACCGCGAGTTCCGACTTACAGCCAGCGCGGCAGGTCAGGGACGGCGCCATCGCAGCGCAGCGCGTCCGCATCGGCGCGGCCGACGAGCCACCCTGCGATGCGGTTCGCCGGGCCCGCGATCGTGGTGGACGGGTCGACGTCCGGGCCGAGCGGCACCGGCGGGTGACCGTCCGGCCGTCGCGGCGAAGCGCCGCCCTGACTCGCGCAGGTCGTCAAACTGCTCGGCGAGCGCACGCCCAGCACCAGCCTCGATGTCGGCGTTCCGCTGGTCCGGCGTGGCGTACATCGGGGTAGGCGTGCCGGTGCGGGCCCGGGTGAGCAGGTTGACCAGCGCATCGGCGTTGCGTGCGACGTGCGTGATCACGTGGCCGCGCGTCCAGCCGGGCAGCGCTGAGGACTCGGCGATCGCCTCGGGAGACAGCGCGGCGACCGTGTCCTCGAGGCGTCGCTGCCCCTGCTCCACCCAGGTCAGTGCCTGCCAGATGCCAGACGTCACCCCGCAACGATCGCACCTCACGCGCGACGACTCCACCCGGGTGATCTTTTTTCCGCGTATCGCCGCAGCCGCGCAATCGTTAACCCAGTCACGACCGTTGCTGGAGTTGGCGGGTGGAGGCGACATGTCGATATGGGGCCGGAAGAAGATCACGGCGGTAGCCGGCGCGATGGCGCTGGCCATGGCATCCCTGGCGGGCGCGTCCACCGCAGGAGCGCAGAGCACGGCGGCGCCGGGCGAGCCTGAGCTGTTCAACCTCGAGCACGTCTACAACTTCAACCCACGCCAGCACGACCCTCGCGCCAAGGACCCTGCCGCAGAGCCCTACGCCGGGTCCGACGTGGAGTTCTTCGCGCACCGGGTTCCCTTGCGCAACTACAAGACCGGGGCGCTCGTCAACCGCAAGGGCAAGCCGCTGCCGCGCGGCGCCAAGCCGGTGATGGCGAAGCGGGACTTCGCCGTGATGGGCTCCTACCAGCGCGGTGGCTACGTCTTCGACGTCACCAACCCGCAACGGCCCCGGTTCGTCAGCCAGGTCACCTGCCGCCAGGACCGCAACGACGTCGCGATCAAGAAGCTCCGCGACGGTGCGGGCAGGATGCACGTCGTGCTCGCACTGAGCCAGCAGAGCGGCAACCCCTGTCCGAACTATGGCGGGGTCGGCGTCAACGTCACCGCCCCAGACAAGCTGCGCGACTTCCACAACGGCGTGCAGTGGGGCGACACCGGCGAGGTCGCACGGCAGTCAGGCAAGCTGGTCTACGCAGGCACGGGCTGCACCGCAGCAAGCTACGCTCCGGTCGCGGACCAGATCCAGGGCAACATCGCCCTCGTAGACGCCCGCCAGAGCGCCACGAACCCGGCCGACTCCTGCCCCACCTACACCTTCGTCCAGAAGGTGCGCGCGGCGCAGGCGGCGGGAGCGGACGCTCTCGTGCAGATCCCTGCCAAGGGTGACCAGCCACGCGGGAACGCCACCGCGATCAACGCCGACATCCCCGCGATCGAGCTGTTCCGCACCAAGACGGCGGTCGCGACAAGGAACGCCGTGGTCGACGGCACCACGGTCAAGGCGACCATCGGCAACGCACCGGCCAAGTCGCCGCTGCTCGGCGAAGGTTCCGGCGGGGTCGGCGTCTTCGACATCACCGACCCGTACAAGTGGTCGCCGATGTACCGGCTGCGCACCGGCCACGGCGGCGTGCACAACTTCATCTTCCATCCCACCAAGCCGTACGGGTACGCCTCAAACGGCGCACTGCCCGGTGGGCTCAACGAGATCCCGATCGTCGACTTCACCAAGCCCTTCCACCCCAAGGTGCTGCGCGGACCAGACACCGAGGGCGGCGTGCACGACCTCGAGTTCAGCCCGGACGGCACCCGCGCCTACGCCGCATCGGAGAACAACTACCGCATTTACGACACCAGCAAGCCGTGGCGGCCCGAACTGCTGTCAAGGACGCCGAACGTCGGCTCCTACGCGCACGGCGTGTTCCCCAGCTCCGACAAGAAGCTGATGGTGACCAACAACGAGAGCCTGGTCATCGGCGGTTTCCTGGTCGAGGGCACCGGGGTCTGTCCTGGCGAGGGGCTGGCGTCCTACGACACCACCGACGAGTCGTCGCCGCAGGGCCCACTCGGCTACTACGTGCCCGACGTCAACGGACCGACCGACGAGCGGCCGTGCACCTCGCACTTCGGCCGGTTCTTCCCCGGCACCAAGATCCTGTCGATGGGCTGGTACATCGCGGGCACCAGGATCGTCGACTGGTCCGACCCCGCCAACCCAGTCGAGGTCGCCAGCGCGGTCATGAAGAACACCAACACCTGGGCTGCGAAGTTCCACAAGGGACCGTACGTCTATGCGGGCGACATCGGCCGTGGCTTCGACGTCTTCCGCTGGAGCGGCAAGGGCAAAGCCCCGTGGCTGCGCTAGCTAGGGGATAGCTAGCCCTTCACCGCGCCCATCGTGAAGCCGGAGATGAACCGGGCGAGGAACAGGTTGAACACGAAGGCGATCGGCACCGCGACGAAGATGTTCGCCGCCTGTAGCGACTGCCAGAAGAACACGTCGCCACGGATCAGCTCTGTCGGCACGCCCGTGCTGACCACCTTCTCCTGCGTGGGCGAGATGAACGTCAGTGCGTAGATGAACTCGCTCGCTGTCAGCGTGAATGCGAACACGATCACCGCGACGATGCCGGGGAACAGCAGCGGCAGAATGGTGTGCAGCATGGCGCCAAGCCTGCTGTAACCGTCCACCATGGCCTGTTCCTCGATGTCGCGCGGCAGAGCCTTGAGGAACCCGATCAGCAGCCACGTCGACACCGGCACCGTAATCGTCGGGTAGATCAGCACCAGCGACCACGTCGAGTCCTGCAGCCCTGCCGCGACAACGATTCGCGACAGTGAAAGGAACAGCAGGCTAGGCGGCACGAGGTACACGAAGAAGATCGCGATGCCCATCGGCGTCGACCATGGCCGGTTCAACCGCGCGATGGAATACGCCGCCGGTACGCCGAGCACCAGCGTGATCAGCACGACGAGCAGGCCGACCCACAGCGTGTTCCACGCGAACGTAGTGAACGCGGTGTTGTTGAAAAGGAACATCACGTGGTCAGCCGTCGGCGGCTTGTTGTAGAGGAACGGGTTGTTGTTCGGGTTGTAGAGGTCAGCGTTGAGCTTCGTCGCGGTGAGCGTGCTCCACACGAAGGGCACGGCGCACGCGAGCGCGGCGAGGATCGCGACGAGGTACAGGCTGACCCTGCCGAGCACGGCCCGCATGGCGTAGTGCCTGCGCAGCCGCGCCGTGTCGGCGAGCGGACGCTCCTCGGACGACGCTACCGGGGCTGCCATCAGATCGTCTCCATCTTGCGAACCGAACGCAGGATCAGGATCGCGGCGGCGAGCAGCAGCGGGAACAGGAACAGCGCGATCACGGCGCCCTGCCCGATGTCACCACCACCGATACCTCGGACGAACGACCAGCTCGCGAGCACGTGGGTCGAGTTGGTCGGACCGCCCCCGGTGAGCACGTAGACCACCGCCATGTCGGTGAACGTGAAGATGGCGCCGAACAGCGCGGCCACCGCGATCAGCGGGAAGGTCAGCGGGATGGTGATCTCGAACAGCCGCCGCCAGAAGCCTGCCCCGTCGATGCGGGACGCCTCGATGAGATCGTCCGGAATGGACAGGATGCCGACCATCATGATCACCGCGGCGAGCGGCACCAGCCGCCACACGTGCACCGCGATGACCGAGCCCATCGCAAGCGCTGGCTTGCCGAGGAAGTAGCTGTTGTCCTCGATCAGGCCGACGTTGCGCAGCACCCAGTCGATCGGGCTGTAAATCGAGTGCAGCAGCCACAGCCAGGTGATGCTGGACAGCGCGACCGGCGTCGTCCACGGCAGCAGCACGAGGAACCGGACGAGCCACTTGCCCCTGAAGTCGGCGACGAGCACCATCGCGAGCACCTTGCCGAACACCACGATCAGCACCATCGAGATCGCGGTGAACACGAAGGTGTTGCGCAGCGCCTGCCAGAACACCGGGTCGTCGAACACCCGGCTGAAGTTCTCCAGCCCGACCCAGTCGTACGACGGGTTGCCAGCGGTGACGTCGCTGAACGCGAACGCGATCGCCAGGAAGAACGGGATCGCGACCAGCACGATGATGTAGACGACCGTGGGAACGAGGAAGATCCATGCGAGGAAGCCGTCCCGGTCGGCCAGGCGTCGCCGCGTGCCGTCCAGTTCCTGCCGACGCGGCGCGTCGCGCACCAGCTCAGCCATGCTTCGCATCCACCCGGATCGGCTCGGTGCGGGTGCCGCTCTCTGCGCCGAAGAACCGGAGCCGGTCGATGTTGACGCCGAACGCGTGCGCCTCCCCCGGCGTCACCGGGTCGGTCACGGTGGCGGGCAACCGTGCGATGACCCTGTTTTCCTCGCCGAGCCCGCTCACCGTGCCGTAGACGTGGCGGTCGCCAGACAGGTGCTCGATGCGGTCGACGTGGAACGTCACGTCGACCCGCTCGCCGGTCACGTGCGACACGGGCAGCAGGTGCTCCGGCCGGAACCCGACCAGAGTGCCGTCGCGCGGCACGAGGTTCATCGGCGGCGAGCCGATGAACGTGGCCACGAAGGTGTCCGCTGGGTCGTCGTACACCTCGACCGGATGTCCGAGCTGACGCAGCTTTCCCTTGTCCATCACGGCGATCCGGTCGCCGAGCCCCATCGCCTCCGCCTGGTCGTGGGTGACATAGACGGTCGTCGTCCCGACCCGCTGCTGAAAGCGTTTGAGCTCGTCGCGAGCCGATGCCCGCAGCTTGGCGTCTAGGTTGGACAGTGGCTCGTCGAGCAGGAAGACGTGCGGCGCCCGCACCAGCGCGCGGGCGAGCGCCACCCGCTGCCGCTCACCGCCGGAAAGCTGCCGTGGCTTGCGGTCGAGCAGCTGGTCGATGCCGAGCAGCTCGGCTGCCCACCGCGCCTTGCTCTCCCGTTCCTGCTTCGGCAGCTTCTCCGGCTTGAGTGGGAACACGATGTTCGCCAGCACCGTCTTGTGTGGATACAAGGCGTAGCTCTGGAACACCATGGCCACCTTACGAACCCTGGGTGGCAGTCCATTCACGACAGACCCCGCGATGAGCACATCGCCCGACGTCGGCTGTTCCAGCCCCGCGATCGTGCGCAGCAGCGTTGTCTTGCCGCACCCGGAGGGCCCGAGGAGGACGAGGTACTCGCCCTCCTCGATGGCCAGGTTCACGTCGTCGATGGCCCGCACGTGACCACCGTCGAACTGCTTGATGAGGTTCGAGACCTCGACGGTTACCGACACCCGAACTCCCTCGCTGTCACGGCCGGATCAGCCGCCACCGATGAGACCACGCTTACGCCACCTTCCGAAGATCCGCTCGCACTCCTCGTGCGCCCGCTTCACGGACTGCTCAGGCGACATGCCTCTTGCGGCCCGCGCGAACATGTTCGGGAGCACGTAGGTGCCGAGCATCTCGCCGATGGCGGGATTGGACGGCCCTGGGTGCCCGATGCTCGCGCTCCACTCGGCAGCGGTCTCGACGTCGCCGAGGAAAGCCAGCTTGTCGGCCGGCTTCGCGCCGAACGGATCATCGGCGAGCCAGTCGCCCAGCTTGGGCGCGAGGCTCGGCCACGACGGGAAGTCGTACAGCCGGGAGTGGTACGTCACCAGCTCGAAGTTGTCTGTGAAGTGCAGCAAGAACTCCTTGGCGGCGTCCGGGTTCTTGGCGTGCTTCGGGATGGCGTAGTTGTACATCACGTGCTGGGCGGCCAGCGCAGTCTGCGGCCCCTCGAGCGCGGGCACGAAGAAGGTGTCGTTGGCGATCTGCGGGTTGGTCTCCTGCGACGACCGCCATGCCGAGATCGAGTTGATGATGAAGCTCAGCTCGCCAGCGATGAGGCCCTCGTTGTTGCTCGACGCCGTCCACGAGAACACCTCGTCGGTCATGGCGTTCTTGAACAACTTCTGCACGAACTCCACCGCCGCCATGGTCTCCGGCGAGTCAAGCACCACGTTCTCGTCCTCGTCCTGCACCGATGCGCCGTACGACCAGAGCAGGGCATGCCCGAACATGTTGGAGTCGATCTCCTGCGACATGCCGAGCCCAACCGGAGTGCCCTTGCTCTTCTTGATCTCGGAAGCACCTTGCAGCAGGTCATCCCATGTGGACGGCCCATCCGCGAATCCGACCGGCTCCCACAGGCTCTTGCGGTAGTTGCCAGGGTCGGGCACCCAGCCGGGCGCGAACGAGTAGAACTTGTCGGTGTGCGGGTTGTAGCTCGACTCGCGGCATATCGCGAGCTGCTCACCATGCCGATTGCTTGTCTCGTCGTTGACATCGGCCATGTCGAGCACGGATTCCTCGAACTCGGACAGCGTCGCGATGTACTGGACGATGTCGTGCCCCTGACCAGCCTGGATCTCGGAGGCGATCTGCGTCGGCACGTTGGCGACGTCGACGTGATCGACCCGCACGGTGACGCCGACCTTCTTGCCCCAGTCCTTGACGAACGAGGCGAACCACGTGTCATGGCTCGGCACGAAGTGGCTCCAGAGCAGGATGCTCAGTTCGCCGGACAGTTTCGTCGATGGTTCCTTGAATACCGGACTCGGAGCCTGCCCAGTGGCCTTTTCCCCTGGGCTTTCCGGCTCGCTGGCACAGGCCCCCAGCGTGATCCCAGCCCCGGTCAAGCCCGCGAGCTGGAAAAACCTGCGTCGTGTCCATGGGTCTATTTCGAATGTCATAGCCCAACCTCCTGCGGTTCAACCGAGACCGTACTCCCGACTCACGACATGATCTAGACCACAAAACCAAACTGTCACCTCACGTGGCGTATCGGCGGCCGGCAGGCGCCGGACCACGCACAGTGCGAGCACAGTCGCACACAGCAGGAGAGGCGCCGAGGCGCCGAGTGCGCGGGCGAGACCGAAGAGCGCAACCGACGATCCAACCACCGGAGCGGCGCTGCCGGGGTCGGGACGTCAGCTGGCCGCCGATTCAGCCGAGGTTCGGGTGGGGCGTTACGAAGCGGGAGATCAATTATTCGATTGCACCCGGTTTTAGCAGGGACTATTTCCGGTGTGGATCTTTTTTACCGAGCGCATCGTTTGAAATGAAGACAAGTACCGCGTAACATCGGTTATCTGCCCCGTTTCGTATTACACCTTGTGAGCACTCGCGCATCCGTTGGGAGGCGACTGATGAACGTATTGCACTATGCGATATTCGCAGTCGTCGTACTGATCTTCGTGGCCAAGCTCAGCTACCACGTGTTTTACGAGATACCTCGGGACAAGAAGCTGATCGAGCAGCGCGCCAGCCAAGACAGGTGACGGAAATCTCACGGCATTTCATCGGTTGTTCGATACCATTTCCGGTTCATTTTCAGGCCCCGCCGAAGATCTCGACAACTTCTGCCAGCGACGTGACGTGATAGTCGGGCGTTGTTATTTCCGCCGCGGCTGGTGTTGCCCCAGTGCCCGATGTACCATAGCGGCGCTCGACCCAGCACGTGCGGTAACCGAGCAGGCGGGCGACACCGATGTCGTGGTACTGGCTCTGCGCCACGTGCAGGCAGTCGTCTTTCGTGTAGCCGTGCGTGCTCTGCCTGCCGAGGCAGTACGCGAACATCTGCTGATCCGGCTTGTTGACCCCGACGTCCTCGACGGTGATCGCGTCGTCGAACGGCTCGCCGAGCGTGGCCGCCATGTGTGCCATCGCCCAGTTGTCGACGTTGGTCAGCGCGACGAGCCGGAACCGCCGCCCGAGCACACACAATCCCTCTACGGCGTCCGGAAAGGCGGGCCAGTTCGGGATCGACTCCCGCAGCGGCGCTCCTTCGGGCAGCCCAAGCTCGGCGGCCATTCGGGCGTAGATCGGTTCGAGCATCTGCGTGAAGGGCAGCTCCGGCGTCAGTTGCTGCTGGATACCCTCGGCGCGGGCGAAGGTATCCAGCAACACCGCGTCCTCGACGTCCGTCAGTGGCCGGAGGCAGTCCAGGATGCCCGCCTCGGAGTCGATCAGCGTGCCGACGACGTCGAACGTCAGCACCCGGATGCCGCCCGACATCACGACTCCCCCGGCACGACGACGAGCTTCCCGAAGAAGTCCTTCGCCACGAAGGCCTCCTGCGCAGCACGCAGCTCCCGCAACGGGTAGCTGCCCGCGAGCAGCGGAATCAGCTCACCGCTGCTGATGTGCGTCAACAATTCGGCGAAGTCGTCATGACTGCCGAAGGACGAGCCGATGAGCCGCAACTGCTTCAGGTACACCGTGCGCAGGTCGGTCTCCACCAACGGCCCGGCGATCGCGCCTGCGACGACGTACCGCCCCAGTGGCCGCAACGCCCGGAGCAGCCCCGGGAAGCTCGGCCCAGCGACGACGTCGGCGACCACGTCCACGACGTCGTCGGACACCGTGGCCAGCTCGTCCCTGCCGATCACGTCGACGGCGCCGAGATCGCGCGCCCGCGACTCCTTTCCCTTACCCGCCACGGCGATCACGCGAGCGCCCCTGATGGAGGCGAGCTGGATCAGCGCCGAGCCGACGCCACCAGACGCGCCGGTCACCAGCACCGTCTCGCCCAGTCCGACGTCGGCGCGGTTCAGCATCCGCATCGCGGTCGCGTACGCGGTCGGGAACGTCGCGAGCTCGGCGTCACTCAACGAGACGTCGACCGCGTGCGCGTTCGCCGAGGGCACGGTGACGAACTCGGCGAACCCGCCGTCGCGCTCGCTGCCCAGGTAGTCGGTGGTTACCAGTGCGCGCTCTCCGCCGTCGTAGAGCATCGGGTCGATCAGGACCCGTTCACCGATCCGATCGTCGGCGACGCCGGGACCAACCTGGTCGATGCGGCCCGCGACGTCTGCGCCCTGGATGCGCGGGAACGTCAGCGGCTCCCGGCGCCAGCCCGCACTCGCGTCCGGGTCGTCGGCCGAGCCGTACGCGCCTTGCCGCGTCCAGATGTCGGTGTTGTTGAGCGCCGCCGCGCCGACCCGGACCCGCACCTCGCCGGGGCCCGGCTCGGGGTCGGGCACATCCTCCCGGTAGTCCAGCTTGTCCAACCCGCCGAAGCCGGTGAGCAGTACCGCACGCATGATCGCCTCCCTTGTATACCTACCGGTATAGTTACATCGCGGCACAGTCCTGTCAACCCACCGGTCGGTATAGCTGTACTGTGATACGCGCCCCCGGTCGGCGACATAGTGGTTCGGATTCGCTTTACTAAAGTGCGCACCGGCACGTACCGCAGGGAAGGGAGTTGCGCGTGAGCACGCAAACCGAGACGTTCGAGTTCCAGGCAGAGGCGCGGCAGCTGCTGCAGCTCATGATCCACTCGGTGTACTCGAACAAGGACGTCTTCCTGCGCGAGTTGATCTCCAACGCCTCCGACGCCCTTGACAAGGTCAAGCTGGAGGCGATGCTCGACAAGGACCTCGAGGTCGACACATCCGACCTGCACATCGCCATCGACACCGACCCAGGCCAGCGCACCGTGACTATCAGGGACAACGGCATCGGGATGTCGCGCGACGAGGTCGTCGAGGTCATCGGCACCATCGCCAAGTCGGGCACCGCCGAGCTGCTGCGCAAGCTCAAGGACGCCGGTGACGCCGAGTCGGCCGACCTGATCGGGCAGTTCGGCGTCGGCTTCTACTCCAGCTTCATGGTCGCGGACAAGGTCAGCATGGTGACCAGGCGCGCTGGCGAGGCCACCGGCACATGCTGGACCTCAGAAGGCACCGGCACCTACACCATCGAGTCCGTCGACGACGCGCCGCAGGGCACGGCGATCACGCTGCACCTCAAGCCGGAGGACGCCGAGGACCAGCTCCACGACTACACCAAGGAGTGGAAGATCCGCGAGCTGGTCACCCGCTACTCGGACTTCATCACCTGGCCGATCCGGATGGCGGTGGAGAAGCCTGCGACCGACGACGCAGCGGCCACAACCGAGATCGAGACGATCAACTCGATGAAGGCGCTGTGGGCGCGGCCGAAAGACCAGGTCACCGAAGAGGAGTACAACGAATTCTACAAGCACGTCAGCCACGACTGGCAGGACCCGCTCGAGGTCATCCGCATGCAGGCGGAGGGCACGTTCGAGTACACGGCGCTGCTGTTCATCCCATCGCACGCCCCGCTCGACCTGTTCATGCGCGACGCCAAGCACGGCGTGCAGCTCTACGTGAAGCGCGTGCACGTCATGGACGACTGCGACGCCCTGATGCCGGAGTACCTGCGGTTCATCAAGGGCGTCGTCGACTCGCAGGACCTCACGCTGAACGTCTCCCGTGAGCTGTTGCAGCAGGACCGCCAGATCCAGCTCATGCGCAAGCGGCTGGTGCGGAAGGTGCTGTCGACCATCAAGGACATGCAGACCAACAACCAGGAGCGCTACACGACGTTCTGGAGCGAGTTCGGTCGCGCGGTCAAGGAAGGGCTGCTTTCCGACTTCGACAACCGCGAGACGTTGCTTGCGATCTGCTCGTTCGACTCGACGCACTCCGCGCAGGAGCAGACTACGCTGCGGTCCTATGTGGAGCGCATGAAGGACGGCCAGGAGCACATCTACTACGTGACAGGCGAGTCGCGGTCCATTGTGGAGAACTCGCCGCATATCGAGGCGTTCCGAGCTAAGGGCTACGAGGTACTGCTGCTGACCGACCCGGTCGACGAGATGTGGGTCGGCGCGGTCCCGGAGTTCGACGGCAAGAAGTTCCAGTCGATCGCCAAGGGCGCCGTCGACCTCGACGGCAAGGAGGAGTCGGAGTCCGAGCAGCCCAAGCGCGAAGAGTACGCCGACCTGCTGTCCTGGCTCAGCTCGACGTTGAGCGAGCAGGTCAAGGAGGTGCGGCTGTCGTCGCGGCTGACGACGTCGCCCGCGTGCCTTGTCGGCGAGGAGTACGACATCACGCCGACGCTGGAGAAGATGTACCGGGCGATGGGCCAGGAGATCCCGGTCGTCAAGCGCACGCTGGAGCTCAACCCGGACCACCCGCTGGTGACGTCGTTGCGCGCCGCGCATGCCAAGCACCCCGGCGAGCCCGGCCTCGTCGACACCGCTGAGCTGCTGCACGGCATGGCGCTGCTGGCAGAGGGCGGCGAACTGTCCGACCCGGCCAGGTTCACCCGGCTGCTTGCCGACCGGCTGGTCGGCGCCCTGCCGTCGGAGCCGCAGAAGTCCGGGGACGACGCGGGCTAGGCGCCTGCCGGACGACGTCGATCAGCTTCCTGTGGCCTGCGACCATCCGGACCACCACAAAACGGACACAGCGTGGTCACACGGCGCAGGAAGTTGGTCAACTTCTCCCGCGACACCCCGCTGACGCGGTGAATGACGCTTTCCCTGCAGCCAACGCGGCGAAGGCGTCATTCACTGCACGGTGGTGACGGTGATGGCCGGGTAACGCTTGGCGAGCCCGGTATCCAGCGTGACCAGCGAATAACCACCTGCCTGCGCGAACGCGGCGAGGTAGTCGTCAGTCCAGAGTTTGTGGCTGTTGTCGTCGCGCGCCGACAACGCGCGCCATGCTTGCTCCAACTGCGTGGGTTCACTCGCCCACTGCACACGGTCATCCGCACGCAACGCGTCGACGACGCGCCATGCGTCAGCACGGCTGAGGACGTCCGCACCCATCACGGCGGCGTTCGATACCAACCGAAGCAGTCCCATCTGTGCGACTCGGCAGAGCATGAGTGCGCGAGACTGCTCGTCAAACCACGCGGCCACTCGCGGATGATGCACATGGCCGCTCCATATCGCCGCCAGCCACACCCCGACGTCGAGCAGCATCATGCGCGACCGGCGTGCTTCTCAGCATCCTCAGCCGCGAAGACGGCCTCGATACCCGCACTGGTGACGTCCACGGCGCCAGGCTTCGCGCTACCGATAAGGGGCAGCCTGACCCGCTCGTTCTGGGGGCGCGGCGCGGCGCTTCCCAGTTCATGGGTGACCGCACGGGTGAGGAACTCCTTCAGGGTCTCTCCCCGCGCCGCTGCCTCTGCCTTGGCCGCACGAAGCAGTTCGGTAGGAAGCTGGACGGTGGTGCGCATAAAAACATATTAGCAGCACATCTGCACGCCACCAGCGCGTATGTCTCTACGTGTCACCGGCGTGGCTGCGCGAGCGCGGCTGGGGCGCTGTTCGCCGCCGTCGCGCCCTCGGCGAACTGCGGGGTGAACAGGTAGACGAACTCGTACACGTCGTCGTCGACCAGGGTGTCGGTGATGATGCCCTCGCCGATGCGGATGCCGAACCGCATGAACAGCTCCTGGTGCACCGGGAACATGTTGTCCTGCGTAACGTCGGGGTTCAGCGACTCAAGCGCCCAAGTGTCGCTACCGATGAGCGCCGGCCTCTTCCGCGCCAGGTAGCGCGCCTCCCGCAGGTAGATGCCGGGCTCACCGGCGAGGTAGCGGTCCGGGTCGAGCCGCACGAGGTGGTGCCACCCGGTGCGGAACAGCACCACATCGCCGGGCGCGGGTCCGTCGACGCGCTGCCGCCGCAGCGCCGCCTCGATGTCCGCCACGGTGATGCGGTAGCCGTCGTTGAGCACTGGTTCGCCGTTGTCCGCGAGGAAGTAAGCGTCGCTGGCACCCCTGGCCACCTTCAAGCCGAGCACGTCGATCACCACGCCGCGGGTGACGATCGGCCCCATGTGCTCATTGCCAAGCTTGGTGGTGCCGTGCCCTGCGGCGATCTCTGGACCGGTGAAACCGTTGTAGAACATCTCCCCGACACCGACGTGCGCCAGGTTGTCCAGCTGCGTCGCGATCTGGTACGTCCCGCCAGCGGGGAACCGCTCCTCGTGCGCGCTGATCCGGTTCGGGCCGAGCGGCGCCGGGCTCTGCAGGATGCCCTGCTCGGCGAAGAACTCCGGCGGCGGCTGGTAGCCGAGCACGGTCAGCCGCTGCTCGTAAACCCTCGGCGGCGCCGTCACGTACGCCGGGTAGCCGTTGAACATCAGGTCACCGAGGTTGTACGTGCGCACCGGCCTGCCCGGGGTGAGCAAGCCGAGTGCGGCGGCGGTCGTGGCGGGCGTGATCTCGTTGAACGAACCGCGCTGGTCATCCGGCCCGTAGGGACCGGGTGCCCACGCGCCGTTCTCCACCGCGTCGACGTCGAACATCTCGTCGTCATCGGGCCCGTGCCCGCTGACCTGCCGGGCTTCCGGGGTGGCTGCCGCCGTGCCGGACATGCCAAGCGAGGCCAGTGCGCCCGCCGCACCGGCCTTGGCCGCCATGCCCAGTGCAGCGCGCCGGTTCGCCGGTTCCCTTCGCTGCAAGTGGCCAAGCAGGTGCTCGATGTTCATCCGTTCTCCTTGTGTCGCGTGGCCGGAACAGTGCTGGAGCTCAGCCCGCCCGCCACCGCCCGGTGGCGGCGAGACCGAGCGAGAACAGCAGCTTGTCCTGCGGGCTCTGCAGGCTACGTCCGCTGAGCGACTCGATCTGCTTGAGCCGGTAGATCACCGTGTTGCGGTGGCAGTACAGGTCCTCCGCGGCGTGTGTCGGCGAGCCGTCATGCGCGAGTAGCGCGGTCAACGTCGTCAGCAGCACCTCGCGGGTGTGCGCCGGCTGCGCGAGCAGCGGACCAAGCGTTTGATCGACGACCAACGACGTGACCTCTGGATTGCCCGCGAGTAGCACCTCGGGCAGTCGATCGGTGACCGCGACGATCTCCGTGCTCCCGCGTGCCACGGTGTCGGCAGCCCGCGCCGCGAGCAGGTAGGCGGTGGCGAAGCCGGCGAACCCGTCCGCGGACAGCGCCACCCCGACCCTGCCCGCGACGGCGGGCCGCAGCAGCTCGATCAGGTCGGACACCGCGCGCTCGCCAAGCGCGACCAGCCCGAAGTGCGTGCCAGCCCGGACATGCCAGTGTGAGGTGGCGCCCGCGCGTTCCAGCTTGTCCTCCGGCGCGTGCAGCGGCTCGCCGGACAGGTCGTCGAACGCGGCGACGACGCAGGCCAGCGGCTCGTCGACATCGATGCCGAGCACATCGCGGGCGTCCCCGGCGAACTCGGGATCCGCGCCGCGCCCTTCGGCGAGCCCGTCCAGGATGCTCTGCTGCCGTTGCAGGTCACGACGTTGCAGCCGGGCACTCTCCCGCCGGTAGGACTCCACCAACGTCGCGTTCTGGACATCGAGCGCGTGCCAGATCCGCTGCCCAGCGAGCAGCAGCACGCGGTCATCGATGTCCACCGTGACGTTGCCATGCTGGTGCAGCAGCGCCTCCCACAGCACCCGCGTGCCGAGACTGTAGGCGTTGAGCACCAGTTCCATCGGCACGCCCTGCCTGGCCCGCCTGCGGCCGGTCTCCCGCCAGACGTGCACCGCCTTCTCGTCAGGGCTTGCCAGTCCGGCCATGGTCCGGATGCCGCGCCGGACGTGCTCGCGGGTGTTGTCCCTGACGTCGGCGCGCAGCTCGTGCGGCGCAGTCTCGTAGAAGTCCCTGTCCTTTTCCAGCAGCGTCAGCGTGATGCTGTCGGCGATCGCGTCGGCCTGGTCGAGCAGCGATGCCCACGCGCGCGCGACCCGCTCCTCGACGGCGGCACCGTCGCTGTCGCGACGGTCTGCGGTGGTCGGTGATCCGGACAGACTCATTCAGCCACGATCGCACTGAGTGCACAGTCCGGCCAAGCCCCGACCTGGAAATCAGGCGATCAGCACGACAGATCTCGTGCACCGCGCCCATTTCCAAATGTGTGCGCATAGCCCACGGTGGTGTGCACCACAGCACGTCCGAGGGAGGTCACGCGGTGGATCGAGCGGTCAGCACGTTCCGGATGTCGGGCATCAGCGTCAACTTCGGCGGCATCACCGCGCTGTCGGACGTCACGCTCGACGTCACGCCGAACCAGGTGCTCGGCGTCATCGGGCCGAACGGGGCTGGCAAGACCACGCTGTTCAACGTCGCCTGCGGGTTTGTCCAGCCCAACACCGGCACGCTGACCTGGCGCGACCGCGAGCTGAAGCGCCTACGGCCGCACCAGCTCGCCGGGCTCGGCATCGGCAGGACGCTCCAGGGACTCGGGCTGTTCGACCGCATGTCCGTGCTGGAGAACGTCATCGTCGGCGCGGACAGGCACGCCCGCGCGGGGTTCTTCTCCGGGCTGTTTGGCCTGCGGCGCAGCGCGAACGACGAACGCGCACTTGCCGAACGCGCCAT
This sequence comes from Actinophytocola sp., assembly GCA_009377385.1. Lineage (GTDB taxonomy): Bacteria > Actinomycetota > Actinomycetes > Mycobacteriales > Pseudonocardiaceae > Haloechinothrix_A. The sequence goes on from WHUD01000027.1 coordinate 34,116, forward strand.
GACAGTGCTGGCCGAACTCGGCGCGGCCGAACACGCAGATCAGCTGCCGTCCAGCCTGCCGTATCCGGTGCGCAAGCGGGTCTCCCTCGCGCGGGCACTGGTCAGCGAGCCCGACCTGCTGCTGCTCGACGAGCCCGCCGCTGGTCTGTCCGGCGACGACATGGCCCAGCTCGGCGAGCTGATCAAGGGCCTGTCACGGCGGATGTCGGTGATGCTCGTCGAGCACCACATGGACCTCGTGATGAGCGTCTGCGACCACATCGTCGTGCTCGACTTCGGCAAGAACATCGCGAGCGGCCCACCGGAGCGGGTCAAGGAGGACCCCGCCGTGCTCGCCGCCTATCTCGGCGACGAGGTCGAGCACGACAACCCGGCGACGACGAGGAGCTGACCCCGATGCTCGACATCCGTGACCTCACCGCGGCCTACGGACCAGTCACCGCGCTCGACGGCGTGTCGTTCACCGCGCCAGAGGGCAAGATCACGGCGGTGCTCGGCGCCAACGGCGCTGGCAAGACGTCGTTGCTGCGCACCATCTCGGGGCTGCTGCGCCCCACCAAGGGCACCGCCTACCTGGCGGGCAAGGACCTGAGCCGGGTTCCTGTCGAGCGGATGTCCCGGCTCGGCCTCGCGCACGTGCCTGAGGGGCGCGGCGTAATCACCGAGCTGACCGTCGAGGAGAACCTGCGCCTCGGCGGACTCGGCCGCTCCGCCCGCGCCAAGCCCGCTGACCTGGAGCGTATCTACACGCTGTTCCCCAAGATGGCCGATCGCAGGCACAAGACAGCGCATGTGCTTTCCGGCGGTGAACGGCAGATGCTTGTCATCGGCAGGGCATTGCTCGCGACGCCGAAGGTGCTGCTGCTTGACGAGCCGTCGCTCGGGCTGGCGCCGCGCATCGTCGCACAGATCTTCGACCTGCTCAAGTCCTTAGTGGAGTCGGACGGACTCACGATCGTGCTCGTCGAGCAGAACGCCCGCAGCGCGCTGTCCATCGCGGACTACGGCGTCGTCCTCAACCTCGGCAAGCTCGTCGTCCACGACGACGCGGCCGTGCTCGCCGCAGACGACAAGCTCCGCCACGCCTACCTAGGTTTCTGATCTGGTTTCTGACCCACGCGACCACGGGAGACCTCGTGCAGCAGTTCCTCACAACGGCGTTAACCGGCCTGACGCAGGGCATGATCTACGCCGCGTTCGCGCTGGCCCTCGTGCTGATCTGGCGCTCGACAAGGATCGTCAACTTCGCGCAGGCGCCGATGGCGATGATCACCGTCTACATCGCACTGGTCATCATCGACGCCGGATACTCCTACTGGCTCGGCTTCGCGGCGGCGCTGCTTTCCGGTCTGCTGCTCGGCGCGGTGGTCGAGCGGGTCGCGATCCGGCCGGTCGAGGACAAGCCGCACATCAACGCGGTGATCCTGACACTGGGTCTGTTCATCGTCATCCACGCGCTCGCCGCGGTGATCTTCGGCTCCAACTACCGGTCGTTTCCCGCGCCGTTCGGGCTGAGCGGGTTCCGGGTCGGCGACGTCAACGTCGCGCTGACCGGCTTCAGCGTGTTCACCATCCTCGCGGTGCTCGCGGTGATGCTGCTCCTTGTGCTGCTGTTCCGGTTCACCAACGTCGGCCTGATGATGCGGGCTTCCGCGTTCAACCAGGAGGTCGCCCGGTTACTTGGGGTCAGGGTGACACGCATGCTCACCCAGGGCTGGGCGCTCGCCGCGATGGTCGGGTCCCTGTCCGGGCTGCTGATCGCGGGCGGCAACTTGGTTCATCCGTCCTACATGGACTCCGTAGTGGTGTTCGGGTTCGTCGCCGCCGTCCTCGGTGGACTCGACAGCCCGATCGGCGCGGTGGTCGGCGGTCTCATCCTTGGTGTCTCGCTCAGTTTCGTCAGCGGCTACATCGGATCCGAGGTCATCGCGCTGGCGGCACTGGTGATCTTGATGGTCGTGCTGCTGCTCCGCCCAGGCGGGTTGTTCTCCCACGCACCGGCGAGGAGGGTCTGACATGACGGCGTTCGCACAGCGCATCTGGGCCTCGACCCTTGGGCGGCACCTGCTGCTTGCCGGGCTCGGCCTCGTGGCGGTGGCCCTGGTGCTGGAGAACACCAGCGCGTTTCGCAATGGACAGTTCGCCGTCATGGCGTACATGGGCATCGCGGCAGGTGGGCTCACCGTACTGACCGGCCTGAATGGACAGTTGTCGCTCGGGCACGGCGCGTTCATGGCGATCGGCGCCTACACCACCGCGTTGCTGCTCGACGACTACGAGAGCGCGCCGCCGCTAATCCTGGTGCTACTCGCCGCGACAGCGGTTGCCCTGGTGATCGGCGCGGGCGTCGGCGTCGCGGCGGCCCGGCTGCACGGCCCCTACATCGCGGGCGCGACGCTGGCGCTGGCGATCGCCGTGCCGGGTATCGCGCTGTACTTCCAGGGCACGCTCGGCGGCGAGCAGGGCCTGACCGTTGTCGTGCCCGATGTCCCTAACTGGTTCGCCGACGCCGCGTACTTCATCACCGCGAACGACGTCAGCAGCAGCAAGTACGTCGCCTACATTGGCTGGTTCAGCCTGATCGTCAGCTACGTGCTGCTAGCCAACCTCTCCCGGAGCCGGGTCGGCCGCATCTGGCGCGCGGTGCGCGACGACGACGTCGCCGCCGAGATCGCGGGCATCAACCTCGGTCGCGCGCGGGTGCTCGCGTTCGTCGTCAGCACCGCGTGCGCGGGGCTCGCCGGGGCGGTCTTGGCACTGGCGGTGCGGCTCGCCGCGCCGAGCGGGTTCATGCTCACGCTCTCGCTCGCGCTGCTCAGCGCGGTGGTGCTCGGCGGCCTCGGCAGCCTGCTCGGCGCGCTGATCGGCGCGGCCCTTCTGACGTTCCTTCCCCAGGTCGTCACAAGCATCGGGCTCGACGCTGGTCTCACCGACCTGCAGGCCGCCGAACTCGCGCCGCTGGTCTACGGCCTCACCACGATGCTCGTCGTCATCCTCGCGCCGGCCGGCATCGTCGGCACGGCCCGGGCCGCGAGGCGTCGACGTCGATCACATCCCTAATGCGCAAGGCGGATAGATCACCAACAGGAAGGGCGAACATATGAGGACGTGGTCACGACGCGTCGCGGTGTTCACGAGCGTGCTCGCGGCCGGAGCCGTGCTCGCGGCGTGCGGCGCCGGGGGCAGGCCGGACGAAGGCAAGGACAGCACGGAGGACGTCGTCGGCGTCACCGAAGACACCATCAAGATCGGGGCGCACTTCCCGCTCACCGGCGTCGCCGCGCCCGGATACAGCGAGATTCCCAGCGGGCACAAGGCGTACTACGACTACGTGAACGCCAACGGCGGCGTGCACGGGCGCAAGATTGAGTTCGTCGTGCGCGACGACGCCTACAACCCCACCCAGACGAGTCAGGTCACCAACGAGTTGGTGCTCAAGGATCGAATCTTCGCCATGGTCGGCGGCCTCGGTACTCCGACGCACAGCGCCGTCGTCGACTTTCTGAACGGCGAGAAGGTGCCTGACCTGTTCGTCTCGTCCGGTTCGCTGCAGTGGGGCGACGACGTCGAGTCCAAGCCCCAGACGTTCGGGTGGCAACCGGACTACGAGACCGAGGGCAAGATCATCGGCAAGTGGGTGTCGGAGAACATGCCGAACGCCCGCGTCGGGCTGTTCCTGCAGGACGACGACTTCGGCGAGGACGGCGAGAAGGGCGTGCGGCGGTACCTCGGCGACCAGATCGTCGCCACCGAGCGCTACACCTCGGGCAACACCGACGTCGCACCGCAGGTCGCGGCGCTGCAAGCGGCCAATGTGGACATCGTGCTCGGCTTCAACACGCCGTCGTACACCGCGTTGACGCAGCTCACCGCGAACAAGCTGAACTTCGACCCGAAGTGGTTCTACAGCAACGTCGGCTCCGACCCCGAGCTGGTCGGCTCGCTGCTGGCGCGGTTCTCCGAGGGCGCGGTCAAGGACGGCAGCAGCCTACTCGACGGCGTCGTGACCACGGAGTACATCCCCGGCGTCGACACGCCCGACGATCCGTGGGTGAAGCTGTGGCAGGAGGTCTGGGACAAGCACGGCAGCGGGGGCAAGCTGACCAACTACCGGGTGTACGGCATGTCCCAGGCTTACACGTTCGTGCAGGCACTGCAGTCCGCGGGGCCGAACCCGACAAGGGAAGGCATCGTCGAGGCGATCGAGCAGGCTGGCAAGGAGTTCGACGGACCTGCCCTGGCGCCGTTCCGCTACTCCGAGGACAGCCACATGGGCATCTCCGGGCTCCGGGTGTCGGAATTGAGCGGCGGTAAGGCCAACCCCCTGACGCCGGTGCTGACCACCGACATCGGCGACGCCCCGATCGTCAAGGACCACTCCGGCGCCGCCAGCGACGCCCCACCGGAAGACGGCATCCCCACCGGCTAACCCGGGGCGCGGGAGTGCGGGACACGACGCTGAGGGCTTCCGGCCCTGGCGTCGTGTCCCACGTTCGTGCCTGCGTGTCCCCCACTCCCGGCGCCGAGTTCGCCGTCCCAGACACCGTGTTCGCCGTCCAAGGCGCCGTGTTCGCCGCTCCGGACGTAGTGTCCGTCGTGGGCTAGGAGCGCACTGAACAAGGCATAAGTTGGGGCGGGAAGAACGCCGACAAGGCCGTCTTTGCGGCAGTTAGGTCAGACCTCTGGGGTCGACAACGTGGTCGTTCTTCCTGCCAATGACAGTCTGGCTGCCGGTGCAGGCTCCGGCAAGGGGTCCTGCTGGGCGCCTCTGGCCGTTAGGTCAGGGCCCAGGCCCCGTCCCGGCGGGTCAGGCCATGTTTGAGGAGGGTGCGCAGGTTGATCGCGGCGCATCGGGTGCGTAGCCAGGCGTGGTTCTTGGTGACGCCGAGGTAGCGCAGCTTGATGCGCCGCCCGTTCTGGGTGGCGGTGAAGGCGATGATCCGCTCGACGGTCGAGCGGATCGGGTAGGCCTGCTTGAACTCCGGGGTGCGGGCCTGGGCGCGGGCGGCGCGCAGCAGGTCCTCGTGCGGGTGGATGGTCATCGACCGGCCATCCTTGGCGGTGGTGCAGCGCTCTCGCAGCGGGCAGTCGGCGCAGACCTTGCCGAAGGTCACCGTCCGCTTGGCGCTCATCGTCCGGGTGTGTCCGGCCGGGCAGGTGACGGTGCCGTCCTCCTCGTCGATGTCGAAGTCGTCCAGGGTGAACCCATCATCGACGGCCGGGCGCAGCGGCTTGGGCTTGATCACGGTGTCGTGCCCACCCTCACGGTAGGCGGCGCGGGCGTCTCCGGTGCCGTAGGCGGAGTCGCCATACACCTCCAGCCCCTTGCCGTCCGCACCGGAATCGGACTGCTGGCCTGCGAGTTCGGTGTCCACGCTGCCGGTGTCCGCGCCCTCGTCGGTCCCTCCGACGCGGGAATCGCCCACCGGCTCGGCGGAAGCCTTCTCTTGGTCGGCAGGCTCGCCGTCAGCTGACCGTGGGCGCACCGCAGCATCGGCATCAGCGTCGGCAGCGGCGTCGGCCTGGTGGTAGCGGTCACGGGAGATCATCC
>WHUD01000280.1:0-231 GCA_009377385.1 Actinophytocola sp.
ACAAATTCCGCAGCATTGAAGTATTTCTTGTTTTCGAGTTCGCTCCAGAAGCTCCTACCAAATGCCTTGGCGTTATTGACAATGCCACGAGCGCGGTCAGCCTCCTCCCTAGCCGCGATATAGCCCCTGACTTGCCGGTGATGGTCCTGCACAGCCTGGTTAAGGGCGTGCGACTGCTCAGGCGTAGTAGCGCCCTGTGGGGATGTCGGCGCGGGCCCTGGCTCTTCGATC
>WHUD01000280.1:241-1341 GCA_009377385.1 Actinophytocola sp.
TAAAACGACCTGGCAAGTTGTCCAGTATCAGTGTCGACAACATCCGCCCCCTTGCCGGCAGAAGACATCTTTTCCTGGAAGGCTGAACTCGCGTCCCCTCGCCAGCCGGATTCCGCGTGTGTCCGCGCCCTATAGATCTGGTTTCCGCAACTGTGAACGTTAGCTTCGATCTTTCGTGCTTGTGACGGGTTGGCCTGATCTGGCTCGGATTCCGCGTTGTGGCTGCGGTGACGTGTTTCGGGTGTGGCTGGTCGCCCCTGTGCGTGGGTGGCGGCCGGTTTCCACGGTTCCGGCGACGGTGTCCTTTCGTCTCGTCGGGGCAGGTTGTTGCTGGTCAGGGTGGTGCGGGGAGCGCGGCGAGTCTGGCGAGCGCGGCGTCGATCAGCTCGCCCCAGGGTGCGTGTGCGGAGAGCCGCAGGTGGATTCGGCGGGCGTGGCGAGCGATGCGGCCGGCGAGCGAAAACAGCCGCAGCCGGAGCCGTTTCGGCTCCCAGCGTCGGGCGTCGGTGCCGGTGAGGGCGAGCGTCTGCATCCATGCGGTGAGCTCGACGGCGAGGGCCACGATGGCGAGCCAGATCTGGTTCTGCGCGAAGTCGTGCAAGGGCAGATTCGCTAGGCCGGTGTCTTTGGCGGTGCGGATGCGGTCCTCGCAGCGGGCGCGGCGCCGGTGCCGCAACTCCAGGTCGGCGAGCTGACCGCCGGTGGTGTTGGTGACGAACGCGGTCAGCCGCAGCCCGTCGACGTCGGTGAACCGCAGCTGGGCACCGGGATGGGGCCGCTCTTTGCGGACGATCACCCGCATCCCGTCGGGCCAGGCCGTGAGGTCGAGCACGCCGGTGGCTTCGGCGACCCAGGCACCATCACGCGGGGCACCCTCGGCATCGTAAGCCGGTGTCCACTCCGAATCAGGGATCGTGACCAGCCGGGCGACGATGTCGTCAGACAGCCCGAACCCCAGCGAATACGACAGCTTCTGCGCGGTGAGGAACTCGACGAACCGTTCCGGCCAGCCCACTGGGCAGTCGATCCCGGTCTTGCCGGAGCGCACGATCTCGGGCAGCAGGGCATCGTCATCGGCGCCGATCGCGAGGAAACGCAGC
>WHUD01000281.1 GCA_009377385.1 Actinophytocola sp.
AAACAGGGCGTCGGCGAGCACATCAGGAAGGCAGACTCATGCGAGAAAACGGAGCAGACAAGTCTGGGAATGGTAGTGGAGGCACGCTTCACCGCCCCCCGTACAAGGCTGGGCCCGCCGGTGGCGACAGCTTCACGATGACCAGCGTCGACTCGAAAGCCGGCGCGGTCACTGTCGCGCAACGCAACACCCGGCAGGCGGCCTTCGTACACTGCATCGGCCACGGGCCGATGGCGACGCTGGAAATCAACCACACGGTCGGCGACGGGATTTCCGCGGTCGATATTCACTATGACGAGGCGATCCTGACGGATTCCGTCGTCATGAACGCGGTGGTGACCGGCTCGTCAAGCGGCTGGCTTGGTCATGGTGCCGCGCACGGTCCGATGACGGATGGGAACGACCGGACCGGCACCATCCACATCCCGCTGCGCACGCCGCCACGAGTCGGCGAAACAGTGAGGATCTTGTTCGGCCTGCAATCCCATGCGGGCTGCCTGCCCTATCCGGTGCTCGGGTTGCCCGGGAGCCGGACAGTAGATAAGGGGCGCGCGGTCTTCCCCTGGGTTTCAGTCGGATAAGCGCCAGGTTGCTGTCAGCGGAGAAACGAAGGAAGGAAGGACAATGTGGTTGACGAGTAACCGGGCACCCACGCAGTGGAAAGCCGCGATCAAACGCCGCAGGAACCCACTCGTGGCGGGGATCGCCGGCTTGCTTTTCATCGGCGGAAGCGGAATGGTTGCAGCTGACCCCATCACTGGCCAAGATCATCCGGGGGACGTTACCGCCATCGAGTACCAGTACGTTCCCGGAACCGTCACAGTGAAACAAGGGGAGACGTTCACCTTCGGCAACTACGACGCGCGAGGCGGAATACCCGGGCACAGCATCGTCGAAGTCGTCAAGGGTTGCACAGTGCCTCCGTATACCGGCAATAACCCTGGCAACGGCAAGTGTCCCTACCCGAAATTCACTAGTTCACTGGTCGATCATGGGCACGTGCACAAGGTGTCGGGTGTCGAGTCGCTCCCGCCCGGCAAGTATTACTTCACCTGCCAGGTCCATCCCGAGATGAGGGGGACACTGATCGTTGAGAAGTGATATCGAGATGCCGTCCAAAGAGAGGGAGCTATTCATGTGTGAAGCAGAAGAACTTCTCAAAGCCATAGAAGCGGAAGTAGCGGAAGTCCAGGCTCAATGGAGAGTCACGCCCGAGAGGGATCGGATTCCTCCCGCGTTCTTTCGAAAATACATCGAGGGTCTGACACGGGCAGAACAAGTCATACGTGCCAAGAGTTGTTTGTCAGACATGGAGGCTTATGCAAAAGCCTGG
>WHUD01000282.1 GCA_009377385.1 Actinophytocola sp.
GCCACATCGGCGAGAACCGCATGGCGCGCGAGCTGTCCGACGAGGTGATCCGCGTAAGCACCGGATTCAACCACCACGAGCGGTGGCCCATGCGAATCGCGGAAGCACAGATCACGCTCGGCGTCGTCGCCGCACGCGAGGGCGACCTAGACGAGGCCGTGACACACGGCCGCCGAGCGATCGAAGGCGACAGGAAGTCAATACCGTCGCTCACAATGGTCAGCCAGGACCTCGCCGACATCCTCAGCGAACGCTACGCAGGCGAGCCCGAAGCAGACGCCTACCTTGACCAGCTCCGCGCAATGAAGCGGCCCGCGTAGCGAGCGTGGGGGAATATGTAGGGAAACGCTAAGGGAATCCACGGACAGGCAGGGAGAATTCCCTCGCGTCGCCCCTGGTGGGTTTCCCTAAGGTTGCGCTGCGGTTTCGTCGGTGAAGGGAGCAAGGGAGGCAAGGGAATGGCCTGGCATGTGCGTGGGTGTGGGCCGCTTTTCCGCCGAGGCTAGTCGTTCCCTCCCTCCCGAACAGCGAGTGCAGCGTGAACACGTTCACGGTCCACCAGCGAGCCGGACCGAGTAACTTCGGTTTGCAGTTCGGGTTGCAGTTCGGACCTGTTCAAACTGTCTCTCGTGATGCAGACCTCGCCGTACATGCAGGTCACTGGGGTATTGGACACGTCCAGACAGGCTGGAGCGAAGTTGGAAATCGTGTTGGGTTAACAGCCCTCACGGGTTCGAATCCCGTATCCTCCGCCACTACCTCGGGAAACGCCGGGCGGCCCCGCAATGGGGCTGCCCGGCGTTTTTCACCCACGTCGAGCACGGCTGGCAGGCTCAGGCCAGCTGCGGCAAGGAGTTCGAGGCCCCGAGGGTCTTGACGAAGCCGACACTGACGTCTGCGGTCCATCCACCGCCATGACCCTTCGCCAGTTTCTCCTTGGGCACAAACTTCTTCGTGATCCCGCCGACCAGGGCGACGACCGTCAACATCCCGGTAATGATCCACAGAGTGAGGTTTCATGCCGTGAAGACACCGCGCAACGCCCGGTTGTGGCATCTCGCGCTCGCGGTCCCTGACCCCGACGGCGTGCGCGAGCTCGGCCAGCGGAGCGGGGATGTCACGCCGGGGCGCTGCCCGGTGTCTTCATGGGCGGCTATCGAATAGATCCTGGAATGGAGCTCGACATGGAACCCCGTATCGACCTCATGAACAGCCCGATCACCGGCAACTTTATGACCGGTCTCCGCATGGCGAGTAAAGCCGCGGCAGAGGTGCTGCCCGCAGCCACGCGGGAACTGGTGAATCTCCGCGCTAG
>WHUD01000283.1:0-1021 GCA_009377385.1 Actinophytocola sp.
AGGACTCGCGGCGAAATAAAGTAGGTTTTTGATCCCGCGGCCGCTACGGTTGTGCTATGGCAGCAGGCATGGCGGGTGTCGCGGAATCGGTGGCGTCGAGGTATGCGGTGCTGCGTCCGCATCTGGACGAGCGGCAGCGCCGGCTGCTGCTGGGCGTGGAGGCCCAGCAGTTGGGGCGGGGCGGGATCAAGGCGGTCGCGGAGGCGACCGGCGTGCACCCGGACACCATCGCGCGGGGAGTGCGTGAGCTGGAGGGCCTGCCGGAGCCCTCGGCGAGGGTGCGGGCGCCGGGCGGTGGCCGCAAGAAGCTGGCCGAGACCGACCCGGGGCTGGCGAGCGAACTGAAGGCGCTGGTGGATCCGGAAACCCGCGGGGATCCGATGTCGCTGCTGGTCTGGACGACCAAGTCGACCCGCAACCTCGCCGGCGCGCTGACCGAGGCGGGGCATCCGGTCTCCGATCGGACGGTGGCGCGGATGCTGCGGGCGATGGGTTTCAGCCTGCAGGGCAACGCCAAAGCCATCGAAGGCAGCCAGCACGAGGACCGCGACGCCCAGTTCGGCTACCTCAACCAATGCCTCAGCGAGCACGTCGAGGCGGGGCAGCCGGTGATCTCGGTCGATACGAAGAAGAAAGAACTCATCGGCGAGTTCAAAAACGGTGGCCGGGAGTACCAGCCCAAGGGCTCGCCCGAGCGCGTCAACGTGCACGACTTCATGGACAAAGAGCTCGGCAAGGCCATCCCGTACGGCATATATGACGTCTCCGCCAACGCCGGCTGGGTGTCGGTGGGCACCGACCACGACACCTCCGCGTTCGCCGTGCAGACCCTGCGCCGCTGGTGGGAGACCATCGGCAAAGCCCGCTACCCGCACGCCACCAAGCTGCTGATCTGCGCCGACGGCGGCGGCTCCAACGGCTACCGGATCCGCGCCTGGAAGATCGAACTGGCCAAGCTCGCCGCCGACACCGAGCTACAGATCACCGTCTGCCACCTGCCCCCGGGCACCAGCAAGTGGAA
>WHUD01000283.1:1031-1305 GCA_009377385.1 Actinophytocola sp.
CACCGGCTGTTCTCCCAGATCACCATGAACTGGCGCGGCCGACCGCTCAAGACCCACCAGACCATCGTCGACCTGATCAGCAACACCACCACGACCACCGGACTGACCGTCCACTGTGTCCTCGACACCGAGAACTACCCCACCGGCATCAAATACACCAGCAAGGACGTCGACGCCCTGCCCATCACCCGCCACGATTTCCACGGCGAATGGAACTACACCGTGCAACCCCCGACACGCCCATGAACGCCTACGTTATTTTGTCGCGGGTCCT
>WHUD01000284.1 GCA_009377385.1 Actinophytocola sp.
GGCCGACGGGACGGCTCCGGGTAGCCCCCGGTCTCCCAGTGACGATGACTGGGATCCGCCAGCGCTGCACGCAGCGCGTCGACGGCCTCCGGCCACGCCGGCGTCAACCACCACTCCTCGCCCAGTACCGTGAGCCGGGCCCGGTCGTCGGGGGCGGTGGCGAGCCGGTCGGCCTTGGTGGCGAGTTCCTCGACTTGGCGTTTGCCCAGCAGGACTCCGGTGGCGCGCTCGATCGCGTCGAACGAGCCCCGCGACGCTTCGATCGCAGCGAGCAGCCGCAGCCGGTGACCTCGCGAGCTTGGCCGGCGAAAACCACGCACCGCGCCCTCAGCATGCGGCACCCGGGGACCTACGAGCCTGCGGTGGCTGGTGCAGCAACCCATACCATGTGTCCCTCACGGCGACGTCGAGCGCTTTGGTGGGCCCACCGAACGCGAGAGGTGTTCCGATGGGTGCTGAACGGGGATACCAGCGCCGATCGCGGCCAGTCACGTGGTGATCTCCCGGTTCGCTGATCTCGCTGCCGCACGTACTTGCTGACCGGGCGGCCAGCAGAATTGCTGATACCTGAACCAGCGCTACTCGCCAGCCATACAGGCGCGACCGTTTGACGCATCAAACTCGTGGCCAAAGATCAACAACGTCGGCCGAAGACGATCTTGAAAAGCAGAAAATCCGCTGGTCACAGCGGATTTTCGTTCTGCGCGCCCCGAGGGATTCGAACCCCCAACCTTCTGATCCGTAGATCGGCGTTCGGCGTGTCGGTGGCCGGTTTCCCGGGGAATCGCCGGCGCCACGGGTGCCCGAGTGGGCATATCAGGCACCAGTTCTCAGCATTTCGTGGATGAGATCGTGGATGGGGATCAACAGCGGTCCGTCGTCCAAAGGTCGATGACGGATCGGTGACCAAACGTGCCGAAGAGACTCGGAGACGGCGTCGGCTGGTCGGACTCAGGTCACCGGCTGTGCGGACACGTTCAAGCATTTACTTGGACAGCAAGGTGCCGTCTAGATGGACAAGGCTTGCTGCGTCGTCAAGCTGTCTGTCGGACCCTTCTGCCAGCATGGCGATTCACACGTCCCATTCACGAAGTGGTCACCCGACTCCGCTTGATGCTTGACAGCCGCTGAGGGGCTCGGCTGGGTTGCGGGTGTTCTCGCAACGAAGGGAGTCGGGCCAGTGCTTGTGGAGCTGAGCGTCATGGAGCAGCGTTATTCGCTTACCACGTCGACAAGGGAGCTTCCTCTCCGACGATGACCGAAGTGGGTCATGGGGCGTGACCCC
>WHUD01000285.1 GCA_009377385.1 Actinophytocola sp.
ATCATCGCCTTCGGGCTGTTCATGACCGGTCTACTCAATCTGGGCTGGCTCCAGCGCGAGTTCCGGTTCCACGCTGAGATCCCGGGCGGCCGGCCTGTTGGCGCCTACGTCCTTGGCCTGGCGTTCGCGTTCGGCTGGACACCCTGCGTCGGCCCAGTGCTCGCCTCGATCCTCGCCACCGCGGCGACCACCGCGACCCTCACCCGCGGCGCGCTGCTACTCCTCGCCTACTCACTCGGCCTCGGGATCCCGTTCGTGCTGCTCGCCATCGCCATGGCGCGCGGCCGCCTCCGGCTGGGCTGGCTGCGCCGCAACGCACGACGCATCGAAATCGCCGGCGGCCTCGTGCTCGTCGCGATGGGAATCGCCGTCCTCACCGGCGGCTGGACAATCCTGATGAGCCAGATGCTCGCCTGGTACGCCCAGCTCGGCTGGCCGCCGATCTGACCACAACTACTAACTGTTATAGTAGCTGGGTGGAGGGTGTGCGATGACCAATGCTGGCCGGTGGGTGATCGTGGTCATGATCCTGGGAGTTGCCGGCATTATCGCGTTGTGGCCGAGGACCGAACGCGTCGACAACCCCGACAAATCCGCGGACATCAGCGAGCCGCGCAGCGCGGCAGGTCGCAGTGCCGAGCCGCTCGATGACAATGCCGCCCTGGCGCGACTACGCGAACGAGCAGCCATGCAGCCGTGCCCTCGCCCGAAGCCAGACGCGCCCGAGCCTGCCGGGCCGCTGGCCGACGTGACCGTACCGTGCCTGGGAACACCGGACACAGTGCGGCTCGGCGCCACGCTCGCCGGTAAACCCACCCTGCTGAACGTGTGGGCGTCTTGGTGCGGACCCTGCCGTGAGGAGATGCCCGTACTTGCCGCCTACGCCAAACAGCCCGGTGCCATCACCGTGCTGGGCGTCAACGTCAAGGACCGAGCCACCAGCGCACTTGAGCTTATGGCCGAACTCGACGTGCACTACCCATCCGTGTACGACGAAGGCGAGACCGTGCAACGGGCACTCCGTATGCCGCCACTCGTGCCACTGAACTACCTGGCACGGCCCGACGGATCCGTCGAAAGGATCACCGACCCCCTCATCTTCCGTAGCCCCCAGGACGTCCGCGCGACCGTCGACCGCTACCTCACACCGAACGAATGAGCGCGCGACCTCTCAGCTACCGACCCGGCCCGGGCGGCCCCAAACCAGCCAGCGAGCGAGTCCCAGTGCGACTCGACCAGTTC
>WHUD01000286.1:0-571 GCA_009377385.1 Actinophytocola sp.
GGTGCCCGGAAAGGCGTGGCAGATCGCCATCGACGCCGACGGTGAGGTCCGCGAACGCCGCGCCGACGACGCCTGCGCAGACGTGGCATGCGGGCACCGCGCGTGCTGGGTGGAACAAGCCCACGTCACCGAGCTGACGCCGCTGCTGCGCGAGGGCCCAGACGGTGACCACCTCACCGGCTGGCCCGCCTCGATGCGGATCTTCGCCCGCCGGGAACGGCCGCACCCGGGCACCCAGCTGTCCCTGTTCGAAACTCGCGACGGCTGGCGCTACAGCCTGTGGGCGACCAACCTGCCCACCACGCTGACCGGCTGGCGGGCCAATCCCGCCTACATCGACGCCGCCCACCGGGTCCACGCGCGGGTGGAAGATCGGATCCGCACTGGGAAGGACACCGGCATCGGACACTTCCCGTCCGAGTCGTTCGCGATGAACTCCGCGTGGCTGGCCACCGCCGGCATCGCCGCCACCCTGCTGGCCTGGCTGCGCCACCTCGCCCTCGACGGCGCGCTGGCCAAGGCCGAACCCAAAACCCTGCGCTACCGCATCCTGCACGCCGCCGCCCGCCTC
>WHUD01000286.1:581-1018 GCA_009377385.1 Actinophytocola sp.
CCACTACCTGGCCATGGGCGAACGCCATCATGACCGCCTGGGCACGGATCACCGCTCTGCCGCAGGCCCCCTGACCACCAGCACCAACCGTCCCAGCAACCACGGAAGGAACCAAGGGAACCGTGGAACCCCCGGCCACCCGGCCCGACAGCCGGGACACTGCCATACCCACAACCTAAAATCAAGATCGATCACGCCACCCCGGCGCCCGCCGCGCCCAGCGACGAGCTAGCGTGAATGATCAAGGTTAGCAGATCAGTTGCAGGCCCAAGGACGCACCGAGCAGAGCATCGCCGAGTTGCCGGCTATTGTTGATGCCCTTGTCACCGAGTCCAACCCTGAGGTGGCGAGAGCGGCCTGCGAAAGGCATGTGTTTGCGGCAGGGGCCGTCGCCCTCAAGCAACTGCAGCTCACTCGTTAGCTGCGGGTGTTTCGGG
>WHUD01000286.1:1028-1236 GCA_009377385.1 Actinophytocola sp.
CCGGCGCCCGCCGCGCCCAGCGACGAGCTAGCGTGAATGATCAAGGCTGAACTGGCCTACGGGATCACCGAACGTTTACCAGCGAGGGAATCATCCCACGGGACTTCGAGCCGTCGGTCGAGCCATGGCGGCGAGCATTCTCATCCGAGCAGTCGCTGAGCGCCATCGGCTACTCGTTCCTGTTGTCGTTGCGCGCGCCGGTAGGTCT
>WHUD01000287.1 GCA_009377385.1 Actinophytocola sp.
CACCGAGGACCTCGACGCCGACGACTAGCGCCGAGTTAGGCGAGTTAGGTCGGGCCGCCTACCCGATGAACGCCGAAATTCCGGTCGCCGAGCGGGCCACGTGGCCCGACCTAACTCAGCTAACTTCCTAACTTTCCGCAGATCAGCAGGTCAACGACCTCTGCTGGCCCATGGAGTTAGAAACCTAACTCGATGGCGCTGACCTCACCCCACAGCTAACTCCACACACCGTCCCTGGGCGAGCACCACAGCTGGTGCCCGCCCCAGCACCGCACACCCGAAAGTGACCACACTCCGTAACAAGCGAAGGGGAAAGTTATGGCTGGCCACAATGCGCTCACTTCGTGGGCTCTGTACCTGGCCGAGATGGGTTGGCATGTCTTTCCCGTCGCGGTCGGTGCGAAGAAGCCACCTGTGATTCGCCAGTGGGAAACCCGCGCCACAACCGACACCGACCGAATCGCCCGGTGCTGGGGCTCCGACGCGTACAACATCGGCATCGCCACCGGCCCATCTCGGCTCGTGGTGGTCGATCTCGACACCGCCAAGCCCGAGACGAATGGAGTCGACGGGGCCGACGCACTCGCCGCGTTCATGGCCGATCGTGGCGTGCAGCTGCCCGACACCTACACGGTGGGCACCCCCAGCGGCGGGCTGCACCGGTACTACACGGCACCGAAAGGGGTGCACCTGCGCAACACCCACGGGGACATCGCAGAGCGCGTCGACACCCGCGCCGAAGGGGGCTACGTCGTCGGACCCGGCTCCCTAGTGGCTCGTGGTGGGTACGAACTGGTCGACGACCGTGACCCAGCACAGCTACCTGCATGGCTAGTGCAGGCGTGCCTTGAGCGTCCAAACCGCACACCCGTGTCACCCACGCATATCCAGCCAGGACGAGTAACCGCCTACGCCTCGGCAGCCATCCGTGGAGAAACGACGCGAGTGCGCAACGCAGAATCGGGCGCACACAACGAGGTTCTGTCCCGCGCTGGTTACCGCCTTGGGCAGCTTGTTGGCGGACGTCTGCTCGGCTACGACGTCGCGCGACAGGCGCTCCTCGAAGCCGGACAGGGGCTCATCGCCGCCGACTGCGAGTGCACGCCGCGTGAGGTTGAGCGCGTAGTCACGGCATCCCTGTCGGCTGGCATGGAGCACCCACGCACCTGCATTCGAAATGACGCGGCCT
>WHUD01000288.1:0-632 GCA_009377385.1 Actinophytocola sp.
AAGGCGAAGGAACTCGGCCTCACCCCGATCGCCCGCTACCACAGTGGCGCGGTGATCGGCGCCGACCCGACGCTGGTCCTGACCGGCCCCATCCCGGCGACGGAGAAGGTGCTCGCCCGTGCCAGCCTGCGCATCGACGACATCGGCGCGTTCGAGGTCAACGAGGCCTTCGCTCCGGTGCCGCTGGCTTGGCTCGCCGACACCGGGGCCGATCCCGCGAAGCTCAACCCCGTCGGGGGCGCGGTTGCCGTGGGGCACCCGCTGGGCGCGTCGGGCGCGATCCTCATGACGAAGCTGATCCACCACATGCGGGACAACGGGATCCGCTACGGGCTGCAGACGATGTGCGAGGGCGGCGGCACCGCCAACGCCACGATCGTCGAGCTCGTCTGAACGACCGGGACACTTCCGTCGGGCGCCGCGCGCTCCCCACAGCGCCTGACCCGCTCATCTGGCCGAGGTGTACAGTTCGGGAGCTGCTTCTTACTCAGGCACTCATAGAACGTCTGCCGAAACGCCGCAAGATCATCCAGACTCGCCGAGCACGCCTGCTCGCCCCAGCCCCTCGCCGCACACTGACACCCACGGCCACCGCCTTCATCTTCGAGATCTGTGGAAGGAACCCGAAGATG
>WHUD01000288.1:642-1188 GCA_009377385.1 Actinophytocola sp.
TGACATCTGATCTGTGGTGTCGAGAGGTGCCGCTGGAAGGATGTAGACCGTGCCGAAGCCGTATCCGAAGGAGTTTCGTGAGGACGTGGTCCGGGTCGTCCGCAACCGTGAGCCCGGGCAGACCGTGAAGCAGATCGCCGCCGACTTCGGCATCAGCGAGTCGTGCCTGACCAACTGGATCAAGGCCGCCGATGTCGAGGATGGAGCCAAGCCCGGTCTGACCACGGACCAGGCCGCTGAGTTGCGTGAGCTCAAGCGCCGCAACCGGATGTTGGAGCAGGAGAACAAGATTCTGTGGAGGGCGGCCGCGTTCTTCGCCAAGGAGATCGCCCGAAATGATGCACCCGCTGGTCCGTGACCTGGCCGCCGAGAAGATCCCTGTGGCGGTGACCTGCCGGGTGCTTGGGTTCTTGCAGTAGGCCTACTACAAGTGGCTCAAGGAGCCTGTCTCGCGGCGGGACTGGGGGACGCCCACGTGATCAACGCCGCGCTGGACATCCATCACGACGACCCGACCTTCGGCTACCGATTCATCGCCGACAAGCT
>WHUD01000289.1 GCA_009377385.1 Actinophytocola sp.
ACCAAAGGAGACGACGAAGGTCGCGGTCTCGCCCTCATAGCAGGAGGCGCCGGAGGCTTGGGTGTTCTCCGTAGTGCTCGTCTCGATGCCCGAGGGGGCTGCGGGCTCCTGCTCAGCGGGGGTATCGGCTTCGCCCGTGGCGGGCTCCGTGCCGTCTCCCCCGTCGATCACGTCCGTGCCACCACAGGCACTCGCCGCGAGGGCGAGGACGACAAGCAGAGCCATCCACAGACGACCTCGGCCGTTTCGAGTCACGAACATCTCTATCCCCTTGTTTGAGCGGGTTCTGTGGGAACGGTCTGAATTGGCGTGAGGGCGTGCCGGCACAGCCGCCGGTTCAAGCTGAGACGCCGAGCCAGCGTCCTGCGTCGCTTGCCCTCAGGGGCGACCGGCAAGCACGCCCCCGTCAACGGCGAGATCGGTGCCGGTGATGAAGTCAGCGTTGGACGAGGCCATGAAGACCACCGCCTGCGCCTGGTCCGTCGTGCGACCCCAACGCCCCAGCGGCGCCCGGGGGGGCTTGCCCTCGCGGGACTTCGCCGACCCCGCCAGGGGGGTGCCGGAGGAGTTCGGGCTGACGGAGTTCACCCGGATGCCGTGTGCGGCCAACTCCATGGCCATGCACCGGGTCAACTGCAGCACCCCGCCCTTGGCGGTGGCGTAGGCGATGTGGCCGCTCTTGCCGCGATGGCCGGAGGTGGATGCGATGTTGATGATGACGCCACCGGTGTTCTGCGCGATCATCTGCTTGGCCGCGAAACGGCTGCACAGGAAGGTTCCCGTCAAGATGACGTTCAGAGCGGCGTGCCAGTCCTCCATCTTGGTGTCGATCAGGCTTCCGAGGGGCGAGATCGCGGCGTTGTTGACCAGCACATCCAGGCCGCCGAACGTGCTGACGGCGTCCTGCACCGCACGCTCGACATCATCGGAGCTGGTGATGTCCGCCGTCACGGCCAAGGCCTCTGCACCCGTGTCGCTGATCTCCTTGGCGGTCGCGGCTGCGATCTCCGAGCGCGCGTCCAGGCACACCACCCGTGCACCGTTCGCCGCGAACGTGCGGGCGATCTCCCCGCCGATGTTCGGCCCTGTTCCAGTTACGAGAACGACCTTCTCTTTGAACAAGTTCAACCCTTCCTCGGAGTTATTGTCAAGAGTTGTGGACGGGT
>WHUD01000028.1:0-39059 GCA_009377385.1 Actinophytocola sp.
GCTTGACGAACCGTGACAAATGCTGCCGGTCGTCGACGTCGTCGCTCTTGGAGTGGTGGCGCATGCACCAGGCGGGGCACTCGTCGTGCTGCCAGTAGGGTTTACGCTTGCTCATGGGTCAGACCTCCAGAGTCTGATCAAGGCCCGTAGCGCGTGTTGTCGGCACCGCTGCGGGCCGCTTTTGTGGGACGTCTCGGGGCCGCACTGGGGCCGCCCGAGGGTGGAATCAGTCGGAATCCGATGGAATCCGTTAGAACGGCTTATCGCCTGGTCGGGCGGCAGATTCGCGCATCCGCGCAGGTGGCCGACTCGCCGTCATCAGTTTCGCCTGTTCTGACGGCTGGCCCAGGGTGGCGTTCGGCCCACATATCCCACCCAACGCCACCCTCGGCCAGTCACCCAGGCGTCGCCCGGGTGGTGGTTGTCCCCGGCGCGCACGACTGCGTAACGTTATGCGCATCCGACGATACGGAGGGTGTCATGAGCGGATGCGGATGTGGCTGCGGTAAGTGCACCGGCCCTGGCTGTGGCTGCTGCTCCAACTGCGGCTGATCTCGGCGTTGAAACTGCCACTGAGTTCCGGGTAGGCCTCCAACCGGTGACGTGACGGCGGTGTCGCGGGAGTCATGGCGACACCGCCGTTGTGCTGCGCGAACGCGGAAGACACTTCAGGAAATTGTTGAGGGTGCTGCGGAAAAATCCTCCAGCCTCCCGCTGCTATCAGACGTGATCCGTGGCACTATCGGCATATTACCCAGTGGTAGCCGAGGGCGGCGACTGAAGCACGGGAGGCCCGAATGGCGCGTGAGTTCGCAACTGTTGGAGTGGTCGGCCTTGGCACCATGGGTGCCGGAATCGCGGAGGTGTTCGCCCGCAGCGGCATCCCCGTCGTCGGGGTCGAGCTGAACGACGACTGCATCGCGCGGTCGCGAGGCCACATCGAGCACTCAACGGAGCGGGCGCTGGCCAAGGGCAAGCTGGACGACGCCGAGCGCGATGCGTTGCTCGGCCGGATCAGGTACACGACGTCGCTGGAGGAACTGGCAGACGTCGACCTGGTCGTCGAGGCGATCCCGGAACACCTCGAAGCCAAGGCGGCCCTCTTCGAGCAGCTCGCCAAGATCACCAAGCCGGACGTGATCCTGGCGTCCAACACGTCCTCGCTGTCCATCACCGAGATCGGCGTCCACACGCCCCGGCCGAGCAAGGTCGTCGGCCTGCATTTCTTCAACCCGGCGCCGGTGATGGAGCTGGTCGAGGTGGTGCGCACCGTCGTCACCGAGCAGCAGGTGGTCGATGACGTCGTCGCGCTGGCCGAGCGGATCGGCAAGAACCCCGTGGTCACCGGCGACCGGGCCGGTTTCATCGCGAACGCGTTGCTGTTCGGCTACCTCAACCACGCGGTCACGATGTACGAGCAGAAGTACGCCACCCGCGAGGACCTGGACGCCGCGATGCGCTTCGGCTGCGGCTACCCGATGGGTCCGCTGGCGCTGATCGACCTGATCGGGCTGGACACCGCCTACGAGATCCTCGACTCGATGTATCACCAGTCGCGCGACCGACGGCACGCCCCCGCGCCGATCCTCAAGCAGATGATCACGGCGGGGCTGCTCGGCAGGAAGACCGGCAGGGGCTTTTACAGCTACGACGGGCCGGAGTCGCCCACCGTGGTCGCCGACGCGCTCACCCCGGACTCCGCGTCGGCAGCGTCGGGGGCGCGGCCGGTGCGCACCGTCGGCGTCGTCGGGACCGGCACCATGGCGACCGGGATCGTGGAGGTGTTCGCCAAGGCGGGCTACGACGTCGTGCTGCGCGCCCGCAGCGAGGACAAGGCGACCGGCGCGATCGCCAAGGTGCGCAAGTCGCTGGACAAGGCGGTCGGCAAGGGCAGGATGTCCGCCGAGGACGCCGATGCCGTTATCGGGCGGATCACCCCTGCGGTGGACTTCGCCGCACTGGCGGACGTTGATCTCGTGGTGGAGGCCGTCGCCGAGGACATCGACGTCAAGCGCGAGGTGTTCACCGCATTGGACGCCGCCATGAAGCCCGGTGCGGTACTCGCCACCACGACGTCGTCACTGCCAGTGGTGGAGTGCGCGGCGGCGACCAGCCGTCCGGCCGACGTCATCGGGATGCACTTCTTCAACCCGGCGCAGGTGATGAAGCTCGTCGAGGTGGTCAGCACGATCAACACCGCGCCGGACGTCGCCGCCACCGTCACCGACGTCTGCGCGAAGGTGCGCAAGGTGCCGGTGCACTGCGGCGACCGCGCGGGGTTCATCGTCAACGCGCTGCTGTTCCCGTACCTCAACGACGCCGTGAAGATGTTGGAGGCGCACTACGCCAAAGCCGCCGACATCGACACCGCGATGAAGGTCGGCTGCTCGCTGCCGATGGGGCCGTTCGAGCTGCTCGACGTCGTCGGCCTCGACGTCTCGCTCGCCATCCAGCGGACGCTGTTCAACGAGTTCCGGGAAGCCGGCTTCTCACCAGCGCCGCTGCTGGAGCACCTGGTCAAGGCCGGTCGGCTCGGTCGCAAGACCGGGCAGGGCTTCTGGGACTACGGCTGAGGCGGCGCCACCGGACCGAGCCGAACGGGGCGTTCGGTGCACATTGCGAGCCGAACGCCCCGTTCGGCTCGCACGGCTCGAGTCGCGCGCGTGGGTGAGGCTGGCGTTGCGGCCTTGGTCGGGGCGGCGCAAGCTGAGAGGCGACCGGCGGCGCCGCCGGGGCGCTGCCCCGATCGGAAGGGGGTGGAGAGGCGTGTACGCGCGTTCCACCACGGTGCAGGCGCACCTGGATTCGATCGACAACGGCATCGCCTTCATCCGCGATGACGTCATGCCCGCTCTCATGGACATGCCTGGCTGCGTAGGCCTGTCCATGCTGGTGGACCGGGAGTCGGGCCGGTGTATCGCCACCAGCGCGTGGGATTCCGCCGAGAGCATGCGGGCGAGTGAAGACATGGCGCGGCCGATGCGCGAGCGGGCCGCGGAGATCATGGGCAATCGGGCGCAGGTGGACGAATGGGAGATCGCCGTGCTGCACCGCGACCACCCGACGCATCAGGGCGCCTGCGTACGGGCCACTTGGGTGCGGTTCGACGCCGAGGGCCTCGACCGCGCCATCGACGTCTACCGGATGGGCATGCTGCCCGCGATGCAGGAGCTCGAGGGCTTCTGCAGTGCGAGCCTGATGGTCGACAGGGACTCCGGGATCGCGGTGTCGTCGGTGACCTACGACGACAGCGCCGCCATGGAGCGCACCCGTGACGAGGCGGACTCACTCCGGCTCACCGGGGCACGCGAGGCGGGCGTCGAGGTGCTTGACGTCTGCGAGTTCGAGCTGTCACTGGCGCACCTGCACGTGCCAGAGATGGCCTGAGCGTGCTCAGCCGCAGCAACCGCCCCCGCAGCAGCCACCGCCAGCCGGTGGCGCCGCTGCGGGGGCGGTGCTCGGTGCGGAGCGCCCGGTCAGCGCGACAGTGGTCAGCAGCTTGACGGTGTCGTCGTGGCCCTCGGGGCACGCGGCGGGCGCGCTCGACTCGGTCATCGGCCGGTTCACCTCGAAGGTGGTGGTGCACTCGCGGCACCGGTACGCGTAGGTCGGCATGCTTGGATTATCGCTCATTTCGGACCTCGGGTTCACCACGACGCCACCCGCGATCAGGCACCCTGATGGGCATGGACCGACCCGCACCACCCGACGGCGTCCCGCACCTCGCCGAGGTCACGCCCTCCCTGCTCGCCGCGCTGGGCACGCCCGGCTTCGAGAACACCATCGGCGTTGCCGACGTCAACGCGGCGGCGGTGCTGCTGATCGACGGCCTCGGCGCCGAGCTACTCGACACCTACGCGGCGGACGCGCCGACGCTTGCCCGGCTGCGGAACGGCACGCTGCACGTCGGGTACCCGTCGACAACGTCGGCGGGGCTCGCCGCGATCGGCACCGGCACGTGCTCGGGGCGGCACGGCATGGTCGGCTACTCGTTCGACCTGCCGGACGTCGGCGTGATGAACGCGCTGCGCTGGCGGGTGCATCCCTGGGGCGATGACCTGCGCGGCACGGTCGACCCCCATGTGGTGCAGCCGATGCCGACCGCGTTCGAGCGCGCGGTGTCGGCGGGCGTCGACGTTCGCGTGGTGTCGAGCGCGGAGTTCACTCACTCCGGTATGACGCAGGCGGTGCTGAGGGGTGGGCGCTACGTCGGCGTGCACGCGCTGGGTGATCTGAGCGCGGCCATGCTCACCGCGTTGGACCAGGGCGGGTTCTGCTACGGGTACCACGCGATGCTGGACTTCGTCGGGCACCTGTATGGGCCCGGGTCGCGGGCGTGGCGGATCCAACTGCGCCACGTCGACCTGCTGGTGTCGACGCTCGTCGACGAGCTGCCGCCAGGGGCGGTGCTCGCCGTCGTCGCCGATCACGGCATGGTCGAGGTCGACGAGTCCGTTGTGGACGCCGACAGCAGCGAGCCGCTGCGGGACGGCGTCCGGGCGCTCGGCGGCGAGGCACGCGCGCGGCATGTGTACACAGTGGACGGTGCGGAGCCCGATGTGCTCGCCGCATGGCGGGACACGCTCGGCGAGCGGGCGTGGGTGGTCAGCGGCGAGGAGGCTATCGACACCGGCTGGTTCGGCTCCGGCGTCACCGAGGCGGTGCGGGAGCGGATCGGGGACGTCGTTGTCGCATCGCGCGGCCGGTCGGCGGTGCTGCGCCGCACGGTGGAACCGCTCGAGTCCTCGCTGCGGGGCCACCACGGCTCGCTGACCTCGGCCGAACAGCTCGTGCCGCTCGTGCTGGCCTACGGCTAGGGTTTCCTCGCGCGGAACCGCTGGTTCGGACCGCGCGTGTCGACGTCGATGTCAGTGAACCCCGCTGTCGCCAGCCGCTCCGGCAGCGCGTCCGGACGCACCGGGTTGTAGGTGTCGCCGAGGTGGATCAGCGCGAATCCTGCGCTCGGGCGGCCGTCGCTGCCCGCGAAGACGCCGCCGGGCCGGAGCAGGCGGCAAGCCTCAGCGAACAGCGCGTTCTGTCGGGCTGCCGTCGGCACGTGGTGCAGCATCGTGAAACAGACGACGGCGCTGAACACGGCGTCCGGCAGGGTCGACGCGGCGCCATCGCCGTCAACAACCGTGATCGTGTCGCCGAACCGGGCACGGAGTCGCGCCGCGAGGTCGTCGTCGATCTCCAGCACCGTCAGATGTGACGTCCTCGCGAGCAGGGCAGGGATGTTCGCGCCGTAGCCGGGACCGATCTCCAGCATCACGGCGCCGAGGTCGAGGCCGTCGAGCGCCCACGGCAGGACAGTGTCGTGCATGTGCCTGCGCCACAGCCGTGACGCGCAGAGCCGTCGGTGCAGCAGGTTCATCGCCATGTGTCGACGTTAAAGCGCGAGCCTGCTGGCGTATATCCGATATATGGTCAGCCTATGTCGCCAGACAGACACACCTTCGCCGTGCCGCCCGGAGTCGGTGCGATGGTGCTCGGCGACCTGCGTCTGCCGAAGGGCACCTGGTTCGAGTGGCACCGGCATCCGCAGCACCAGATCGCCTGGACGCCGGAGACGGTGCTCGCCGTCGAGGCGGGCGGTGCGCAGTGGGTGCTGCCGCCGACGCGCGCGCTGTTCCTGCCCGGTGGTGTGCTGCACCGCACCGGCGCGATCCAGGGCGGCCTGCTCAGGGGCATCTACATCGAGCCGGACCGGTGCCCGGGGCGGTGGGAGTCCCCGACGATGCTCCGGGTAGGCCCGCTGCTGCGGGAGCTGCTGGAGTACCTCGCGGACGACGCGCTCGACGCGGAGCGGCGGTTGCGCGCCGAGGCGGTCGTCTTCGACGTGCTGGAACCGGTGCGCGCCGTCCCGATCGGGGTCAGGCTGCCGGTTGACGACCGGGCGCGGAAGGTCGCCTCCGCACTGATCGCCGACCCAGCCGACCAGCGCACCCTCGACGGCCACGCCTCCGACGTCGGCGCAAGCGCCCGCACGCTCGCGCGGGTCTTCCAGCGCGAGACGTCGATGAGCTTCGGACGCTGGCGCACCCAGGTGCGACTTCGCGCGGCGTTGCCGCTGCTGGCCGAGGGTGTCCCGCTGGCGGGGGTCGCCACCCGCGTCGGGTACTCGACGCCGAGCGCGTTCGTCGTCGCGTTCCATCGTGAGGTCGGCATCTCACCTGCGCGCTATTTCGCGGCGTAGGTCGATACCGTGGCCGCATGCCTCGACGTAACCGTCCCAAGCGCGGCAAGGCGGGTCCGCCGCCGGGCGTGTCGCTCGGGTGGGGCAGCCACGAGTCGGCAGCGGACGGTGACTGGATCGTGCGCAGTGTGCCTGGCGACAGCGCTACCAAGATGTACCGCTGCCCCGGCTGTGACCACGAGATCCGGCCGGGCACGCCGCACGTCGTGACCTGGCCCGCCGACGACACCGGCGGCGTCGCGGACCGCAGGCACTGGCACCGCGCGTGCTGGGACGCCAGGCACCGGCGCGGCCCGAGCCGCCGGTTCTGACCCGGTTCGACACAATGGCGCCATGGCTGATCTTCCGTTGGTGCTGCTCCATGCCTTTCCGGTCGACGCGCGGATGTGGGACGGCGTCCGCGAGCCGCTCGCCGCGCGGACGAGGCTGATCACGCCGGACCAGCGTGGCCTCGGCAGGTCGCCGCTGCCGGACAGTGACCGGGTGCCGACGCTGGACGACGCCGCCCGCGACGTCATCGCGCTGCTGGACAAGCTTGAGCTGGACAAGGTCGTGCTCGGCGGCTGCTCCATGGGCGGTTACGTCACCATGGCGGTGCTGCGCGCCGCGCCGGAGCGCGTCGGCGGCATCGTGTTGATCGACACCAAGGCCAGCGCCGACACGGAGGAGGCGAGCGACAACCGTCTCGTGATGGCCGAGCGTGTCGAGCGTGAGGGCGTCGGCTGGGTGCCGGACGCGATGCTGGACGCCGTGCTCGGCGAGACAACCCGCGCCGAGCGGCCCGACATCGTGGCACGGGTGCGGGAGCTGATCGAAAGCCAGTCGCCCGCAGGGGTCGCCTGGGCGCAGCGGGCGATGGCCATGCGCCAGGACTCCACCGAGACGCTGCGGCGCGCCGACGTCCCGGCGCTGGTCGTCGTCGGTGAGGAGGACGCGCTGACCCGGGTCGATGAGGCACACGCCATGGTGGACGCGCTGCCGAAGGCCACGCTGGACGTCGTCCCGGCCGCGGGACACCTCGCCCCCGTTGAGCAGCCCGCCGCCGTCGCGGAGGCCGTGCTCGGCTGGCTGCGGTAGGTGGCGTTCGACACACAGGCGAGCCCCACACCGGCGGCACTCAGGACAGCCGCAGGGGCGGACGTCCGCCGCATCGCATGAGACCGGGCCCCACCAGGGGATACGGCACTGTCCCGCGCCCCAGTGACGGCAGGGTCCCCGGCAGCCCCGGTGTGATCACGCCAACCGGCCCGCATCCCCCGGAGGCACGACGGCTACGATCCCTCCTAGCCGCGAGTGCCTCTCGCGCGCCGCACCGCCAAAGTTCGAATGACAGTTCGAAAGACACTGCAGGAGGCAGGAGTGACGGCCGTAGCCCCCCAGCCGATCGCGACGCGACCGCATCCCGCGCCCGATAAGGCCAAGGGTTCCTACCTGCTGAGCCTGTTCCGTACGACCGATCCCAAGCAGCTCGGCATCATGTACCTCGTCGCGTCGTTCGCCTTCTTCATGATCGGCGGCGCGATGGCGATGCTGATGCGCACCGAGCTGGCGCAGCCCAATATGCAGTTCCTGTCGGCTGAGCAGTACAACCAGCTGTTCACCATGCACGGCACGGTGATGCTGCTGCTGTACGCGACGCCCAGCCTGTTCGGTTTCGCGAACTACATTCTGCCGCTGCAGATCGGCGCGCCCGACGTGGCGTTCCCTCGGCTCAACGCCTTCTCCTTCTGGTTGTTCCTGTTCGGCAGCCTGATCGTGCTTTCCGGCTTCCTCACTCCCGGTGGCGCCGCCGACTTCGGCTGGTTCGCCTACACCCCGCTCTCGGACGGCATTCACTCGCCGGGCGTCGGCGCCGACCTGTGGATCGTCGGCCTCGCCATCGGTGGTCTCGGCACCATCCTCGGCGCGGTCAACATGATCACCACCGTGGTCTGCATGCGCGCACCTGGCATGACGATGTGGCGGATGCCGATCTTCACCTGGAACATCCTGATCACCGGAATCCTGATCCTGCTGGCGTTCCCGATCCTGACCGCGGCGCTGTTCGGCCTGCTCGCCGACCGTCACTTCGGCGCGCACGTGTTCGACCCCGACAACGGCGGCGTCATCCTGTGGCAGCACCTGTTCTGGTTCTTCGGGCACCCGGAGGTCTACATCGTCGCGCTGCCGTTCTTCGGCATCGTGTCGGAGATCTTCCCGGTGTTCAGCCGCAAGCCGGTGTTCGGCTACAAGGGTCTCGTGCTTGCGACGCTGTCCATCGCGGCGCTGTCGATCGCGGTGTGGGCGCACCACATGTACGCCACCGGTGCGGTGCTGCTGCCCTTCTTCTCCTTCATGACGTTCCTGATCGCGGTGCCGACCGGCGTGAAGTTCTTCAACTGGATCGGCACGATGTGGAAGGGTCGGCTGACCTTCGAGACGCCGATGCTCTTCTCGGTCGGCTTCGCCGTGACGTTCCTCTTCGGCGGTCTGACCGGCATCCTGCTCGCGGCGCCGTCGCTGGACTTCCACGTCTCGGACAGCTACTTCGTCGTCGCGCACTTCCACTACGTGCTCTACGGCACCATCGTGTTCGCCACCTTCGGCGGGATCTACTTCTGGTTCCCGAAGATGACCGGCCGGATGATGGACGAGGCGCTCGGCAAGTGGCACTTCTGGCTGACCTTCCTCGGCTTCCACGGCACCTTCCTCGTGCAGCACTGGCTGGGTAACGAGGGCATGCCCCGGCGTTACGCCGACTACCTGCCATCGGACGGGTTCACCACGCTGAACACCATCTCCACCATTGCCGCCTACATCCTTGGCGCGTCGACGCTGCCGTTCCTGTGGAACGTCTTCAAGAGCTACCGGTTCGGCACCAAGGTCGACGTCGACGACCCGTGGGGTTACGGCAGCTCGCTGGAGTGGGCCACCAGCTGTCCGCCACCGAGGCACAACTTCACCGAGCTGCCCCGGATCCGGTCCGAGCGACCCGCGTTCGAGCTGCACTACCCGCACATGGTCGAGCAGCTCCGCCGTGACGCGCACATTTCGCTGACCGGCAAGCCGATTCCGCACGAGTTGGCCCACGAGTCGCCCTACGAGAAGGCGGCTGAGGTCGCGGCGGGACCAGACGAGGCCAACCCGGACCACAAGTGAGCGCGGTGCCTGCCACGCCCGTTCTGATCACCACGACCGGCCCCGACAAGCCGGGGGTCTCCTCGGTGCTGTTCGCGGCGCTGACCAGGCACGGTGTCGAGGTGCTCGACGTCGAGCAGGTGGTCATCCGCGGCAGGCTGGTGCTCGGGGTGCTTGTCGCCGTCGATGAGGACCCCGAGGCGCTGCAGGAAGCCGTCGAGCAGGCTATGGCCACGGTCAGCATGCACGTCGACATCCGCATCGGCGACGAGATCGGTGACGACCCGTTCGCGCAGGGCCGCCAGAACTCGACGCACGTCGCCGTGCTGCTCGGCAGGCCGGTCACCGCGCGGGCGTTCGCCGCGGTGTCAACTAGGCTCGCCCAGCTCGGCGCGAACATCGACACCATCCGCAGCGTGGCCGACTACCCGGTCACCGGTCTTGAGCTGCACATCTCGGCAGGCAAGCACAGGCAGGGCGCGGACAACGAGCTGCGTGCCGCGCTGGCCGACGTCTCCACCGAGGCGGGGGTCGACATCGCCGTCGAGACCGAGGGGCTGCTGCGCAGGGCCAAGCGGCTGATCGTGTTCGACGTCGATTCGACGTTGATCACTGGTGAGGTCATCGAGATGCTGGCTGCGCACGCCGGTGTCGAGGAGGAGGTCGCCAAGGTCACCGAGGCGGCCATGCGGGGCGAGCTGAACTTCACCGAGTCGCTCACGCACCGGGTGGCGCTGCTGGAAGGGCTGCCGGAGTCCGTCCTCGACGACGTGGCCAGCGAGATGACGCTGACGCCCGGCGCGCGCACCACGATCCGCACGCTCAAGCGGCTCGGGTTCCGCTGCGGTGCGGTGTCCGGCGGGTTCACCCGGCTCATCCGCAAGCTGGCGGACGACCTCGGGCTGGACTTCGTCGCGGCCAACGAGCTGGAGATCGTCGACGGGAAGATTACCGGGCGCGTGGTCGGTGACGTCGTCGACCGGCCTGGCAAGGCCGTCGCGCTGCGGAAGTTCGCGGAGTCGTACGGCATCTCGCTTGAGCAGTGCGTCGCCGTCGGTGACGGCGCGAACGACATCGACATGCTCTCCGCCGCCGGGATGGGCGTTGCGTTCAACGCCAAGCCCGCGCTGCGGGAGATCGCCGACACCACGCTGAGCCACCCGTACCTGGACGCGGTGCTGTTCATGCTCGGCGTCACCCGCGCCGAGGTGGAGGCCGCAGACGCCGCCGACGGGCTGGAACTGCTGCGGCCGTGAGCGACGTCGCTGGGGGTGCTGGGGCGCATGGCGCCCCGGACGGTGTTGGAGCCGAGCGTACCCCCGACGGGTCCGGGGTCGCTGCGGCTGGCGCCGGCCCGGACGGCGTTGGTGCTGCCCCAGGCGTCGCTGGGAGTGCTGGGGCCGACGTTCTCGCACCGCTCGCGGCGCGGTACGCCGCCTGGCATGGGCTGCCCGCACACGCGGTCGCCGACGTCCGTGACGAGGATCCCGACGATGTCCGCGCGATGCCGGTGGTGCTCCGCCTTGAGCGTGATCCGGTGCCGTCCCGAACACCGCTGCTGGAGGCCGCTGCTGCCGCCGCCGTCGCCGTCTGCCTCGATCCGCGCGCCGAGCCGGGCGGGGAGTGGCACGAGGCCCTGGCGGCGTGGGTGTCCGGGCGGATTCGAAAGGTCGCGCGGCGGGCGCGCGGTGCGCACTGGCGTGCGGTGCAGGACTTGCCCGGCGTGACGATCGCGGTACCCGGCCCCGACGGTGTTGCCCGTGCCGTAGGCCGTGACGGAACCGCAGGTTCTGACGGTATGGCTGGCTCTGACGCTGTCGCCGAAGTTCGCGCGTTGCTGCCGTGCCGGGTGAGCGAGCTGCCGAAGACCGTCAGCCGGTTGCAGATCTCCGGGAGTGACCTGCCTGCCGATGCACCCGGTCCGCCACCTGCGGGCGTTCCGGTGTTGTGGCTGAACCCCGACGTGGAGATGACGGTCGGGAAGGCCGCCGCGCAGGTCGGACACGCCACGATGCTGCTCGCCTCGGTGCTGGACGCCGAGCAGCGAGCGACGTGGGCCCGGGATGGGTTCCGGTGTGCCGTGCGTACGCCATCGCCTGAACGCTGGGCTGCGATGCTTCCGGACGACCCCGCCACGGCGTGGCGGAAACGGGGCGTGATCTCCGTTCGCGACGCCGGCTTCACCGAGATCGCCCCTGGCACCATCACGGTGCTCGCCGAGGCCCCCTAACGCGAGGCCCGGGTGCTGGTGCCGCGAGTCGCACCTTCCGAGGCCGCGAGTTGCACCCTCTGGCGCCCGAGTTGGACCTTCACGTGCGCGAACCGCACCTGTGAGAGTGCGGGCTGCATGTTTCGGATTGTCCGATGTCGTAACGGCGCGGTCCACGCGCTGTGTTCGTGCTGTACCTAGCGCCGGAACACGGCGTCCTGGACGGGGGACACGGCGTCCTGGACGGGGGACACGACGCTGGAGGCTAGGGGGACTGGGCGGTCCAGACGACGTAGGCCTCGTCGGCGTCCGTGGTCATGGCCTCGATGAAGCGCTCGTTGTCGAAGCCAGGCAGCGTCTGCAGGCGCTCGATCAGCGCGTCGGCGGCGGGATCGCCGCTGGGCACCGCGGTGCCGGTGCCGTCATTGCCAGCGAGCATCAGGAAGACGTCCTCGGACCAGGGTCCCTCTGGGATCACCCTGATCACGACGGACTTCAGGTCCTCCCAGGTCACCGACTCGACGCTGCCGTTGGCGAGCGTCCTGCGGACGCCGGTGTCGTCAACGATGACGGCGCGAGATTGTGCGTTCCGCGAATCCTGGGGCAACGGGTCTCCTTTGCATGTGCTGCGTCATCACCGTAACGCCACTCACACATGATCGAGCCCAGGGGTCAGCTACGGTCGCGCGCCGTGGCATCCAGCCTGCGTAATGCCGCGCGGACGACGTCGGCGTCGTGCGTCGGCCAGAACGGCGGTAACGACGCGCGCAGGAACGAGCCGTAGCGAGCCTTCGCGAGCCGCGAGTCGAGCACCGCGACGACCCCCTTGTCGTCCATGGTCCGGTGCAGCCTGCCGACACCCTGCGCGAGCAGCAGCGCCGCGTGGGTCGCGGCGACCGTCATGAACCCGTTCCCGCCACGCGCCTCGATCGCGCGTTGCCGCGCGGACTGCACCGGATCATCCGGGCGCGGGAACGGGATCCGATCCACCACGACCAGCTGCAACGACGGTCCTGGGACGTCGACGCCCTGCCACAGCGACAGTGTGCCGAACAGGCAGCTGCGCTCGTCCTCGGCGAACTGGCGCACGAGCAGCCCGGTCGAGTCGTCGCCCTGGCACAGGATGGGGTGCTCCACCCGCTCCCGCAGCGCCTCGGTGGCCTGCTTGGCCGCGCGCATCGATGAGAACAACCCCAGCGTGCGGCCGCCAGCGGCGGTGATCAGCTCGGCCAGTTCGGTCAGCAGCGCGTCGGTCAGCCCGTCGCGACCGGGCGGGGGCAGGTGCCGCGCCAGGTACAGGATGCCGTTGCGTGCGTGGTCGAACGGCGAGCCGACGTCGAGCCCGATCCACGTCGGTCCGGAGTCGTCCGAGGGCGGGGCCTTCTCCGTCGCGGTGCCGGTGCGGACAGCGCGGTCGGCTGCGGACTCCGCGTCGGAAGCGGAGCCGGAAGCCGCAGACGGCGGCAACCCCCACTGCCGCGCCAGCGTGTCGAAGGACCCGCCCAGCGCGAGCGTCGCGGACGTCAGCACCGTCGTGCGGGTTTGGAACAGCCGCTCCCGCAGGAGCCCGGACACTGACAGCGGAGCGACGTGTAGCGACGGCGGGCGGCTGCTCTCCGGGTTCGCCGTCAGCCAGACGACGTCACGGCGCTGCGCCAGCTCCGGCTCGAACGCCGTCAGCAGCCGCACCGCGGTGTCATGGACGTCGTCAAGCAGCGTGCGGGCCAGCTTGCGCGCGGTGGCGTCGCTGGCGTCCTCCTTGCGTTCAGGGCCGAGCGCCGTGATGCAGCCGTGCGCCGCGTCGCGCGCCGCTGCCAGCGCCCCGCCGAGCGGGCCGGGCAGCGCGTCCATCCGGCCTGGTGAGCCGTCGTCCAGCACCACTGCCAGCCCGTCGGACGCCTCCATGAGGCGGTCGGCGACCTCGGCGTCGATGAGCCTGCCGCAGCGTTTTGCGGCCGTGGCCACCATGGCGCTGGTCAGCTCGGCAGCAGCTGCCGACGTCACCCGGTCCACCAGGTCGTGCGCCTCATCGATGACGACGAGGTCGTGCTCGGGCAGCACCTGGTAGCCCTGCATGGCGTCGATGGCGAGCAGCGCGTGGTTGGTGACGACGACGTCCGCCTTACCCGCTTCGGCGCGGGCGTGTTCGGCGAAGCAGTCGGCCGCCACCGGGCAGCGGGCGGCGCCGAGGCATTCCTTCGCCGTCACAGACACCTGCCGCCAGGCCAGCTCGGTCACGCCAGGCACCAGGTCGTCCCGGTCGCCGGTGACGGTCTCGCTCGCCCACTCGTGCAGCCGCGCGACCTCCCTGCCGAGCCGGGACACCGCGAACTGGTCGAACAGGCCGTCGTCCGGCTCGTCCGGCGCTCCGGTGTCGAGCCGGTGCAGGCAGAGGTAGTTCCGCCTGCCCTTGAGGATGGCGAACCGGGGCTCGCACCCGAGCTCGGACTGCAGCGCCTTCGCCAGCCGGGGCAGGTCGCGGTCGACCAGTTGGCGTTGCAGGGCGATGGTCGCCGTCGAGACGACGACGGTGGCGTCCCGCTCGACGGCGTGCCGGATCGCGGGCACCAGGTACGCCAACGACTTCCCCGTGCCGGTGCCCGCCTGCACGGCGAGGTGCTCCCCGGTGCGGATCGCGGCGTCGACGGCGTCTGCCATCCGGACCTGCCCCTCGCGCTCTGTGCCGCCCACCGCCTCGACGGCGGTGTGCAGCAGCTCCCGCACGGAGGGCAGGCGGGTCCGTGCGGATTCGGGCGCGGGGGAGAGGGCAGCCATGGCACAAGACGGTACCGCCGCGCGCCCCGCTCCGGGCGGGCACACGAGTGGGTGTCATGCCCGACCAGGCATCAGTCCGGGAATTGACCCTGCCGATGCTCCACTCGCGAGCTCGCAACACGGCAGAAGGGAGCCCGTCATGGCACACAGCGTGCGGCGGGCCGTCGCGGTCGCCTTCGCGGGCGGCCTCACGGCGGCACTCGCCACGGCAACACCAGCGGCAGCCGGACCGCCGGAGCAATCAGCGGCGACCGCAGCCGGATTCCTCGGCGCCGTCGACGTCGTCGTCGACGGCGAACCGCTGGCGGTGGGGCCGATCGCGGCCTGCGACGTCGAGGGGCAACAGCACAACGAGTCCGGTCTGTTCCCTGTCGGCAAGGACGTCGCGGACTTCTGGGGCGGCACCAGCGACTGCACCCGCGACGACGAGGGCAACGCACACGCCGACGTCGACGGCCGCTACTTCTCTACAGGCGTGCTGCGCGAATGGGGCGGGCCAAGGATCAGGGTGTCGTCGTTCGCCGCGCGCTGCGAGACCACGAGCAAGGGCTCGTCGACGGTGATGGAGCTGGACGGGGTGTACGGCCTCACGCTGCCGGAAGAGGTCCCGTCGAACCACACCGTGACGATCCCCGCGCCAAACGAGGACGATCCGCCGCTGGCCAAGGTCGTCGTCAACGAGCTGGTCGCGCCGCAGCCGCCGGACGGCAGCCTGCGGGTGAACGCCCTCCGGATCGTGCTGTTCCCCGAAGGCGGGCCCGCCAGCGGCGAGATCCTCGTCGGCTCGGTCGGCTGCGATCCGTACGGCGCGTCAGCCGACTCGGGGCGTGCCGACTAGCTCGACGCCCGCGACACGGAGCTGGTCCAGCGCCTCGTTCACGGTCTGCTGCGCCACCCCAGCGGTGAGGTCGAGCAGCGCGCGGACCGCGAAGCCCTCCTTCGCGGCGTCCAGCGACGTTGCGCGCACGCAGTGGTCGGTCGCGATCCCGACGACGTCGACCTGCTCGACGTCGCGGGAGCGCAGCCAGGCCGCGAGCGGGTTGCCCTCAGGCGACTCGCCCTCGAAGCCGGAGTAACCGTCGCTGTACTGGCCCTTGGAGAACACGTCGCGGATCGGCCCGACGTCGAGCGCGGGGTGGAACGACGCGCCGGGCGTGCCCGCTCGGCAGTGCGGCGGCCATGACCGCACGAAATCGGGGTTGTCGCTGAAATGCGCGCCGGGATCGATGTGGTAATCGCGAGTGGCGACGATGTGGTCGTAGGCGGCGTCGTCGGCGAGGAACGTCGAGATGTCGCCAGCGAGCATCGCGCCGCCGGTGACGGCGAGCGAGCCGCCCTCGCAGAAGTCGTTCTGCACATCGACGATGATCAGTGCGTTCGCCATGCCTACCTCCTGCTACCGGAACACGGTCGGGATCGCCGGATCGCCGTGGGACAGCTTCAGACCCTCCCACGGCAGGCTCACCAGCGTGTGCCGGAGGCGTTGCCTACTGTCCTCCAGGGTAGGCAGGTTTCCCACGACGTCACCACCCCTTACCAGCGGAATCGGCAGCGAGCGGTCGTGCTCGCCCAGCTCTGGTGACGACGTCGCCTGGTGGACGACTTCCTCGATCGCCGTTCCGGTCGGCTTGTGCCTGCGCAACGCCGACTTCCTGCCGCCGCGGGACTCCTTGCTCTCGCTGCGCTTCGCCACCGGTTTGCCGTCGACCTCGACGAGCTTGTAGACCATGTTCGCGGTCGGTGCGCCCGATCCGGTGACGACGGCGGTGCCAACGCCGTAGGCGTCGACCGGCTCCGCGCGCAGGGCTGCGATGGCGTGCTCGTCGAGGTCGCCGGAGACGACGATGCGGGTGTCCCGCGCGCCGAGCCGATCCAGCTGCTGGCGGGCCTGCCGCGCCAGCACGCCGACGTCGCCGGAGTCGATACGGACCGCGCCCAGCTCGGTGCCTGCCACGCGCACGGCGGTGTCAATGCCCGCCGTGATGTCGTAGGTGTCGACCAGCAGGGTGGTGTCGGTGCCCAGTTTGGCGATCTGTGCCAGGAACGCGGCTTCCTCGGTGTCGTGCAGCAGCATGAAGGCGTGCGCGACGGTGCCACGCGTCGAGATGCCGTAGCGGCGGCCAGCCTCCAGATTGGACGTCGTGGCGAACCCGCCGATGTAGGCGGCGCGGGCGGCGGCGACGGCGGCGTGTTCGTGGGTGCGGCGGCCCCCCATCTCGATGATCGGCCGGGTGCCCGCTGCCGCTGCCATGCGTGCCGCCGCCGATGCGATCGCGCAGTCGTGGTTGAGGATCGACAGCACCAGCGTCTCAAGCACGACGGCCTCGGCGAAGCTGCTCCGCACGGTCAGCACCGGCGAGCCGGGGAAGTACAGCTCGCCCTCCGGGTAGCCGTCGATGTCACCGGTGAAGGTGTAGTTCGCCAGCCAGTCGAGGGTCTCGTCGTCCACCACATCGGTGGCGGCGAGCTGGTCGATCTCGGCGTCGGTGAACCGGAAGTCAGCCAGCGCGTCGAGCAGCCGTGCAGCGCCGGCGACGACGCCGTACCTGCGGCCATCGGGCAGCCTGCGCGCGAAGACCTCGAACACGCAGTCCCGCTCGGCGCTGCCGTCCGTGAGGGCGCTGGCGAGCATGGTCAGCTCGTAGTGGTCGGTCAGCAGTGCGGTGCTCGGCGCTGTCATGCGCCCAGCCTATGAGCGAGTCGGGTGACGGGGCAGCGCACGCCCGCACCTGGTCATTGCGCGAAGGGTGCGTCGTGACACCATAGAACTATGTCCATGCCAGCAGCGGACGAGCAGACGCAGGTTGAGCCCGCGTCAGACGAACTCGGCGCGGCGGACCGGCCCTGGCAGACCGTCGTCTGGAACGACCCGGTCAACCTGATGTCGTACGTCACGTACGTGTTCCAGAAGCTGTTCGGCTACAGCCACGACCACGCCACCAAGCTGATGCTCGACGTGCACCACAAGGGGAAAGCCATCGTGTCGTCCGGTTCCAAGGAGAAGGTCGAGGGAGACGTCTCCCGGCTGCACACCGCAGGGTTGTGGGCGACCATGCAGAAGGCATCGTGAAGCCGTGGCGGCGTAAAGGCGCCAGGATGGTCGCCGGGTTCGAACAGCAGGAAGCGGCGGTGCTGCGCGGCCTTGTCAGCCAGTTGGAGGACATGCTCAAGGCCCGCGCCGACGAGGCGCCGCAGGACGAGCTCAGCGAGCTCACCGGCATCAAGGCGGGCCCGTCGACGTCCCCTGACGACCCGGTGCTCGCGCGCCTGCTGCCCGACTTTCACCGCCTCGACCCTGACCAGCCAACGCAGGAGGACATCGACTCCGCAGCCGCCCTGCGGAGCCTGCACGAGCCGGGGTTGCTCGACGCGAAACTCGGCGTCGCCCAGGTCGTGATGGAGACGCTGGGGCCGCGCGGCGGTGAGGTGCGGCTTTCGCTCGAGCAGGCGGACGCCTGGCTGTCGGCGATCAACGACGTCCGGCTCGCGCTCGGCACCGCACTCGACGTCAACGAGGACATGCCGGACGAACTACCCGAAGACGACCCCCGCGCGGCACACATCGGCGTGTACCACTGGCTGACCTACCTCCAGGAGAGCCTGGTGCAGGCGATGGCGGGATGAGCGCGCCTGGCCCGCGCAACGCGATCACCGACGTCGACGGCGTGCTTGTCGGCCACCATCACCGGATCGGTGACGGCTGGGCGACGGGAACCACCGTCGTGCTGGCGCGGGACGGGGCTGTCGGCGGTGTCGACGCGCGCGGTGGTGCGCCCGGCACGCGCGAGACCGACCTGCTCGCGCCGGAGAACATGGTGCAGCGGGCGCACGCGGTGTGCCTGTCCGGCGGCAGTGCCTACGGGCTCGCGGCGGCGGACGGTGTGATGCGCTGGCTGTCCGAACAGGACACTGGCTTTCCCGTTGGTGTGGAGCCGCACGAGGTGGTGCCGATCGTGCCCGGTGCGGTGATCTTCGACCTGCCGCAGTCCGATTGGGGCAACCGCCCTGACGCCGGATTCGGCTACGCGGCGTGCGATGCGGCGAGTTCTGACGTGGCGCAGGGCTGCGTCGGGGCTGGCGCTGGTGCGAAGGTCGGTTCCCTCAAGGGCGGACTCGGCACGGCGAGCGTGACGTTCGGGGAGCACACGGTTGGCGCGCTGGCTGTGGTCAACGCGCACGGCGATGCGGTGGACGTGAGCACAGGACGTCCCTGGGCTGCGGATCACGAGCTGGCTGGCGAGTTCGGGGTGACGTGGCCGGACCGGCCTGGGGAGCTTTCGCCGGACACCGGTGCGTCGTTGAACACCACCATAGGCGTGGTCGCCACCGACGCCGCACTGTCCAAAGCGGAGTGCCGTCGGCTGGCAATGAGCGCGCAGGACGGCCTCGCGCGAGCGGTGCGTCCCGCGCACACGATGTTCGACGGCGACACGGTGTTCGCGCTGGCGACTGGCGCGACAGAGCTGCCGGAGGCGAGTGGACCGTTCGGTGTCCCGCAGCGCGCCGCTGTCCTCGACGCGCTCTGTGCCGCAGCGGCGACGTCGTTCGCGCGGGCGGTGGTACACGGCGTGCTCGCCGCGACGTCGGTGGGGTCGCTCCAGGCGTACGGCGACGTCTGGCCGGAGGCCCGCCCGGCGCCATAACCCCGCGCCCGCGACGCCGTGTCCCCCGTTCCCGACGTCGTGTTCGTCGTTCCGGACGTCGTGTTCGTCGTTCAGAGCAGCCCGAACGCGCGGAGTTCGTCGTCGGTCAGCAGTCGGGAGCGGATCAGGAACCGTACGCCCTCCGGGGCTTCCAGCGAGAAGCCGCTGCCGCGCCCCGGCACGATGTCGATGGTGAGGTGCGTGTGCTGCCAGTACTCGAACTGCGATGCGGACATCCACACCGGCACCGGGTCGATCCCGTCGACGGCCAGCTCACCAAGCTGGACGTCGGAAAGTGGATATCCATATCAGTGCAGCGACCACAACATGTCGTGTCTGATCAATCCCGTCGGCACCGGTTGCTGCGGCACGGGCACCGGTCCTGGCGAAGGTACTGCATCGATATGGATATGCCCTCGTCGGAATTACCAGTGCGGAACTCGCCAGCCGGATAGCACATCGGGGCGCTGCCGTCGCAGCAACCACCCGACTGGTGGAACATCAGCGGGCCATGGGTGTCGGCGAGGCTGCGGAGCAGGTCCGCAGCCTCCGGCGTCACAGCAACCCGTTCTGCGGTCATCGGCAAGCGGGCCTTTCGTCGGTGGGTGGGTGCTACGAAGGGCATCTTGCTGGCATCTGTCGCCAGGAAGATGCCCTTCGTAGCACCCAGGCAACGTGGAAGCCAGGCGTGGTGCGAGCGTTGCGGGGCAGGCGCACCACGCCCGGCGGTC
Organism: Actinophytocola sp.; assembly: GCA_009377385.1. Taxonomy (GTDB): domain Bacteria; phylum Actinomycetota; class Actinomycetes; order Mycobacteriales; family Pseudonocardiaceae; genus Haloechinothrix_A. Next base: position 19,672 of record WHUD01000028.1, read on the forward strand.
CAGGGGCGGATCAGAAGAACCCGAGCTTGTTCTCGGAGTAGTTGACCAGCAGGTTCTTCGTCTGTTGGTAGTGGTCGAGCATCATCGAGTGGTTCTCCCGCCCGATGCCGGACTGCTTGTAGCCGCCGAAGGCGGCGTGCGCCGGGTAGGCGTGGTAGTTGTTCACCCACACCCGGCCAGCCTGAATGTCCCGGCCGGCGCGGTAGGCGACGTTGCCGTTGCGCGACCAGACCCCGGCGCCGAGGCCGTACAAGGTGTCGTTGGCGGTCTTGATGGCGTCGTCGTAGTCGTCGAACTTCGCAACTGACACCACCGGTCCGAAGATCTCCTCCTGGAAGATCCGCATCTTGTTGTGGCCCTCGAAGATCGTCGGCTGCACGTAGTAGCCGCCGGACAGCTCCCCGCCAAGGTCGGCAGGCTCGCCGCCGGTGACGACGCGGGCGCCCTCCTGTTTGCCGATGTCGATGTAGGACAGGATCTTCTCGTACTGGTCGTTGCTTGCCTGCGCGCCGATCATGGTGTCGGTGTCGAGCGGGTGGCCCTGCTGCACGGCCTTGGTGCGCTCCGTGACGTCGGCGAGGAACCGGTCGTAGATGCCTGCCTGGACCAGCGCCCGCGACGGGCAGGTGCACACCTCGCCCTGGTTCAGCGCGAACATCGTGAAGCCTTCGAGTGCCTTGTCGTAGTAGGCGTCGTCGGCGCTGGCGACGTCGTCGAAGAAGATGTTCGGGCTCTTGCCGCCCAGCTCAAGCGTGACCGGGATCAGGTTCTCGCTGGCGTACTGCATGATCAGACGTCCGGTGGTGGTCTCACCCGTGAAGGCGACCTTGCTGATCCTGCGGTTCGACGCCAGCGGCTTGCCCGCTTCGACGCCGAAGCCGTTGACGATGTTCACCACACCGGGTGGCAACAGGTCGGCGATCAGCGACATCAGCACGTGGATCGACGCCGGGGTCTGCTCGGCGGGCTTGAGCACGACAGCGTTGCCCGCCGCCAGCGCGGGGGCCAGCTTCCAGGTCGCCATCAAGATCGGGAAGTTCCACGGGATGATCTGCCCGACGACGCCGAGTGGCTCGTGGAAGTGGTACGCGATGGTGTCGCCGTCGATCTCGGACACGCCGCCTTCCTGCGCGCGGATCGCACCGGCGAAGTAACGGAAGTGGTCGATGGCCAGCGGGATGTCAGCGTTCAGTGTCTCCCGCACCGCCTTGCCGTTTTCCCAGCTCTCGGCCACCGCGAGCGGTTCGAGGTTGGCCTCGATCCGGTCGGCGATTCGGTTCAGGATGGTGGCCCGTTCGGCGACGGACGTCTTGCCCCACGCCGGTGCCGCGCCGTGGGCGGCGTCCAGCGCCCGCTCGACGTCCTCAGCGGTGCCCCGCGCGATCTCGGTGAACGGCTGGCCGGTCACCGGCGTGGGGTTCTCGAAGTACTGGCCCTTCGCGGGCCGGGTGTACTCACCGCCGATGAAGTGGTCGTACCGGGACTCGTAGGAGACGATGCTGCCGTCGGTGCCGGGCGCTGCGTATGTGGTCATAGCCGTCCTTCAGCTTCGTTGCGGTTTCCGGATGTTGCGCGACGCTATGAGCGGCGACGTTGCAACGACGTTGCAGGCAGTGATGGCCGCGCGAAGCGAAACATTGACGAGATCACGACGGGCAACGGCAGAGGGCAACATCCTCTTCGCGGAGGTCATCCAGCGGTAGATCCGACTCCATGCCCAACGTTGCGTTGGCGTTGCATCGACGTGAGCGTGCTCACGTAACGTGGGGCGCGTGAGGCATGACGGAGCGGTCACCGCTGACCTGCTGCACGACCCGGACGGATTCGCGCGTGAGCTGCGGCGGATCCACGAGGCCGTGCTGTCCGGGGTGCCCGCGCCGCGTCTGCCGCGCTCGGTGATCTCCGAGTCCTGGGACCGGTCGCTCGCCGCCCACGTCGACCCGGACAGCAAGCTCCCGCCGCTGGTCTACGACACCGATGAGCTGGACGACGTCCGGCAGGCGCACCCGCTGGCGTCTGTGCTGCCGCTGCTGCGGCAGAACCTGGTCAGCATCGCCGACGACGCCGAGCACATCATGATCGTCACCGACGCCGATGGCCACATCCTGTGGCGCGAGGGCGCGGCAGGCGTATGCCACCAAGCCGACCGGGTGGCGCTGTCCGAGGGCGTGCGGTGGTCCGAGGACGTCATCGGCACCAACGCGATGGGCACCGTACTGGCCACCGGCGAGCCGGTGCAGGTGTACTCCGCCGAACACCTCGTGCGGATGTATCACACCTGGACGTGTGCCGCGGCGCCGGTGCGTGACCCGGAGACCGGGACGCTGCTGGGCGCCATCGACGTCAGCGGCCCGCTGCGCACGGTGCATCCCGCGATGCTGGCGCTGGTGTCCGCGTCGGCGAGCCTCGCCGAGGGGCAGCTCAAGGCCCAGCTCGCGGTGCGCGACGAGCGGGTGCGCCGCAGCCACATGCCGCACCTGCATGCACTGCGGGGCGAGCCTGGTGCGCTGCTGTCGTCGTCCGGGCGAGTGCTGGCGACGGAGTCCTGCGGATCACTGCCTGACGCCGTGCCGATCACCAGCTCGGACGTCGCGCTGCCCGACGGGCGGGTCGGCACGCTGGAGCCGCTACCGGAGGGCTACTTGCTCCGGCTCGGGCGGACATCGAGCCACACTGCCGCGCGTCGCCGGCTCGGGCTGACGTTCCTCAGCGACAGCGCGCCGGTCGTCACCGCGGATGGTCGGGAGATTCCCATCACACTGCGGCACGCGGAGATCCTCACCGTGCTTGCGATGCATCCGAACGGCATGACCGCCGACCGGCTGGCGCTTGAGCTGTACGGCGACGACGGCAACCCCGTCACGGTGCGGGCCGAGATACACCGGCTGCGTTCCCAGCTCGGCGCCGAGATGGTGCGGACCCGTCCGTATCGGCTGGCCGCCGACATCGATGCGGACTTCCTGCGGGTCTGCGCCGCCCTCCGCGATGGCGACGTCGACGCCGTGCTGGACGCCTTCAACGGCCCACTGCTCGCCGACTCCGAGGCGCCAGCGGTGCGCGACGAGCGGGAGTCGCTGATCGCGCTTGTCCGTCGTGCGGTGCTGGACAGCGGCGATGCCGATGCATTGTGGCGGTTCTGGGAGACGTCCTGTGGCGCCGACGACGTCGAGGTCGTCGAGCGGCTGTGCCGCGTGCTGCCCGAGCCCGACCCACGCTGGCGGATCGTCGCCGCCCACCACGCCCGCCTCGTGGCAGCCCCGTAACCCGTGCGCCGTGTCCCCCGTTCAGGACGCCGCGTCCCCCGCTCGTGACGTCGTATCCGCCGCCGGAAGGTGCGACTCGCGGCCTGGGAAGGTGCGACTCGCGGGCCCTGCGGTGTGACGTGGGTCGTCTCACGGTACGGACACAGGTGGGCGTGGACTGTCCACCCTTTAGGATGGAAGGGTGCTTCAGATCCGCCGCGACCTCGTTGACGCGATCGTCGCGCACGCCAGGAAGGACCATCCTGACGAGGCGTGCGGGGTGATCGCTGGACCCGTAGGGTCCGATGGCACTGCCCGCCCCGAGCGTTTCATACCCATGCTCAACGCGGCGCGCTCGCCGACGTTCTACGAGTTCGACTCGCTCGACCTGCTGAAGTTGTACCGGGAGATGGACGCCAACGACGAGGTTCCCGTCGTCATCTACCACTCCCACACGGCGACAGAAGCGTACCCGTCGCGGACCGACATCTCCTACGCCTCCGAACCGGACGCGCACTACGTGCTGGTGTCGACGCGGGATCCGGAGACGCACGAGCTCCGGTCGTACCGCATCGTCGACGGTGTCGTGACCGAGGAAGACGTCGAGATCGTCGAAGCAGCGAGCCCGACCGAGTCGTACATGTTCGCCCATACCGGCAGCGACGACAAACCAGACTCCTGACGTGCGGGAATAGACCCGCCCCCCAGAGCGTCAGTTGAAGCGTCAACCCAGTTAGCGGAGGTAACCCATATGGCCGTGACCGTGTCCATCCCGACCATCCTGCGGACCCACACCGGCGGCGAGAAGGCCGTCGAGGCGAAGGGCAACACCGTGCTTGAGGTCATCGACGACGTCGAGGCGCGGCACAGCGGGCTGAAGGCACGCCTGGTCAAGGAGGACAAGCTGCACCGTTTCGTCAACGTCTATGTCAACGACGAGGACGTACGGTTCGCGGGCGGCCTCGACGCCGAGGTGTCCGACGGTGACACCGTGACCATCCTGCCCGCCGTCGCGGGTGGCATGCGCTAAGTGCCGTGAGCAGGTACTCGTCGCTGCTCGACGCACTCGGCAGCACCCCGCTCGTCGGCCTTCCCCGGCTCTCGCCCGCGCCGAACGTCCGGCTGTGGGCGAAGCTGGAGGACCGCAACCCCACCGGCTCGATCAAGGACAGGCCAGCGCTGGCCATGATCGAGGCGGCAGAGGCCGACGGCACCCTGACGCACGGCTGCACCATCCTCGAGCCGACGTCGGGCAACACCGGCATCTCGCTGGCCATGGCCGCCAAGGTCAAGGGCTACGGCCTGGTGTGCGTGATGCCGGAGAACACCTCGGAAGAGCGCAAGCAACTGCTGCAGGCCTACGGCGCGCGGATCGTGTTCTCGCCAGCCGCTGGCGGCTCCAACGAGGCGGTGCGCAGGGCGAAGGAGCTCGCCGAGGCCAACCCGGACTGGGTGCTGCTGTACCAGTACGGCAACCCTGCCAACGCCGACGCGCACTACAGCGGCACCGGTCCTGAGATACTCAAGGACCTGCCTGAGATCACCCACTTCGTCGGCGGCCTCGGCACAACGGGCACGCTGGTCGGCGTCGGCCGCTACCTGCGCGAGCACAAGCCGGACGTGCAGATCGTCGCGGCCGAGCCACGCTACGGCGAGCTGGTCTACGGACTGCGCAACCTCGACGAGGGCTTCGTGCCAGAGCTGTACGATCCGGACATCCTCACCGGGCGGTTCTCCGTCGGCGCCTACGACGCGCTGCGCCGGACGCGGGAGCTGCTCGAGGTCGAGGGCATTTTCGCTGGCATCTCCACCGGGGCGGTGCTGCACGGCGCGCTGGCCGTGGCGGAGAAGGCGGTCAAGAAGGGTGAGTCGGCCGATGTCGCGTTCGTCGTCGCCGACGCGGGCTGGAAGTACCTCTCGACCGGCGCCTACTCCGGCTCGCTTGACGAGGCGGCCGAACGCCTCGACGGCCAGCTCTGGGCATGATGCTTGCGTAACCTGGGGGTATGAACGTGACCCCGACACCGTCCCGGCGGAGCGACCCAGCCAAGCGGGTCCTGCCGCCACGGCCGTTCCTTGCCGCGCTTGTCGCGGCCTCGTTCACCGCGCTGCTCTACGTCGTCGAGGTGGTCGACCTAGTGCTGCCAGCCAACCTCCAGCAGGAAGGCATCCACGCGCGCACGCTGTCCGGGCTTGACGGCGTGCTGTGGGGGCCGCTGCTGCACGGGCCGTGGGGACACGTGGTGGCCAATACCGTCCCGGTCGCGCTGTTCGGGTTCCTGGTGATGGCAGGCGGCATCGGCAAGTGGTTCGTGGTGACGGCGACGATCTGGCTGGTCAGCGGGTTCGGGGTATGGCTGGTCGGGCCTCCGGACGCGGTCACCATCGGCGCGTCAGGCCTCGCTTTCGGCTGGCTGGCGTTCCTGCTGGTCAGGGGCATCTTCAACCGGGCGGTGGGGCAGCTCGTGCTTGCCGCCGTGCTGTTCTTCGTCTACGGCGGGATGTTCTGGGGCGTGCTGCCCACCGTTGCGGGCAACATCTCCTGGCAGGGGCACCTCTTCGGCGCGCTCGCGGGGGTGCTCGCCGCGTGGCTGGTCTCCCGCGCTGACCGTGCCGCCAGGACGCCCGCACGTCCGGCTGGCGCCACACTGCCGGGTAATCTCGGCCCGTGAGCGCTTCCCCTGCCATAGACACCCCGATCGGCATCTTCGACTCCGGTGTCGGCGGTCTCACCGTGGCACGGGCGATCCTCGACCAGCTCCCCGCCGAGCGGGTCCGCTACGTCGGCGACACCGCGCACACGCCGTACGGCCCGCTGCCCATCGCGCGGGTGCGCGAACTGGCGCTCGCCGCCATGGACAGCATGGTCGCGAACGGCGTGAAGGCGCTGGTCATCGCCTGCAACACGGCGTCGGCGGCCTGCCTGCGGGATGCCCGCGAGCGCTACGACGTCCCGGTGGTCGAGGTGGTGCTGCCCGCGGTGCGCCGCGCCGTCGCAGCCACCCACACCGGCAGGGTCGGGGTCATCGGCACCGAGGGCACCATCCGCTCCCGCGCCTACGACGACGCCTTCCACGCCGCCAACCACATCAGCGTCACGAGCGTCTCGTGCCCCCGGTTCGTGGACTTCGTCGAGCGCGGCATCACATCGGGCCGCCAGGTGCTCGGGCTCGCGCAGGGCTACCTTGAGCCGCTGCTCGCTGCTGAGGTCGACACGCTGGTGCTCGGCTGCACGCACTACCCGCTGCTGACCGGCGTGCTGCAGATCGTCATGGGCCAGGACGTCACGCTGGTCTCCAGCGCGGAGGAGACCGCCAAGGACGTCGTACGGGTGCTCACCGAGGCCGACCTGCTGGCGGAACCGTCCGACGAGCAGCCGAAGCACGAGTTCCTCGCCACCGGCGAGCCGGAGCGGTTCAACAAGCTGGCACGGCGCTTCCTCGGCGCGCCACCGGGGTTCGAGCTCACCACGGTCTGAACCGCGGGAGTGACACGAGTCGCGACGTGTTGGCGGTCATTCGCGGATCGGCTCAAACATGGCAGGGTAAGGCACGTGCGTCTGACCATCCTCGGGTGCGCTGGCAGCGTGCCCGGCCCGAACACCAACGCCTCCGGCTACCTGCTCGAGGCCGACGGCTTCGTGCTCGGGCTCGAACTCGGCAACGGCACGGTGTCGCAGCTGCAGGCGGATCGCAGCCCGTTCGACCTCGACGCCCTGGTCTTCTCGCACCTGCACCCCGATCACTGCGCCGACTTCGGCGCGCTGACGGTCATACGGCGCTACCACCCGCACTGGCCTGAGGGTACGCCGGTGCGGCTGCCGGTCTATGGGCCTGCGGACACCGAGCAGCGGCTGATCAACCTGTACGCGCCGAACGAGCCGGAGCGCGCGGAGACCGACCTCGGCGACGTCTACCAGTTCCATCCGCTGCCGACGACGGAGCCGTTCCAGATCGGAACGTTCGAGGTCACCGCGTACGAGGTGCTGCACCCGACGCCCGCGTACGGGCTGCGTGTCAGCCACGGCGACACCACGCTCGCCTACACCGGCGACACCGGCGTGTGCCCTGCGCTGGACGTGCTCGCCAGGGACGCTGACGTGCTGCTCAGCGAGGCGTCCTGGACCGACGCCGACGACCGGCCGCTTGGCGTGCACATGTCAGGGGTTGAGGCGGGCCAGCTCGCGCATCGGGCTCGCGCCCGGCGGCTGCTGCTCACCCACGTTGCGCCGTGGACCGACCGTGCCAAGATCTACGCTGAGGCGCGTACGACGTTCGACGGCCCGCTTGAGCTGGTCGAACAGGGCTCCGTCTACGACATCTGAGCACCCACCCCGCATGGCACGATTGTCCTGCTCGTAGGCTGACGCACCGTGGTGAGAGCAGATGGCAGGGACGACGACGAACTCCGCGAGGTGAGGATCACCCGGGGCTTCCAGAAATGGCCTGCGGGGTCCGTCCTGATCGAGTTCGGTAACACCAGGGTGCTGTGCGCGGCGAGCGTGTCAGAGGGGGTGCCGCGCTGGCGCACCGGCTCCGGGCTCGGCTGGGTGACCGCCGAGTACGCGATGTTGCCGTCGAGCACCAACACGCGCAGCGCCCGCGAGTCCGTCAAGGGCAAGATCGGCGGGCGCACGCACGAGATCTCCCGGCTGATCGGCCGGTCGCTGCGTGCGTGCATCGACCTCGCCGCGCTCGGTGAGAACACAATCGTGATCGACTGCGACGTCATCCAGGCCGACGGCGGCACCCGCACGGCCGCGATCACCGGTGCGTACGTGGCGCTCGCGGACGCGGTCACCTGGCTGGCCTCCGCCGGTCGGCTCGCCGACCCGCAGCCGCTGGCCAGCGGGGTGTCGGCGATCAGCGTCGGCGTCGTCGACGGCAAGGTGCGGCTCGATTTGCCGTACGAGGAGGACTCCCGCGCCGAGGTCGACATGAACGTCGTGGCGACCGACTCCGGCACGCTGATCGAGGTGCAGGGCACCGCGGAGGGTGCGACGTTCACCCGATCCACAATGGACGCCATGCTCGACATGGCGGTCGCCGGGTGCGCCGAGCTGAGCGCCAAGCAGGTCGAGGCGCTGAAGCAGCCGTACCCTGGCGAGCTGCCGGAGCCGGAGAAGGGCGACAAGAAAGACAAGGGCGACAAGAAGTCGAAGGCGAGCAAGTGACCAGGCTGCTGCTGGCCACCCGCAACGGCAAGAAGCTCGACGAACTGCGTCGCATCTTGGCGGCCGAGGGTGTCGCTGGGCTCGACGTCATCGGGCTCGGCGACGTCGAGCCGTTCGAGGAGACGCCGGAGACGGAGCCGACCTTCGAGGGCAACGCGCTTGCCAAGGCGCGGGACGCCGCAGCGGCGAGCGGGGTCGCCGCCGTCGCGGACGACTCCGGGCTGACGGTGGCCGCGCTGAACGACATGCCCGGCGTGCTGTCGGCGCGCTGGGCCGGGCGACACGGCGACGACGAGGCCAACCTGCGGCTCGTGCTGGACCAGCTCACCGACGTCCCCGACGACCGCAGGGACGCGGCGTTCGTCTGCGCGGCGGCGCTGGTGACCCCGGACGGTTCGGAGACCGTGGTGCGGGGCCGCTGGCCAGGCACGCTGACCCGCGAGCCGCGCGGGGATAACGGCTTCGGGTACGACCCGATCTTCGTGCCGGAGGGGGAGCGGCGCACATCGGCCGAGCTGGACTCCGCCGAGAAGGACGCGCTGTCGCATCGGGGCAGGGCGTTGCGGGCGCTGCTGCCGCACCTGCGGGCTCTCGCCGATCGCTGACCACCCGCCCAGCGTCATCGCACGCTGAGCGGGTGGCACCGTGCGTCAGGCGATCTTGAGGTCCTTGATGAGCTTCGCGACGTGGCCGGTGGCCTTCACGTTGTAGCGGGCCTCGGCGAGCGTGCCGTCCGGGCCGACGACGAAGGTCGAGCGGATCACGCCCTGCACCACGCGACCGTAGTTCTTTTTCTCACCGAAGGCGCCCCACGCGGTCAGGACCTGCTTCTCCGGGTCGGAGAGCAGCGTGATCCGCAGCTTCTCGTCCTCGGCGAACCGCGCCAGCTTCTCCGGCGAGTCGGGGGAGATGCCGAGCACCTCGTAACCCGCGTCGTTGAGCAGCGCGAGGTTTTCGGTGAAGTCGCACGCCTGCGTTGTGCAGCCGGGCGTTGCGGCCTTGGGGTAGAAGTAGACGATGACCGACGTGCCCCGGAAGTCGGACAGGGATATCTGCTTGCCGTCACTACTGGTCAGCGAGAAGTCGGGGGCCGCGTCGCCAACCTGGAGTCGGATTTGCTCAGTCACGCGGGCGAGATTACCGGCTACCCCTGACCGACGTAGGTCACCGTCGCCGAGGTGTCAGGTTTGGGGCGGATCCGCAGCCGGACCATGTCGGTGTCCCGCTCGGCGGCGTAGGCCAGGGTCATGCGGGTCTTGCTGGCCACAGGCACCTCGGTGCTGATATCGACGATCCCGTTGTAGCCCTGGGTGGTGTCGATTAGTTCCGGGCTTTCCTCGCCGCCGACCCACGCCGTGATCGACAGGTCTGAGAGGTAGTAGGCCCACTCGGTGCCGTTGTCGATGACGATCTCGAACGCGACCGCCCTCGGCGCTTCCGGGTAGGCGGTCTTGCTCGGTGTGAACGACGTCGGTCGCGACACCGTGATCGACAGACCGTTCCCGAACGTGAACTGGTCGCCGAACGCCTGCTCGTTGGTCCCTGGTGTTGGGCCGATCGAGGACGGATGGGCAGATGTGGAGTCACCCGTCGCATCCCCTTCCGCAGCTGACTCGCATGCGGTGACTCCGGTGACGACGCCTACGAGCAACGCGCACGCGACCGCAACCCTCACGGGCTTGCGCACAGGGTCCACTCCTTCTCGTGGGCTGGCGACTGCTATGGACTTAACAGACTTTGCGGGCACCGGTACTAAAACCGGCTAGCCACAACTCTGGACTCCAAACCTCGCAGTGGCGAGTCGAGAAGACATCTTGAGTCGGACCTGGTGTACGCCCGTGGCCATCCCGTAATCCGACGGCTGTTTGTTGGTGACGGCGCTCACGAAATCGAGTGGAATTCCTAGCGGTGTATGTGAAAAGCCGTCACGTGGGTCTGGCGGGTGTTCAGGTCGCGAGGGCGAAGAAAAGAACGAAGAGCGCGATCGTGAAGACCCAGCCGACGATGGCCCAGCCGAATTCCCGCCATGGCTGAACGGGTCCCCCGTCGATGCCGGGCACGTATACGCCACGCTCCTCGAAGGAGTCGGCGAGCCGGGCTACCCACCGGATCGGGTTCAGCGTGCGCATGGCCGGGAGCGTAGCGCAGCGCCCGGAATCTCTTGCAGGCACTGGGACATCGGCCGGAAATGAGAGGGCCCCCGGCGCCGAGGGGGGAGGGGGCGCCGGGGGCGTATGCCGGCCCTGGGGGTCGACCGGCACGTGCGATCCTACATGAAAAGTAATATGCACGTGCATGGGGGTGGCCGGGTGTCACCGGAATAATTGCTGGCTGAGCGGTTATCCCTGGTGCTTCCGGTGTCTTAGCGGGTGCCCTTGATGTCCTCGCTGTCCGAATGTAGGGGTGTGAGGCTGGGGCGCTTGGGAGCGAGTCCGTCGCCGGACGACCTGCCTGCCAGCCTTCTGCCGACCCAAGGCAGCAGGTGATTTCGTGCCCACCGGGCATCGGCCAGTCGCTGGTCCGCCCATGTCGCGTGTCCCATCGGTGGCAGCGGAGCTTGCCAGTCGAAGTGTGGTGCGAGGCCGATCGCCTCGTCGACGGCCTCGGCGATCCTGCGGTGGCCGTCGCCGTTGAGATGGATCCGGTCGTCCGCCCAGAGTCGAGGGTCGTCGAAGACGTGCGCCGACGCGAGGTTCGCGTAGCGCAGGCCGGGACGGGTCTCGGCGAGCCGGGCCGCAAGCACGTCGGCCCAGCCCCGGTACCCACCGTCGGGATGGGTGTCGGACACCCCCTCGGTGAACGAGTCGCCGATGGCGACGAAACTGTCGTAGCGATGGTCGTCACTCATAATGGGGAAGACCTTAAACGCGACTGGGTGACCTTTCCGTATGGAGCCTACAATTCGGGCATCACAATCTGCGAGGCGGGGTTGGCAGAACGTGTCGCGACGGTCGCGAAAATGGGTGCGACTGACGCAATCCACGACACTCAGATCGCGATTTATCTAACTTTCTGTAATGGATGTCCATTGACTGGTCGGGTCGTTATGGTGGGTTGAACGGCTCCATTTCCGTTATTGCTCTGTTGCATTGGGTTGGCTGCTGAGCCGGGTAGGCGGCCCGTACGTGTCGCGCGGACGCAGCGGAGCTGAGCTGGGGCTGTGCTGATCTTCGCGGCTCGGGTGAGGGACGGCGTCCGGTGTTCTCAAGGCGGGTCAACCGTGGGCGGAGAGTGCGATCTGGCATGATTCTGAACCTCGCCGCTGAAATCGAGGTGAATAAGTGAGGGACTCGCGTGAGTGACGGTGACCCCGCCGCGAGGCCAGCTGAGGAAACGGATGAGGCGCGTGACGGTGAGTCGCCGTCAGCGGAACCCCAGAAGGGTGACGTTGAGAGCGCCGAGCAGGCCGAGCCTGAGCGCATTGAGGCCGACGCGGACGTGACTGAGGGGGAAGAACAAGAGGAAGCCAAGGGCGAGTCGGTGGCGCCCGCGACGGGCGAATCCGGGGTAGCCGAGCAGGTCTCGGGTGACGACGCCGCGGCGGAGCCTGCGGACGATGAGCCGGACGCGGCGGAGCAGGAGGTGCCTCAACCGGAGGCCACGCCGGCGGAGGCGGAGGCGGACGCGGCGGAGCAGGAGGCCACGCCGACGGAGGCGGAGGCTGAGCCGGCGGAGGCCGATGCGTCCACGGAAGCAACAGATGCCGAGGCGGCCGCTGACGAGGGCAGCGACACCGACGAGTCTGCGCAAGAGCGGTCCGACGCCGAGGTGTCCGAGCAGGAAGCGCCAGCCGAGCCCCGGAAACCGGTCGTCGCGGCCGTCGGCGCGACGGTGGTGTCGCTGTTCGTCCGTGCGCGCAAGACGCTCGGCATCGCCGCTGCCATCCTCACCGCGCTCGCAGGACTCTACCTTCTCGACCTGTTGACCACCCAGGGCGAGATCCCCCGCAACGTCGTCGTCGCCGGGGTCGAGATCGGCGGCCTGGAACCGGTCGAAGCGGAGTCCGTGCTGCGACTGCGGCTCTCGCCCCGGCTCGACCAGCCGCACACCGCGACGGCCGACGGCAAGTCCGTCACGATCAACCCGGACGACGCGCGGGTGAGCATCGACTGGGCGGCGACCGTCGACGCCGCGAACGCGCCAAGCTACAACCCGTTCACCAGGGCGCTATCGCTGTTCACCGACCGCGAGGTGGACGCCGTCGCCACCGGAAACAACGACGCCATCGCGGGCACACTCGGCGAGCTCGCCACACGCATCGACGTCCCCAAGGTCGAAGGCACCGTGAAGTACCGAGGGACGACGCCGGTGCCGGTCGAGCCGTCCGAGGGCAAGCGGCTGGACGTGCAGCGCGGCGTGCAGGACGTCGTCAGCGGCTGGGTGGAGCGCGACGTCATCCCGGTGCCGGTCGACACCCTTGAGGTGCGGGCGACGCCGGACGGTGTGCAGCGCGCCATGAACGGCTTCGCCAACACGGCGGTGTCGGCCCCGATCACGCTGGAGGCGCGCGGACGCACCATGCGGATGACGCCTCGCGAGATCGCGTCCGTCGTGACGTTCACTGCCAACGACGACGGCAGCCTCAGCCCCCGGATCCCGCCGCAACGCCTGCGGAAGACCATGGGCAAGCGACTCGCGCCGACCGAGGTCAAGGGCAAGGACGCCAGGATCGAGTTCGGCGAGAAGCGGACCACGGTCAAGCCGTCCGTCGACGGCACCGAGGTGGCGTGGCAGACCGCGTCGGACGCGCTGCTCAAGGCAGCCGCCACCACCGAAGAGCGTGAGGTCACGCTGACCTACCACCACACGCCAGCGGAGCTGACTACCAAGGAACTGAAGAACCTCCGCATCAAGGAAGTCATCGGTAAGTTCACAACGTACGACTTCGCCAGCGACTCCGGCGTGAACATCAAGCGCGTCGCCGAGGAGGTCAACGGCGCGATCGTGCGGCCAGGTGAGACATTCAGCCTCAACGGCTACACCGGTCGGCGCGGCATCGAGCAGGGGTACGTTTCCGCGGCCATCATCGAGAACGGCGAGTTGACCCGGGCGGTCGGCGGCGGCATATCGCAGTTCGCGACCACGCTCTACAACGCCTCGTACTTCGCGGGCATGGCCGACGTCGAGCACCGCGAGCACAGTTTCTACATCAGCCGGTACCCGCTCGCGCGCGAAGCCACTGTTTTCCAGAACCCAGACGGCTCAAGCGTGATCGACCTGAAGTTCCGCAACACCACCCCGAACGGCGTCGCCATTCAGACGACGTGGACGCCGACGAGCATCACCGTCAAGCTCTGGGGCACCAAGCACGTCAAGGTCGAGTCCGTCACCGGCGAGCCATTCAACTACACCAGCGCGCCCGTTGTCGTGAAGCCGTACGGCACCGAGTGCATACCGCAGGAGGGCGTGTTCGGCTATAGCGCGACCAACACCAGGATCATCCGCAAGATGGACGGCTCCGTGGTCAAACGGGAGCCCCGCACGGTGGTGTACCAGCCGCTGGAGGAGATCCAGTGTGCCCCGCCGCCGGAACCGGAACCCGAGCCGGAACCTGACGACGACCCGCCTGCCAACGGCTCACCGAGCACCGAGCCGAGCGAGCCTTCGACGTCCGCCGCACCGCCGACCACTGGAGCGGACGACTCCGGCGGGCTCCTCACCGACGGCTGAAGCGGATCGCTGCGCTGGGCAGGCCCCCTAGCCCTGCCCAACGCAGCGTTACCCCAAGGACCCCTCCGGCCCCACAGCAGGATGCCGCCGATCGGTGGGGGAGTACACCCGTTCGCCTGAACCGGTTTCTAAAATCCCTGTTGAGCGACTGGTCGCGGTTTTCCGGTCCGGACGCGACGCCCCCGCCGCAGAGGAAGTGAACGTTCGTGACCGAGACCGACGTGACGGCCAGCCCCCGCGCCGCCTTCGCCGAACGCTTCGCGCTGCTCTACGCGGAGGCGGGCAACCCGCCGCTGAAGCGCGTCACCGAGTCGGTCGCGCGGGAACGCGGTGTCGACGACAACGGACGTCCGGTGCGCGTGCCTGCGCAACGCATCAGCGACTGGCGGCGCGGCAGGAACGTGCCAGCCCGGTTCGCCGGGCTCGCCGCCGTGCTGCGGGTACTGATCGGCGAGGCACGCAGGCGCAGGTCCGAGCCGGTGGTCGCAGGCCTGTACGACATGACGACATGGCGCTCATGGTGGGAGGTCGCGCTCGCCGCCCCGCAAACCGGCAACGGCCATGTTGTGTCGCCGCGCCCGGCAGCCGACGGCGACGCGGTGTGTCCGTACCTGGGGCTTTCGGCGTTCCAGCAGTCCGACTCGGAGTGGTTCTTCGGCCGGGAACGCGCCACATCGGACCTGCTCGCACGCCTCGCCCAAGCCCGCGCCGACGGCGGGTTCGTTGTGTTGGTCGGCGCGTCAGGCGCGGGGAAGTCGTCGCTGCTGCGTGCTGGCCTCGGGCCGTCGCTCGCCGCAGGCACGCTGGGAGATGAGCAGACGTCGGAGCTGCCGATCACGGCGCTGACACCCGGCGCAGATCCGCTTGGCACGCTGGCGGAGTCCGACCCCCCTCAAGGGGTCATCGTCGTCGACCAGTTCGAGGAGCTGTTCACCCTCTCCGACGACGAGGACGTCCAGAACGAGTTCGTGCGGCGGCTGCACGACCTGAGTACGTCGTACGTCGTGGTTCTCGGCGTGCGGGCCGACTTCTACCACCACTGCCTCGGCTTCCCCGAGCTGGTCGATGCGATGCAGGAGCGGCAGCTCGCGCTGGGCGCGATGAGCGAGAGCGAACTCCGCGACGCCGTCGTGCGGCCGGCGAAGGCGGTCGGACTGCAGTGGGAGTCCGGCCTTGTCGAGCTGATGCTTGCCGACCTCGGCGCGACGCTGCGTCGCACCGGCGGCCGGACCAGCGGCGCACCCGGCTACGCGGCCGGCGCGTTGCCGCTGCTCGCGCACGCGCTGCTCGCGACGTGGCAACGCCGCAGCAACGGCAAGCTGACCGTCGCGGGCTACCGGCGCGCTGGCGGCATCCACGGCGCGGTCGCCGCCACCGCCGAGCGCGCGTGGGCCGAGCTGGACGGCGACGGCGCCGAGGCCGCGCGCCGCATCCTGTTGCGCCTTGTCCGGATCGGTGACGAGACCCGCGACGTCCGGCGGAGGGCCACCCGCGCTGAGGTGACCGGCGCCGGTCCCGCGCGGGAGCGGGCGCTTGAGGCGCTGGTGCGGGCGCGGCTCGTCACGCTCGACGCCGAGTCGGTCGAGATCACCCACGAGGCGTTGCTCGACGCATGGCCGAGGCTGCGCGGCTGGATCGACGACAACCGCGCAGAGAACCTGGCCCGGCAGCGGCTCGAAGCAGACGCCGAGTCGTGGGACGAGCAGGACAAGGACCCGTCGCTGCTGTATCGCGGCTCGCGGCTTGAGTCGTCCGAACGGCTCGCGCGCGAGTCCGACACCGTCGAGTTGACCCCGCTTGCCAGGCGCTTCGTCAGGGTGTCCAGCCAGCATCACCGCAGGCAGCGCTGGCTGCGGCACACCGCGGTCGCACTGGTCGGCGTGTTCGCGCTGATCGCGGCCGGCGCGGCGGGCATCGCCGTCAACGAACGCGACGACGCCGAGTTCCGCCACATCCTGGCTGAAGCGGGCAGCCTCGCGACCGACGACCCGTCGCTGTCCGCGCAGCTCAGCCTGGTCGCACATCGGATGCGCCCTGAGGACAGGGGCGTCGCAGGGCGGCTGCTGTCCACCGGCCAGTCGCCGCTGGCCACCCCGTTGCGCGGCCACAAGGGCGCGGTGTACCTGACGTCGTTCAGCCCGGACGGCTCGGTGCTGGCCACCGCGAGCGAGGACAGCACCGTGCGGCTGTGGGACGCCTCCGGCAAGGCGCGGCCGCTCGGCGAGCCGCTGACCGGGCACCAGAGCTGGGTGAGCTCGGCCGTCTTCAGCCCGGACGGCGACACGCTCGCTACCACCGGCGACGACGCGACCATCCGGCTGTGGGACGTCTCCGACCCTGCAAACGCCACCCGGATCGGTGAGCCGATCGTGCCCGGCAACGGCACGATGTACTTGCTGGCGTTCAGTCCGGACGGCGACACGCTCGCTACCGCCAACGACGACGGCACCGTCGGCCTGTGGGACGTCTCCGAGGCCGCGCGGCCGACGCGGCTCGGTACGCTCACCGGCCACGACGCGGCCGTCCGGTCGATCGCGTTCAGCCCGGACGGCACCGTGCTCGCCAGCGGCAGCGACGACCACGACGTCCGGCTCTGGGACGTCTCCCACCCGCGCAATCCGACGCAGCTCGGCGAGCCGCTGACGGGCGCGGCGGACATGGTGCACTCCGTGGCGTTCAGTCCAGACGGGGACTCGCTCGCGGTCGGCGTCGAGGACACTACGGTGCGGCTGTGGGACGTCTCCGACCCGAGGCGGGCGCGGGAGTACGACACGCTGACCGGGCACGAGGGGTTGGTGTGGTCGGTGCAGTTCAGCCCGGACGGGCGGCTGCTCGCCTCGGCGAGCGCGGACGGCACCACCCGCCTGTGGAACGTCTCCGATCCCGCGCACACGGTGCCGTTCGGCGAGCCGTTGTCGGCGCGGTCCGGCATCGTCTACGCGCTCGGGTTCAGCAAGGACGGCTCCCGGCTGGCCACCGGCAGCGACGACGGCGTTGCGCGGGTGTGGTCGCTGCCGAGCGGCGCACTCGCCAGCCACCCGGACGGCGTCAGCGCGGTCGCCGTCGGTCCAGGTGGCGAGCTGATGGCCACCGGCGGGGCGGACAGGACGGTGCGGCTGTGGCGGATCGCCGACCGGGAGGACCCGATGCCGATCGGGCCGGTGCTGCGGGGACTCAACGGCACGGTCCACGCATTGGACTTGAGCTCGCGCGGCGGCCTGCTCGCGGCCGGCAGCACCGACACCCGCGTGCGGCTCTACGACGTCACCGATCCAGAGCACCCGGAGCGGGTGGCGACGCTGCCAGGTGCCTCGGGCTACTTCAGCCCCGACGCGACGACGCTGGCCGTGGTCAACGGTACGGACCTGCGGCTCTACGACGTCACCGACCCCGAGCGGCCGACGAAACTGGCCGACTTCGACACCGGGCATTCCGCCTACATCACGTCAGGTGCGTTCAGCGCGGACGGTACGACGTTCGCGACCGGCAGTTTCGACCAGACCGCCCGGCTGTGGGATGTCAGCGACCCGCGTGAGCCGACGCCGCGCGGCAAGGCGCTGACCGGGCACAGCGGCCCGATCTGGTCGGTGGCTTTCCACCCGGACGACGTCGCACTCGCCACGGCGAGCGGGGACAAGGCCATTCGAATGTGGAGCACGCGGGACCCGTCCGACGTCCACCCGATGGGCGAACCGCTGCACGGCCACACCGACGCGGTGACCTCGGTGGCGTTCAGCCCGGACGGCTCCCGGCTGATGAGTGGCGGCTACGACGAGACCGTGCGGATGTGGCAGACGTCGGAGCTCCCCGGCTCGGTCGCGCTGACAGGGCACACCGGCGTGGTCGAGGCGGTGGCGTTCACCCCGGACGGCGGCGCAGTCGTCACCGGCGGCAGCGACGGCACCGCACGGCTGTGGAGCCACGACGTCGAGCGGAGCATCGAGCGGATCTGCGCCACATCGGCCGACGTCCTCACCTCGGGGGCTTGGCGGCGGTACCTGCCACAGCAGTCCTACGACCCGCCGTGCTGAGGCCGGAACGCCCCCGCGCCGATGCCGGTCAGCATGGCCGTCGGACCTCGGTGTAAGCCGTCGAGGACACGATGCCACGCGGACAGCAGCGCCAGGATCACCAGCGCGAGCGACTGCGCACCGACGTAGACGCCGAGCGCCTGGTTGTGGGTCCGGTGGGACTCGAACCCACACTGGCACGGACCCGCCTACACGGTTTCTGGCGGATCATGGTGCGGGCTGGTCTTGCCTGGTCAGGGTACATTTTTCGGCTCACCCAACACTCTCTAGTTTGGTGTCGTCTGGCGGGGTTTGGGGGTAGTTTGCTGCACGCGCTGCTGCACGCGAGCGGTGCCGCGTCAGGGCCTGGCGGACGTCGTCATGGTGATGATCGGCGAGATGCGCGTACCGTTGCGTGACCTCCCAGTCGGAGTGCCCCATGAGCGCGGCCAGCTCGGCGATCGAGATGCGCTCCTGAATCAGCCAGCTCGCGTAGGTGTGCCTGAGATCATGCGGCCGGGCGCGCCCCTCGATGCCGGCCAACCCGAGTGCGCGTTTCCACGGCCCGCGGCCCCACTCGTTGGACCGCAGCGGCGCCAGCCGTGGCCCCCGGAACACGAGATCGCCGACGCACCGGCCCTGCTCGTGGTCAATGCCGCATGTTGCCTGCGGGGAGGGGGCGGCGTGCTCACGGTACTGCCGGAGCAGCGCGACCAGGTCGCCCGGTAGCGGCACGGTGCGCTGCTCCTTGTCCTTCGGCACCTTGATCACACCTGCCTTCTGGTCAAACTGCTCGGCGACCTGCAGCGTGCCGCGGTTGAGGTCGAGCCGCGGCCAGTGCAGCCCGGCCAGCTCGCCGAACCGCAGCCCCGACTGCGCGCTCGTCCACAGCACGAGCCGGTTCAGGCCGTCCATGTAGAAGCTGATCGCCTCGACCTCGTCCGGGGTCAGGAACCGTTCGAGCGCTTGCGGTAGATCCGGGTACGGCACCTTCTTGGCCGGGTTGACGTGCAGCCGCTTGGCGTCGACGGCGGCGTTCAGGCTGGTGTTGAGCAGCATCAGCGCACCGCGCATCGTCCACACCGAGCGGCGCTTGTGCTTCGCGTTCCGCGTCGGCTGCAGCAGCTTCTTCTTCCACTTCGCGACGTCTATCTGCTCGATGTCGCACAGCCGCTTGTCGCCGAGCCACGGCTCGATGTGGTTCGTCGCCAGCGACCGGTAGTTGTCGTCGGTCGAGTAGGACAACACGCGGGACGAGTGCCACAGCTCGAACCACGCCGCCCACGTGATCCG